>JADDPT010000026.1 GCA_016781735.1 Rubrobacter sp.
GGCTCCCTCACGCTCCCACAGACCAGCGTAGCAGGTGACCAACCCTAAGTCGTCCACCTCTATCTCCGCAGCAAAGCCGCTATCGACATTCTCATAGCGGTATCGACGCTCGCTCGAGCGGGCGTACGCCTGCTGGGCGGGCATGATCGCCATTTCTGGGAACGACACACACGCAACATCCACCTTCGTGCTCTCACCCACAGGTGGCCCCGCGCGGCGCAGGGGCAGCGTGTTCGTGGCAGGTGTAAAGCCGAGGTCCACGTCGGCGCACCCCTGGAGGGTCCGCAGCGCCTCCTTGCCTGACCACCACCTCTGCTCGGTATCCACGGAAAAGTTGAGCGAGAGTTGTCTCTCTCCCTCGCGCGCCAAGATATTGACGGCCCTGGTGCGCCACACCTCGTCACACACCACACGATAGCTTATCTGGAAGGGCCTCTCATCGAGTGCGAGCACCACCCTGCCGTCGAGCGTCCAGCTGCCCTCGTCGCGCCAGAGCTCGAAGTACTCCGCTCCCGGCTCGTCCAACCGGCTCCACAGGACAGCCCGCTCTAACCGCACCAAGTATCCTCCCTATCCCTGCCGCCCGAAGTTCGCATCAAGCATCCGGTCTGCCCGTCATGACAAGCTGCGTTATCAACCCTGCCACGCTCCTAGTCGAGGGAGCTTAGGGATATGCCGTCGAACGCTGCAGAGACGTTCCTCGTGAATAGGGACACGTGCCCTTCACCCTCCAGGGCTTCCAGCCCTGATCCAACACGGACGCCGTCCACCCACACCTCAGCTGTCCCGCCACTCACGCTCACCAGTAGTTGGTGGTAATGCTCGGCTCGAAAGCCCGGGCCGAGCGCGGAGAGGCTCAAGTCCTGCCGCGCAGTCTCGCGCCCTTCCCGCACCGTTCGCCACGAGAGCTCTGTTCCCGCCCCGCCAATCGCCAGCTCGGAGTAACTCCCGGACTCTGCGCCAGTGTGGCGCACTCCATACACACCCCGCTCTGCGACAGTCTCGACCAGGCGCAAGTTCGCTTCCAGTAGGAAGGACTGCAGAGACGGCACGCCGATCAATGGTGCCGACGCTTCCGGCGACTGGGACGCACACTGCAACAACTGACCATCCTCTACTCGCCAGTCTCCGTCCTGCGACTGCCACGCCTCCGGGCTGGGCAACGTTCCGTCCGGCCCGTCGAACAGGTCCCGAAAGAGCGGCATCGGAGGCGCGGGCTGCGGCTCCAGTGAGGGACCAGGCGAGGAAGGACCGGAGGTATCCCACTCCAGTGGATCGAGCCTCATCATCCTGCCGGTGTGCTCAGAGTCCCACGCGTGGTAGACGAGGTAATCCGTCTTGTTGTCCGGCGCTCGCACTATGCACGCGTGCCCCGGCCCTACCACCTTTTCCGGCAGCGTCTGGAGCACCTGGGGCAGATCCGTACCACGCACCGGATGGAACGGACCGAGAGGATGGTCCGCCGCAACGTAACTCACGCCATAGTTCGGCTCTTTCCACGCACCGCCACTGTAGAGGCAATAGTAGCGGCCCTCGTGCCGGCGCACCCACGCGCCTTCCACCGTATACCAGTCCCATATCTGCCCGTACCAGTCGCGCTGCTTCTCGAACAGGTGCCACTCATCGTGCGCCCGCACGACGGTTGCGCGCTCTCCAGAGAGTGTTTGCATGTCGAGCAGCCGATCCACGACGATACCCGTGCCAGCCCTCTCACCCTCCAGGAAGTCGCGGCTGTAGTACAGGTACCACTGGCCGTCCTCGTCGCGAAACGGGTGGGCGTCGATAGTGAACGGGTCGTCGGGCGTGAGCACCGGCCCGCTCTCTTGAAAAGGTCCTGCGGGGTGGCTCGCCGTTGCCACCCGCAACTGGTGCCCTTCTCCCTCTGGACCTCCCGAGGAGTAATACATATAGAAGGTGCCGTCCCTGTACGCCACCTCCGGCGCCCAGACGCAGGAACCCGTAGGGGAAGGAGCAATCGCGTCACCGAGCCGCTCCCAACTCAAGAGGTCGGTGGAGCGCAGCACGGGAATAGCACAGCCCGCGAAGGGCACCGTGCCGTATGCGTAGTACTCCCCGTTGTATTTGAGCACGAATGGGTCGCCGAGGTAGCCGTCGTATATGGGATTGCTGTACGTCCGCTCGGTGGGCAAGTGAACCTCCGATCAAGGAAACTGTCGTGTTCGTGTTCCGCCGTCTGCCGCAACTGCTACAGCAGTTTAGCGAACGAGCCGCCAGGGGAACAGGCTGCTACACCACGGTTCTGCTCTTTCATCGAACAGGAATCCCGGATCTGGTGGCATTGGCATCTTTCCTGCCCTGGTCAGAGCGTACACACTGGAGGCACGTTATGTCCCAAGCGAGACAGTTGGTCCTGACACCGGGCGGGCCCCAGGTCGACCCGACCACCGGCTCCGTACAGTTCATCGGCACCGCGACCGTCATCCTGCGCTACGCAGGCTTCACGATCCTCACCGACCCAAACTTCCTCCACAAAGGCGAGAAGGTGGCGCTCGGCTACGGCCTGCGCTCGGCCAGGCTGACCGATCCCGCCATCGAGATCGAGGACCTGCCCCCGCTCGACGTCGTAGTGCTCTCGCACATGCACGAGGACCACTTCGATCGCGTGGCCGCGCAGAAGCTCAATAGGAGCGTGCCCATAGTAACCACGCGGCACGCGGCAAAATCCCTGAAGAAGATGGGCTTCGCGTCGCCCTACGCGCTCGACACCTGGGAGACGCTCGACGTGACCAAAGGGGATGCACGGCTGCGCGTCACCTCCATGCCGGGCCGGCACGGTCCCGGTCCGCTCGCACGGGTGCTCCCGCCCGTGATGGGAAGCCTGCTTCACTTCCAGCCGGTGGCGCGTAGCGCGGGGCTGCGCCTGTACATCAGCGGGGACACGCTCGTGTATCCACAGCTCTGGGAGATACATCGCCGGTATCCGGACGTGGACCTCGCGCTCCTCCACCTGGGCGGCACGAGGGCTCTCGGGATCATGGTCACGATGGATGGCAAGCAGGGCGTTGAGCTGCTCAGGATCATCGCGCCCAGTGAGGCCATACCCATCCACTACAACGACTACACAGTCTTCAAGTCCCCCCTTGAAGACTTCCGCAAGGAGGTCGACGCCGCCGGGTTGCAGGACATCGTTAGGTACCTGAGTCATGGAGAGACATATACATTCCACGTTCCCGAAAACCGACTGGCCGGCGGCTAGTCGTTTGAGGAAGGCGCGCCGAATGCCCACAATCGTCATCTCGGCGCCACCTGTCAGGGAACAGGGCTGAGACTAGTAGGAGCAGGCTTGCAATGTACGACACGGTTATAGTAGGCGGTGGTTTCGCGGGGCTGACGGCGGCCGTGTGGCTCGGGCGCTACAGGCGCTCCACCCTCGTCATATCCAGCGGTCCGTCTCGGAACGCGCTGTCGACCGCGATCCACGGCTATCCCGGCTTCGAGGGAGGAAACCCCGCCGAGCTGCTCGACAAGCTGTGCCGTGAGGCGCTCGGCTACGGGACAAAGATGGTGACCGCCATCGTGGAGGGAGTGGAGAAGACCGAGAACGGCTTCGCCATCCGCTGCGATGGTGAGACATACGAGGCAAGGCGCGTGCTGATCGCTACCGGCACCGCGGACCGGAAGCCCGACATCCCTAACTTCGAGGAGTACGAGGGCGTGAGCGCATGGCACTGTCCCGCGTGCGACGCCTACGAGTACACCGGCAAGAAGATCGCTGTCGTTAGCTGGGGCGAGAACATGGCCGGCTACGCCCTCAACTTCCTCACGTACACGGACTCAATTACAGTGATCACGAACGGAAACGAGCCTGGCGTGCCGGAAGATCACCTGTCAAAGCTAGAGCAGAACAACATCAAGGTGCTCACAGCGAAGATCACATGCATCGAGGGCGAGCACGGGCAGGTGGAGAGGCTGCTGTTGGAGGACGGCAGCAGCGTCGAGTGTGACGGTATCTTCTACAACATAGACCACAAGCCCCGGCTGAAACTCCTCGACAGCCTCAACTGCGAGATCACCAGCGAGAACTGCGTGGCCGTGAATCGGAAGCAGGAGACGAACATCAAAGGGGTGTACGCAGCCGGCGACATCGCGCCGCTGGAGGAGCTAGTGCTCGTAGCCGCCGCGATGGGAGCAGTGGCGGCCAGCAACATCCACAAGAGCCTTATGCCGGAGAGTCAGCGGGTGGAGTAACAGCGAAGGCGGATGAGACCCCCTACTTCGCCGCCACATGTTCGCAGAGAGAGTCCGTCAAGCTCGCTTAACGAGCAGCCGTGCCCCTGGCATCATTGGAGTGGTCCGGCTCTGCTGGCACGAGGTCTCGGGAGTCGAGCGTTCCGGGTGGAACCTGTAGCTCTCCCGTCTCGATGTCCATGATGCCGTTGTCCTCTTCCTCAATGCTTGTCGCCTGCGTGTACACGTCGCCGGCGATCGGGCGCGCGCGAAGCTCCCGCTTAAAGGCCCGGATCCTCTCCGCCTTGACCGCAGCGTCCTCCGGCCCCCCATACCCTCTCCAGCCCCAGCCTCCCCACTCACTGACGACCAGCGGCAGCTGGCCGCGGTAGAGGAAGGGGTCGCCGATCACTAGAGGGTTCCCCATCAAACCTTCGTTCGCGCCGCTCACCAGCCGGTCCAGCTTGTCTCTCCAACGGTCCAGGTCGGGGGTGTACAGGTGCACGCTTAGAAGGTCAGAGGTGATCCTCCCCTCGACCGACAGGTGCCTCCAGCCGTCGTTGTCCACGACCAGGAGCTGCGGATAGTGGATTCTCATGTAGTCGTACACTCGGGTGATGTAGGCTCGCGTCTCGGGGCTGGTCTCCAGGTCCTGCACGCCCCAGTCCTCGTTGTACACGCTCCATATCGCGACCGATGGATGGGAGCCTATCATCACGAGCATGCGCATCATCTCCGCCCAGTGGTTCGCGCGGGAACGCTCGTTCGAGGAGTGCGGGCTCGGCACCTCCACCCACAGCAACATCCCCATCTCGTCCGCCAGATCGTAGATGCGCGGGTCCACGCCCGATATGTGCACCCGCACGAGGTTACACCCAAGCTCCTTCATGCCCAGCATGTGGAGACGGATCTGCTCGTACGTGGCTGTGCCCGGCTGGTACAGGATGCCGTCGAGGTACAGCGGGTCGTTGTTCAGGTACACACGCCGCCCGCGTGACTCTATCTTGCGCAGCCCGAAGTGCGTCTCTATTCGCGAGATGTTGCCGGTGGGCGAGGTGAGTTCCGCGGTCAGGTGGTACAGGTTCGGCTTGCTGGGAGACCATAGCTCAGCCTTCGGCAGCTCGAGAGCGATACGTTGCTCCTTCTCCCCGGCCCCAAGCGGCAGGTTGATCTCCTCGACGGCCATCGGCTGGCTCTCGCCCCTGCCCGCCACGACCAGGCGCAGCTTATAATCACCGGGCGTGTGGATACGGGTGGTAAAGTTAAACTCCACCAGCCGGTCCTCCACAGTGCTTATCACGGCCAGCCGGGAGCGCAAGCGGTTCCGCTCCACAGGCTCGAGCCAGACGCTGCGGACGCTCCCTGTGTACGTCTGGTACCAGATGCCGCCCCGCTTATACACGTGCGACTCCTGCTTGCCGCGAGGCAGGTCGGCGTCGAGGGAGTCGGCAATACGCACCGTGAGGCGGTTGACCGGTTTCAGGAGCTCAGGCGGAAGCTCGTACGAGAAAGAGGTGTACTCCCCGTAGTGGATGTCCTCCCCTTCCACGGTCTTTAGCGGGTGCCCGTTCAGCCATACCCGCGTCTCATATCCACACGCGCCAAACGACACCTGCGGCACACGATCGGGCGAGCTCGTCCATGCTTCCGGGACCTCGAACTCACGTTCATACCACGCTACGACCGTATCCTGCCAGGGCCGCATGGTCTGCTGCATGTCCTTCGCGGACGCCATGTGGTCCTCAATCGAGCCCGGCCACATAGCCGTGCGCTCCCACCGGTGGCCTAAGTACCATTGCTCCCGCAATCCCCGGTCTTCCGGGTCAACGGCAAACCGCCACTCTCCGTCAAGGAGCATGTAAGCGTTGCGGCGTATGACTGAGCGGGGCAGCGGGTTGAGGTACTGTTGGACTGCCCGCGCGTCTTCTCTGTCGCGTGTGAATCCGAACTCCCTGTCTGCAATCACCAGCCCCAGTCCTTCCAACCTGTCAACAATATGCTTCGCTATCCGTCAAACCGAAACAGCCCATAACCCTATTTGCTTAATGAACGTATTTTGCTCCTCGAAGGATGCATTAAGCAAGGTAAGAGCGGCAGCAATATCGGCCAGATGTCTATATCTTTGCTCGAGATAGGCCAAGGGAAGCATTCTCAACCGGAGGGAAGTGAGACCTCGATGCTACGGGGGCGCGATTGGAGCCAGCGGCTCGGTGCCCTCACCCACGCTCTCCGCTATAGGCATCTGGATGTAGCGGCGGTACGCGTCGAGCGCGCGAGTAGGCACGCGCTCCAGCTTGCCGCCATTCCACTTGAGCTCCCACAGCCCGGTTGGGTTGATATTGTTGTTGCGCCGCCGAAGGTTCGAGTCCCAGTCCACCTGGTCGATTGCCCCCCACCAGACGATGCCTACGACCGGCACCCCCTCCTCGCGGACTTGTCGTATGCCCCGCACCGACTCCTCCAGCCACCAAAGCTTGCGCTCGTCGTCACCCGGCGCGCCCGTCTCGGCGAGCACGATCGGGCGACGGAAGTGGTCGAAGTACTGCTTGACCAGCTTCGCGAACCCGAACTGCTTCTCCGCCGTCTCGTCCGCCAAACGACCGGTCGGCGTCTCAATAACTCCTCTCGGGTTGGAGCGCAGCTGGTGCTCCGAGTGCGGGTAGTAGTCCACGCCCACGAGGTCGGCCGCGTGCTCGCGGAACCATTCCAGGTCAAGGTCCGTGAAGCCCATGTCGAGCAGGTACGGGCGCATGGGGTAGTCGTCACCGATGCGCCCGCCGTACAGGTCATGCGTGAGAAAGCGTCGCTGGTTCATGAACTCCGCGTGGTCCTTCGCGCCGTCGTCAAGCGGGTGCCAGTACTCGTGAGTGTCGCTCACCATCATCCGGGCATCAGGCCGTACCTGCTTGATCTCCTCCCATGACATGCATAGCCCCTTCGCGACGTTCTTCAGGGCACGCCCGAAGTTCTTGTGGCCGGTAAGGAACGGGTACCAGTGACCGAAGTCGGCGGCGAAGGAGGACATGATGTATGGCTCGTTCGTTGGGGTGTACCTCTGTACCCACTCGTACCTGCGAGCGAACCCACTCGGCCTGGAACTCCGGGAAGACGGGATGCATCAGCCCCTGTTCCAGTCACAGCGGGCTCCCGAAGTGGTACAAGTCAACGATTGGGTTGATCCCCAGCACCTGCATGAGGTCCATCACCTGGTCCGTCCAGCGCCAGTCGTACTCGTGCGGGCGTATGTTCACCCGGTCCCACGGCACCCCGTAGCGTATGAAGTTGATGCCCAGGTCTCGCACGCGCACCAGGTCGGACGCCCAGTACTGGTATTGTTGCGTGAGCTCCAGCTCGTCCATGCCTATCTGT
This sequence comes from Rubrobacter sp., assembly GCA_016781735.1. Lineage (GTDB taxonomy): Bacteria > Chloroflexota > Chloroflexia > Thermobaculales > Thermobaculaceae > LC3-1. Next base: position 7,558 of record JADDPT010000026.1, read on the forward strand.
GGAAACGAAGAGGACTCGAAACCGGTCATCCAGTGAAATTCCGCGTGTTACACCTCATCTATATAAATACAGGCACTGGTCGAGCTGACTTTCCATAGATGCCACACTGCCCCTACCAATGCTGCAGCAACGGACGGGGACTGGGCTATCGAGCGCGTGGATCCGGGATTATATGTGAGAGCAAAACTCGCGCCTACGCTAGAGAGATGGAATGCAGAAGTAGCAGGGTCCAGGCTCGGCTACCGTGCCCACGTCTAACATCGTTATGTGGTATCCTGCGCGTCGGCAGGGGTGCTCGTGTGGTAGCGGAGGGTATGAGCCCTGGTGTGCCAGCCTTCTGGATTGGACTCGGTATGGTCGAAGGGCCCGCGCTGCCCACTCAACGGCGCGAGATACGACCGCTCAGGTGGCACACCAATTGCTCGGGCCCTTGCCAACGGCTCTTATAAGGTGCGCTCAGCCACTCTTGTTCTGTCTCCCCAGAATGCGAGGGTGCCCTACCAGGCGCAAGCAAGCCTGAACACCAACATTCAAAGCGCCACTACATCGAGGGGTCCATGGCAAACGCCGCCATCCACTCGTTACCTTGTGCGCCCTTCACCGCCACGCGAAGAGCTAGGGATAAAAGTGGGATGGGGAGGAAGCGGCATCTGCAGGACAGCTTTGCGGACCGTTTTCAGATAGGACTAACAGGACTCCCACGGAAGGCGCCTACCGATAAGAGGCACCAAGGAGGAACGAGTCGCTATGACCGGAGATCGAGCCGACAAGCGGATAGTGATACTGGGCGCGGGGCCGACGGGACTGGGCGCAGCGTACCGCCTGCGAGAGCTGAGCCACAGCAACTGGGACATCTACGAGGCAAGCGATGTCCTCGGGGGTCTGGCACGCTCGTACACCGACGAGAAGGGCTTCACGTACGACATCGGCGGGCACGTGATGTTCAGCCACTACGAGTACTTCGACAGGCTCGTCGATACCCTCCTTGGCCAGGACTACACCAAGATACAGCGCGAGGCGTGGGTCTGGATGATGAACAGGTGGGTGCCCTACCCGTTCCAGAACAACATCCGCCACCTTCCGAATGATGTACTCCTTGAGTGCCTGATGGGCCTGATCGAGGCTCAAAAGAAGCAGCACGACCCCAAGAACTTCAAGGAGTTCAATCTCGCGCAGTTTGGTGAGGGCATCTCCAAGCACTTCATGCTGCCGTACAACTTCAAGGTGTGGGCACACCCCGCTGACATGATGAACAAGGAGTGGATCGGCGAGCGCGTCGCCCTCGTCGACCTCGAGCGCATCCTCCGCAACATCATCGAGCAGAAGGATGATGTGAGCTGGGGACCGAACAACTCCTTCAAGTTCCCGCTTTACGGTGGCACTGGCGGCCTCTACGACCGCTACCACCCATACGTTGACGACAACCTCCACCTGAACAAGCGCGCCACGCACGTGGACCCTGTAGCCAGAAAGGTCACCTTCGAGGACGGGGACACCACCCGCTACGACGTGCTCCTCTCCACCATGCCCATAACCGAGCTGCTGCCCAGGATGGACAGCGTGCCGGATGAGGTCCTGCACGCTTCCGAGGACCTGCTCTACTCCAGCGGCTACTCAATAGGCGTCGGCATAGACCGGCCGACGGAGAGCTCCAAGTGCTGGGTCTACTACCCGGAGGAGAGCGCCTCGTTCTACAGGGTGACGTATCTATCGCACTACTCGCCCCACATAGCGCCGCCGGGCACGACGCTCTTCCTCACTGAGACCTCCTACTCCCCCTACAAGCACGAGGAGAAGGGGACGATCCTTGAGCGCACGATACAGGGGTTGATCAACGTGGGGCTGATGAAGGAAGAGGAGCGGGAGATCATCCTCTCCACGAAGGTGATAGACGTCAAGCATTGGTACCCTGTGCCGAGCGTCGGGCGCAACGACGCGCTCGCCATCATCCAGCCGTACCTGATGAGCCAGAACATATACAGCCGTGGCCGCTTCGGGGCGTGGTGCTACGAGATAGGCAACATGGACCACTCCACGATGATGGGCGTCGAGTTCGTCAACCACGTGCTTCTGGGCGAGCCCGAGGAGACGTGGATCCCTCATGAGAGGGGCGATCAGAGCCTGATTGGGATTCCCGATACGTCTAGCCCGGCCGAGGCTATGCTGTCGCAGTAGGGGCGTCGCGCCCTCATCAACCGCCGGAAGCCATGTCGGGGCTGCCACGCGCCCTCGCAGCTGCCGCTATCTCAAGGAGGTATACGTTGGAACGCGCTCCAGCGGACATCGTCTGCATCTCCCATCTGTGGTGGGACTGGGTGTGGCAGCGCCCACAGCACCTGCTCTCGCGCATCAGCGAGAAGCACCGGACCCTGTACGTGGAAGAGCCGCGCATCAAGATTGGCCCCCAGAGCGAGGGTTTCGAGATCCTGGAGATCCTGCCTCGGCTGCAAGTCGCTCGCCTTTCATACCGGAGCGACCGTCAGACCTTCTGGCGCAGGCTCAACGACGTGCTGGACCAGGCAGGAGCCCACCCCTTCAAGGTATCGGACAACATAAAGGTGGCCGGCCTGATGTTCGAGAGCCCAGTGCAGTCACGACTGGAGGAGGAGGTCGAGCGGTACGTTGCTGGGTGGCGGAGTGGCGGTCCGCTAATCCTCTGGCTCTATACTCCCGCCGTAGTGAACTTCATAGACATCCTCAAGCCAGACCTGGTCGTGTACGACGTGATGGACGAGCTGGCTGCGTTCAAGTTCGCATCTCCACGCCTCAAGCAGCAGGAGCAGGAACTGCTCGACCGCGCGGACCTCGTCTTCGGCGGTGGCCCCAGCCTGTACGAGGGCAAGAAGGATCGTCACCCCGACGTGCACCTCTTTCCTTCCGGCGTGGAGCAGGAACATTTCGCGCAAGCTCTCGAGCCAAGGTTCCCTGTTCCGCCTGACATGAGCGATCTGCCACATCCCATCGTTGGTTACTACGGCGTGATTGATGAGCGACTGGACCTCGATCTGCTAAGGAGGGCGGCGGAGGCGCGGCCCGAGTGGAGCTTCGTGCTTGTCGGCCCAGTCCTCAAGATCCAGGAGAGCGACCTGCCACGCCTGCCGAATATCCACTACCCCGGCAAGAAGGGGTACGACGAGCTTCCCAGCTACCTCAAGTCCTTCGACGTCGCGATGATGCCGTTCGCGCTCAACCAGAGCACCCGGTTCATCAGCCCCACGAAGACGCTCGAGTACATGGCGGGCCACAAGCCGATAGTCTCGACTCCCGTCCCCGACGTGGTCTCCCTGTACGGCTCGGTCGTGCGTATAGCCGAAGGAACGGAGGAGTTCGTCCACCAGATTGAGGCCACGCTTGACGAACAGGAGCCGGAGCGAGACGCACGCAGGCGAAAAGAACTTGAGTTCCTGGCTCGCTACTCCTGGGACCAGATAGCCTCCGAGATGCACGCTCTCATCGAGAACCGCCTCTCCCTCAAGCTGGCGGCGAGGAGGTAGGGGCGGCTCGAATAACCCTCCTACTGGAGCTAGCGCCTCTACTCCCCGCCGCTACCTTCTGCAGAATCGTTCACTGCCGGCAGGCTCTCGGAATCTAGCAGAGGCAGCGTGAAGGAGAAGGTGCTGCCCTTGCCCACCTCGGAGACCAGCCGCATCGCACCCCCGTGCCGCTCGACGATGCCCCTACTTATGTACAGTCCCAGGCCCAGGCCGCCATAGTTATTCGTCGGCGCGTTCGCCCCACGGAAGTACAGCTCGAACACCTGTGGCTGCTGCTCCACGGGGATGCCAATGCCCCGGTCGGAGACGCTCACAACTGCCTGCCCGTCCTCCCGGCATAGCCGCAAGTCGACCTCCCGGAAGCCGCCCGAGTACTTCACCGCGTTCAGCAACAGGTTCGTGATTACCTGCTGGAGCCGCAGTTTGTCTCCTCGCACCCACACGGACGCTGTTGGGATATGCGTGCGCAGCTCGAAGTCCGGGTAGGAGGCTCGCACCTCCCCGATAACCTCCTCCGTCACCGCCCCCAGGTCGAGCGGCGCCATGTCGAACGGCATCTTGCCGCTCTCGATGCGCGAGATGTCCAGGAGGTCCTCTATGAGCTGCGCCATACGGTTTACCTGCCGGTCTATGATCTCCAGCGGCTTCACCATCTCCTGGTCGCCCTTCTGTCGGGCCTTGCTCGTGAGGATCTGCGAGTATCCCTTGAGCAAAGTGACCGGCGTCTTGAGCTCATGAGAGGCAACAGAAAGGAACTCGTTGCGCAGCCTGAGCGCCTGCCGGACCTGCTCCTCCGCCAGTCGGCGGTCCGTGATGTCGTGGACCGTGCCGACCATCCGCACGGGCTTGCCACCCTCGAACACCACCTCGCCCTCCTCGTGCACGTGGCGCACCTCACCGTCGGGTAGTAGCACGCGGTGGTCGAGGCTGTACGGCGCCCTGTCCCGCAGCGCGGCCTGGACGGCGAGCTTCACCTGCTCCCGGTCCTCGGGGTGCACAGCGTTCAGGAACGCTTCGTAATTCGGACGGTGCTCGCCGGGCTGGTAGCCGAAGAGCCGATACACCTCGTCGGACCACCGCTCCTCGTCGCGAATGATGTCCCACTCCCAGCTACCAAGGTGAGCGATACGCTGGGCGGCGGCGAGGATAGCCTCGCTCCTGCGCAGCTCCTCCTCCGCCTCCTTGCGCTTTGTGATGTCTGTGCAGGTGCCGATCCGCTCCCGGATGTTCCCGTCTTCCTCCAGCACGGGAACGCCGCGCGCCGCGAAGTGCCGGTAGTTCCCGTCCTTGCCACGGAGACGATACTCGATGTCGTAAACGCTCCTCGTAGCGACCACGTTCTCCCACACCGTCGCGGTGCGCTTGCGGTCGTCGGGGTGCAGCGCATCGAGCCAGCCCGTGCCCTGGATCTCATCCTCAGTTTGCCCCGTGTAGGCTCGCCACGTAGGCAGGTCGGTCTCCACGAGCCCTTCCGTGGTCGCCGTCCACACTATCTGGGAGGTGGCCTCCACCAGCGAGCGGTACCGCTGCTCGCTCCTCCGCAGATCCTCCTCTGCCCGTCCGTGCTCGCCCCTGTTATCAGCAACCAAGGGTATCCTCATAACCATCAAGCAAAGGTGGCGGCGCCCGCCTCATTTTTACGCATCTGCGCTGGGTGCGTTGTGGTGTCCGTGCGATCCATTCTACCTTGCAGCCTGGATGAGAACGCGTGCAGCCATCTACGTTTGCAGGCCGGCTGTGCTCGACTCAGGTTCCAGTGCCAATAACAGAACAGTGACTGTGGACGGCCCCGACGCAGAGCGTCGTTTGCGGCACCGTGCGAGTGATGCGAGAATAGAGTAGGTGCAACCGCCGCAAAGCAGCAGCGCGTACTCACAGGGTCGCACAGGCGGGACAGTCCAGGCGACAGCGTCAGCGCAGATGCACAGCGATCTCGGCGAGCCAAGGCACCATCTAACCTGCTACGAACCAGAAAGGCACCAATGTGATCAGAACTCCTATCGGGCGTCTACGCGCCGTCAGCATACTGGAAGGCGTCTCCTACCTAGTGCTACTGGGGATCGCGATGCCGCTGAAATATCTTGCCGGTCTCCCAGAGGTTGTCCGGGTAGTGGGCTCGCTCCACGGGATGTTGACGATCCTCTTCGTCGCCGCCGTCGCGCACGTATGGCGCGCGCGTCGCTGGTCGCTCGGGCGGGTGATAGGCGCACTGGTCGCCTCAGTAATACCGTTCGGCGCTTTCGTGCTCGACTCCCATCTCCGGCGGGAGCAAAGGATGCACTCCGAGCCCGCCACCGTGATGCCTCGGGGCTAAGGCCCGGCGCGAAGCTGGCTGCGGCGTCATTCTCCACTGACCGGCACGCCGTGTTCTGTCCCAACTGTCAAAAGTCGTCGTTGGACTCGCCACCTCACTGTCACGCGCGCCCGCCCACGTGTTAGCTGCTCTTGCGAGGCGCAGGAAGAGCCCTGATTTGCAGATCCATGCTGACGGCGCTGAGTCCGTTCCTCCTGCTGGATCTCGGCTGGCTGATACCAGGCGGCATCTCTCTGGGGATATTCCTCTCTGACGTTGTTTCTGGTTGTCGCGCGTAGGTTCCGCTTCTCCCGCATCAGAGCCGCAAACACTGGCACATGAACCTGTGCGGCTCTCTATTGCTCAACCCAAAGGCGATGCGTTAGGCACGGGACGTGCTCGGGGGTATACGCAGGGGTACCCAGATGTCGTTGCGATTGCCGAAAGGATTGTAGGGAAGTCATGACAAGAGGAAGCCGCGTGCCCCGGCTGGAGTTGAGGGGTGTCGAGCAGGTGGCGTCCGAAGGTGACGCCGAGTTGATTGCGCTCCGCACCAGTGGCGGAACAATCAACTGCCGGTATCACGCCGCTCGGGCCAGCGACGTTGCCGTGCTCTGGGTGTTCGGCGCGGGCGGCGGACTCGGCGGACCGGCGGGAGGAGTGTACACGCGGCTCGCCCGGCAGCTCACCGGCGACGGCGTCGCCTCGCTTGAGCTCGCCTATCGACGGCCCGGAGACCTCACGAGCTGCGTGCTCGACGTGTTGCTCGGGATAGACTACCTGGGGACGCAGGGGCGTCCGCTAGTCGTGCTCGTCGGGCACTCGTTCGGCGGGGCTGTTGTTATCACGGCCGGCGCCACGAGCGAGGAGGTCATAGCGGTGGCGGCCCTGAGCAGCCAGGCGTACGGGACCGAGCTGGCCAGCCGGATTAGTCCTCGCCCGCTATTCATCGCGCACGGCGCCGACGACGAGGTCCTCCCCGACGCCTGCTCCCGCGACATCCACCGCCGGGCGAGGGAGCCGAAGCGACTCGTGCCCTACCCCGGCTGCCGTCACGGGCTGGACCAGTGCCGCGAGGAGCTGGACCGCGACCTGCTCGGCTGGATTCGCGAGGTGGTTGCCACGGAGGGGTGACAAGCATCCATTCGTTGGCGACCTCGTCACCGTGACGCGACGCAACTGCGAGCCTGATAGCAGAGATCCTCAAGCTGCTTGAACGGGAAGTCATCGTTGTCGGCGGTCCGGAGCGATTGCATGTGCTCTCCCTCCACCACCCAGTCGTTGTGCTCGGCATCCTGGACCCACCGCAGGTCGCGCTCATCCAGCCACGAGCACGTCTCCGCGACCAGTTCATCGATCTCGTGTTCTGAGAACAGCTCGGTCGCCTGCCATGCCTGCGCAATTATACTCTTTCGT
>JADDPT010000089.1 GCA_016781735.1 Rubrobacter sp.
ATATGGGAATCCTGTCACTGGTGCGGTGGTAGCGGCGAAGAGTAGGGGTATTTCCGTGGCGCAGGCTTCGGCTCTGACACCTTTCTGTTGCAGTGAAGCTATGCGATAATCAGCCGACAGAGCTAAGGAGTCACCGATGAACCTGCATTCTCGTTTGATGCGCTTCCTCGGCAAGGACAACCCGAACGCGGAGTTCTGGGCAGGGTCTCTTACAGGCATTGGTTGTCTGGAGCTTTGGCGCGGTATGTTCGGAGCCGAACCGCACCCCGGCGGTGCTAGGTTCGGTGCGGTCGCAATCCTGCTGGGCGTGCTTTGGCTGGGCTGGGTAATTGGTTATGCGAAAGCTCTGAAACGGCTGCCCGTATTGGCTGCAATGGCCGCCGCCTTTGTGCTGGCATTCGCCGCACTCGACCGGATGGGCTTATCGTGGCTGCCTTTGGCGGTCGGCACTTTCATGCTTATTTTCGGCGCCATCGTCTGCATCCTTGCGCTGTTCGACTTGATTGAGCATCGCTTCTCGTAGGGCAGACAGGCATCCCCTCTGCAACCAGACACTCTTGGAATACCAGCGTTAGCCCTCTGGCATCCGGTCGCTCCGTCACCTTGGAGAGAGGTTCGGAGACGGTCTTCTGGCAAGGACACTTCAACTATGTCGCAGACCCCTCTCTCTGTCCAGTCAGACGAGAGGTAGAAGTAGGGTTTCACGGCGAGCTAACATTTAGCGACCTCGTTCTCGATGACAACACACCCGAGGGGGTCTGTCGAGCCGTGCTCAGGATACCCCTGCCTGAAATCTCACGTGTGAGACGGAAACAAGCAAAGGAGTAGGGAATGGAGCCAGAGCCGAACATGCCGAGCGGTCTGAGTTTGACCGCTATGACTGCCGCCGGGTTCACCGCCTTGGCAGTGCTACTCGCGGCATCTATATTCGCGATTGGCACTGTCGTGGAGTGGGACCCGTTCAATCTAGGCAATGGCACTCGCAGGGGAGACCTACTTGCATTCCTCCTCATCGTGGTAAGCACTGTACTCACAATCGCGTCTACTGCCGGAGTGGTGCTGGGTATAGTATCGGTGGTAGACTGGAGAACCCGTGCCGGGTCTCGCCGTGCCCGTATCTTGGTGTTCATAACCTTACTGCTCTCTCCGCTTGCCTTTCTCGCTTGTACTGGCATGTTTTTTATCCTTTTGACCTACTGACACCCTCTGCTTGCCGCGTCCATGCCCCTATCCGGCGCTCTGTTAGCGTCTCGTCAACTCGCGTCGTTTGCGGCTTCTCAGGCGTGCCCCCCAAGGAGTTTACTTTGTGTAGGCTGGTGTCAAACCCCTTGTCTCTCAGCCGGGGCGGTTGCAGTTTTGACAACACAGTGACTCGTGTTTACTGGCACCTGTGATGGCCGTAGCGACTGGACACCCCGTCAAGGCTCGCGGTACTCTCTGGGGAGATTAGGGCCTTAGAAGCCACTACAGAGGCTCTGAATGCAAACTAATGTTCGGGTTTTGGCTGGTGGGGAGTAGACGGCACATTGGCAACCTATATCCCACTCCTGACGGATACGGCGGCTGAGAGCAGCATCAAACGCCGTTACCATGACCACTGTATGCTCGCAGGCAGCGTCCGAGGTCATCCACCGCGCAGCGACCGTGAGCGGGGGTGCAACACTTTTTTGCTAGCATCTGAATCTCGATGCTCAAGCCGCTGGTAGCGGACACGGACTCTGAAAACCGGGACCAGCCCCCTCCCTTAGTCAGCTAAAGAAAATCAAAGAGCTCACCCTCGCTCGGCACGTCGCTACTATCCAACTACTCTTCTCAACTGGACACTTCTAAGCTCAACAGTTCGGTTTGGATTCTGTCGGCAATCTCACCACTCACCTAGGGCAAGGAACGGAGAAGAGATTTTCTTTTTTCTTCCAACACATAAGCTCTCATGACTTACTAGCAGCTTGGCGGTGCGCATCACGCCTAACATCGCAAGTCGTACTCAGCGGAGTACCTTAGACGTGCCAAGTAGCGCCATAGTGCATCACCCGTCCCGCGTTCTATAAACAGCCACAGGCCCGAGTTGCGACCTCCACCCTTGACCCTGCTGCGACCACGCGACCTGTAGAGCCGGAGCATGGCCCGCTTGACGGGATGAAACTCAGACGGTAGTAGACCTCGACTCTCGACGCTCACCGCCTGCTCATACCCGGCACGGTTGTGAAGTCCCCAGAACCTGCCGCAGTGTTCTAAGGCGGTCGAGTTCTTCTCTACTTTGGCGATGTAATTGGTGACACGCTCCCACGAGCGCACCGATGCTACCTGCGTCGCAGCACCTTGGGAATCACCGCCCGTTATCCTAGTCCACGTGCTTTCAACCCAAGCCCGGCAAGCCGCAACTGACAGCCCGAATACTAACAAGTGAAAGTGCGGGCATCCCCGGCGCTGCGTCCCGAGACGCCAGAAAGCCCACGCATCAGGACATCGCCGCGACAGCGCCTTCAGGAAGGTATCGAGGTGCTTTTTTACAACCCGTCCATCGGTCGGATAGTCACTCCCATATGTCAAAGTCCAAAAGGACGCCCGGCCTGCCTTAGCAAGGTCTATTGAGCGCATACTTTTGAGCATCCTGCGACGTGCCGCCTTGCTAAGGCCCTTACAGGGCTGGCGGATACCTCCACCCCCGCGAGCTTGGCCCGGTAGGGACGGCCCGCGCAACTCTGCTATCTGCCCTCCTCTGGGGATGCTTAGGGTAGCTGGTCGCGGTGAAATATGTGCCTGTGATAAACCAGTAGCCGCCGAGCTTTCATTTAGGTTATGGGCCTCTGCTAGAATCATTGTGTACTTCCTTGACCTGCTTAGTCCGCCCTCTCAATCGGCTGAGCAGGTCATTTCAACTAAGTCCTCTTGTCGCTGTCCGCCAGTAGCGCCGCCTTTATCTCAGTTGCTCGATGCTCGGGTATAGGCTTCCGGTCGTTTTCCCAAGCGCTGATGAGCGTGTTATCAACTCGTAGACGCCGCGCTAGCTCAATCTGTCGCAACTTGTACCTGCGCCTTATGAGCAGCAATTCAAGTCCTGTCATTAGTTCCTCCATTCTGTTGTCATAGCCCTAAAATGCCGAAGGAGCCGCCCGCCCCGTGAGGGACAGGCAAGCTCCTTTCAGCTCTGCTCAACCTAGACCATGTGTACTGGCTCACGACGGGCCGCGTCAAGTTTTGTAGCTTGGCATTCTTGTTCACTGGCCTAGGATGCCGGGTAGTGTCCCTCGACTCTCGTAGGCTGAGGACACTTGCCGAAGGAACACGCAACCTAGCCTTAGCCGTGATACACTCGCAGAAACTGTCAAGTAGAGAGGGTCTCGCAATGACACAGACTGAGGGTCTAGCAACACAGGTTGCCGTGACTCCCCCTGAACAGCTACTAGAACTTGTAGACCGTTTTGGCCGTTATCAGGACGCTTATCGCTCTGGGCGCTACAAGGAAGCACGGGTGCGCCAAGAGTTCATCAACCCTCTCTTCGGTCTGCTCGGATGGGACGTAGAGAACCGGACGGGGCAGTCCGAAACCTACAAAGACGTAGTTCACGAGGACGCCATCCAAGTAGGGGGCGGCACCAAGGCTCCTGATTACAGCTTCCGCATCGGTGGCGAGCGCAGATTCTTCGTAGAAGCCAAGAAACCCTTGGTCAACCTGAGGGAGCACGATGACTCCGCTTATCAGCTCCGCAGATACGCGTGGTCTGCCAAGCTGCCCTTGAGTGTCCTCACTGACTTTGAAGAACTGGCGGTCTACGACACATGTGTCAGGCCCGACAAGAACGACAGCCCCTCCAAGGCACGTTTGAAGTTCATGGAGTACACCGAGTACCCCGAGCGGTGGGGGGAGATTGCGTCCATCTTCTCCAAGGAGGCGGTGCTCGCAGGCTCGCTGGAAGAGTACGCATGCAAGACTGAGGGCAGGCGTGGTACCGATACGGTCAATGCCGCCTTCCTGAGAGAGATAGAGTCATGGCGAGAGGCGCTAGCACGCGACCTTGCGCACCGCAATCCCCACCTCACGCAGCGCCAACTCAACTACGCCGTCCAGATGACTATTGACCGCATTATCTTTCTGAGGATGGCTGAAGACAGGGGCATAGAAGAGTACGGAAGGCTGCTCAAGCTAGCGAACGGTGCCGATATATACGATGGCCTGAAGAATATGTTTATTCGGGCTGATGAGCGATACAACTCCGGCCTGTTCCATTTCCACCAAGAGAAAGACCGTCCTTACCCCGACGACCTGACACTCCGGCTCACAATAGACGACGCCGTGCTGAAAAGTGTGGTAACGAGGCTCTACTACCCTGACAGTCCTTACGAGTTCTCGGTGCTCCCGATTGATGTGCTGGGTCAGGTCTACGAGCAGTTCCTCGGCAAGGTCATACGCCTTTCTCCTGACCGCAAAGTGGAGATAGAAGAGAAGCCAGAGGTCAGAAAGGCCGGGGGCGTCTATTACACCCCGACCTACATCGTGGACTACATCGTGAAGAACACGGTGGGGAAGCTGCTTAGGGGCAAGAAGGCCGGGCCAAGGGGCAATGCGAGCAAGCTGAGGATATTAGACCCCGCATGTGGCTCAGGCTCGTTCCTCATCGGCGCTTACACCTATTTGCTTGACTGGCACCGCGACCAGTACGTTGCCGATGGGCCTCAGAAGCATCAACGGGAGTTGTATCAGGGGCCGGGGGGCACGTGGCACCTTACCACGCAGGAGAAGAAGCGGATACTACTCAACAACATCTATGGCGTGGACATCGACGCACAGGCGGTGGAGGTAACCAAGCTCTCCCTGCTGCTGAAGGTGCTCGAAGGGGAGTCTGAGCAGTCGCTGGTGACGCAACTGAGCATGTTTCATGAGAGGGCGCTTCCCGACCTTGACGAGAACATCAAGTGTGGAAATTCGTTGATTGGACCTGATTATTACGACCATGTACAGACGAACTTCCTTGATGAGGATGAGTTATACCGCATCAACGTCTTCGACTGGAAAGTAGCATTCCCAGAAGTATTCTCAGGTGACGTTTCCGGCTTCGATGCTGTTATAGGTAATCCGCCGTACATTAGGGTGCATCGCCTGTCACGGGAACAGAAAGAATATTTCTGGAAGCATTACCACACGTTCGTGGCTAAGTCCGACATCTATGCGTGTTTCATCGAGAAGGGAATACAATTACTACGCTCGGAAGGCAGGCTCTCTTTTATTACGCCGAATACATGGACTTCGCTCGAAAGTTTCACTGGTCTACGTCAGTTTGTCTTATCGGAGACCGCTATTGAGCAACTGGTCAGGACGCCAGAAAAGGTCTTCGAAGGTGCCACAGTCAGAACGTTCGTCTTTGTACTCAACAGGACTAGCAAGCAAGCCGATATCGATACGGCCAAGGCACGCGTGCGTGAGATGACTGTAGGCGGAGTTACACACGACGTAAGTTGGGCAGCTCAATCGGACATGATTAGGTCACATCTCTCCAACCTCCTCCTGCACAGTCAAAGCGGGGCACCTGCTCTCTTTGCAAGGTGTACACAGAGTGGCGTCACCGTTGGGTCGGAGTTCGACTTCTTCTATGGATTCAAGACGGCTGACGATGACCTTTTCCTTGCTGCGCAACGCATGAACGAATTCTACGAACCATTCGTTCGTTCCGCTGACATCACGCGCTTCGGACCGCTTCAACCCAGAGAGTATGTGGATTATCGCCCAGAAGTAATGCGAGCGAATCGCCAGACTGCCCGTCCCGGTGACCGCCAGCGATTCGAAAGGCCCAAAGTCGTTGTCGCTCGTATGGGCAGGCTCTTAATAGCCACCTTTGATGACACTGGCGTCTTTGTTAAGGATGCAATGTTACTGCTCCACACATCCGATAATAGTGACTTGTTGAAGGCTCTGACTGGCGTGCTGAACTCAAGGCTACTGCAATATCTGTACGAAAACTACTTTGCGACAATAGATGTGTTGAAAAATGCACTGCTGGCGCTGCCCCTCCCCAAGCACATGGATACTACAAACAGCGTTGCCAGCTTGACACCTATTGCGAAACTAGTCGACCGGATGCTGTCTCTGAATGGAGGTGGGGCTAAAGCAAGGACCAGCCATGAAAGGAACGTCATCCAGCGCCAGATTCATACAACCGACCGTCAGATAGACCGTCTGGTATATGAGTTATACGGGCTGACAGATGAGGAAATCAGGGTGGTGGAGCAATCGCATTCGCACAGAGGGTAATCGAGTTGACAGCCGAGATGGACATTATCAGCTCATCACGTACCAAGGCACGATACCGCTGTGGTCAAGAGGAAGACTACGACGTCAAGTCTATGGTGCGGGTACACGGCGAACCGTTCCGACCGGGAGTACAAAGCAGTAGTCTGGAGGAGTGGGAGTCACGGATGCGGGCGCTAGAACTTTTGTAGGATACGCTCGATTACTTCCTGCGTCTTCGCAGACACAAGCTGGCGGGTGACCTGCTGTATATCCAGCCTAGCCGGTTCAATACTAATTCCCCTAGCCCCACCACTATTCACAAAGACGATTCGGGCGTATGTGACCAGTGAAAAACCCAGCCCTAGGTACGAATAGGAGTCGTCTACCTCTTCTCCCGGTAGGGCTAAGCGAAGTTGAATAGCTGGGTCGCTGCTACCCGCGTCAGCCGCCTCGTCTATCTTGTACGAAAAACCCTGACCCTTCATGTACTCGCCGTACTGCTCGAAGACAGGGCGTATAACTTCCCGCTTCACCCTCTCGAACTCTTCGAGGAACCGCTGGTGCTCCGACTTGCTCTGCTCTGACCGCTGCTTTTCCGCCTCCTGCCTCTGCTGACGCTCAGCGAATGCCCTGTCCAACCTTTGCCTAGTCGCTTCGTCCATCTGTGCCCTCCACTTCTAATACGAGCTTTGACATGAATTGTAAAGCTCGGGTGGTAACGTTGCCCACCTAACTCCCGGCAAGCGGCTCACCTTGAGTGGTCTGTGCCCTCGTCGAAAGATAGGCAGGAACCGCCAGTCGAATGGCAACATGCGAACCAAAGTCAGCCAGTGGGATGGCCGCTACCGCCTGCTGCCGCGCAGTGCGGCGGACCTGCACATACGGCCCTTACCGCGAAAGATGCCCGTGACGGGATCGGGAGGGATGACCAGGCGGATCGGAGGAAGCGTCGCACACGGTGTTGGCCTTGGGACGCCCAGCAGATGGAGGCACGCTGAGGAGGCGGAACTGTGCTCCACCCCCTCATCCGTTGCTTGGGATCTTTGCCCTCGTCGCCTGAGGCTTACGGCCTTGCCGCGGGCGGCTTGAGGTAGTGCTCCATCACCTTGCGCACGATCGGCGCGGCTATCGCGGAGCCCTCTCCCGCGTTCTCAGCCAGTGTTACGACCGTTACCTTCGGCTTATCCGCGGGAGCGTACCCCGCGAACCACGCGAACGGCAACCGCTCGTCCTGCTGTCCCGTCCCTGTCTTGCCCGCCACAGGTATGGGTGAGTCCTGGAAGGTGTTTAGCGCCGTGCCGTTCGGCGCGGTGGTTACCGTCTTGAGCGCCTGCTGAAGCAGTCTCATGTCCTCCGGCTTCACCGGCGCCTTGCCCACCACCTGAGGTTTGTACTCTTTGATCACTTTCTCGCCCTGCCCCACCGCGACGATCTTGCGGATCAGTTGCGGCTTATAGATAGTCCCCCCGTTCGCGATCGTCGAGTAGACGCTCGCGGCCTGCAGCGGGGACACACGGAGGAAGCCCTGGCCGATGGCGAGGTTCACGTTGTCACCCTGCGACCAGCCAGGGTAAGGGTTGCCCGCCCTGGGCACGAGGCCCTCCGCCTCGACGAGGCCGTCCACGCCGAACTTCTTGCCCAGGCCCCACTTCTCTGCGTGGTCGCTCAGGTAGTTGTACTTCTTCTCGTAGAGCTCGAAGCCGAGGTCGTAGAACACAGTGTCGATGCTCTCGGTGATGCCGTCCACCAGGTTCACCTGACCGTGGCCGCCCTCTTTCCAGTCGCGGCGGATGTCACCCTCTCCCAGTCGCTCCCACGTGCCGTCGCTGTACCAGATCCTGCTCCGGAGTTTCGGCAGATTAGCGGCGAGGGCCGCCGTCATCGTGATCGGCTTGAACGCGGAGGCCATCGGGAAGGAAGATCCGCTTGCCCGGTTCACGAATGGCTGGTTCGCTTCCTTCCGATTGAGCTTGTCAAACTCTTCCTGTGAAATGCCGATCACGAATTTGTTGGGGTCGTACGACGGTTCACTCACGAGCGCGAGGATCTCCCCGTTGTTCGGGTCCATCGCGACGGTCGCTCCCACCTTGCCCGCGAGCTCGGCTTCAGCCTTCACCTGCAGATCCGAGTCTATGTTCAGGTAGATGTTGTTTCCAGGCCGGAACGGCTGCTCCTTGACCACGCGCACTTCTTCGGCCCCATCCGACGTAGTGATCGAGATCTTTCCGCCTATCTGACCACGGAGATACTGCTCGCCCCACTCCTCGAGGCCACCCTTCCCACGCACGTCCGCAGGCGAGTAGTCTCGGTACTCAGGCTTCTTCAGATCCTCCGCACTCACAGGCACAACGTAGCCAAGCACCTGCGCCAGCGCCTCGCCCAGAGGATACTCCCTGGCCGCACGTTCAGCGAAGAGTACGCCCGGGATGTCGCCGATCTCGCGCTCGAGCTGCTCCTGTCGCTCCGGGGTCAGAGCGCGGATCGGCATCCGCCATGAAGGATCTCCCGCGTTCTTGTACCGATCCTTCACATACTGCTTGCTGACGCCAAGCGCCTTGCTGACCCTTTCAAGCAGTTGGGCCTCGTTCTTGATCTCTCCAGGTACTATGTTGAGCTCGGGGATGCTGCCCTCAACCGCGAGAGGCTTGCCACTGCGGTCGAGGATGTTTCCCCGTGTAGTGGGGTACGGGAGCACGTTGACGCGTCGATCCGCCGTCAGGTCCTTGAAGATCAGCGACGGGGACCACTGGATCCGCCAGACGTTGTCTTCCTTGATAAGCGGCAGGACGTTCTGCTCGGAGAACTCCCCGACAAGGGCAGAGTTCATCTTGACGGTATAAGGCAGGCTCAGCAGCGACTCCTGCGTCTGTGCCCGCTTCTCCGCGTCAGGTCCCAGCTTGGGCTCCACGCTGGTGATTGCCGCGCCCGCGGTGATGTTCGTGTAGCGTTCCACGAAATAGTCGCGCTTGAACTCACCTCGCGCGCTCTTGGACAGTAGTTTGTACATGTCTGCGTACTTGCCCGCCTGCCAGTTCTTCAGATAAGCGTTAGCCGTCTCCACTGGAGAGGCGGACGGTTTGGCCGTCGGAGGCGGGGGTGCCTTCGTCGCGGTGGCGTCCGGAACCCCTGTCCCGGCAACCCCGGGAGGCACCGTCGCGGCGTCGATACCTTCGGTGGCCGGTACGAGGCCGGTGCTCGTAACATCGGGACCCTCACCGGCCGTCGGGGTGGCGCCGGTGGGAGACTCGGTTTGTCCCCCCTCGCTCGCCACCACGGAGGTGCTGCCAGCAGTTGGGTCCGCTGTCTGCGACTGCTCTCTGGGGTCGCCCACCAGGCCCACTCGGTTCAGCAGGTCAGCTCCCCTCCCGGTGGCGGCCAGCGCGGTGCCGGCCAGCAGAAGCGCGACCAATGCAATAAGCAGGTTGCGACCGCGGTGTGAGCGGCGCCTGCGTCCTCGATAGCCGCCCGAGCTACCGTATCTGTACATACCAACTCCTTGAAGACAGCTAGAAATCACGGGCCTATGGACAGCCCGCACGAGTCCCATGATACCAGAGAAAGTAAACCCATTTTCCTGTTCTGGTATCATATCCGCGCGTGTAGGAGGCGATCGCATGTCCATAGCACAACTGGCGCAGAGGGTTGCAGCCAATATGGCTCGGTCGCTTGTCGGCATGGACGGGCCTACGGAGTTGCTGCTTGTGGCTCTGCTGGCTGAGGGTCATGCACTCATTGAGGACGTACCGGGGGTCGGGAAGACTAGCCTCGCGCGTGCCGTAGCCGCCTCCCTCGGCCTACCGTTCGGGCGCATCCAGTTCACACCGGACCTCTTGCCATCCGACGTCACCGGCTCGTACTACTACCATCAGCGATCCTCCGAATGGATCTTCCGTGAAGGTCCTATCTTTACCGGGGTGCTGCTTGCGGACGAGATCAACCGCGCCGCGCCACGAACGCAGTCCGCGCTACTCGAGGCGATGCAGGAAGGGCAAGTGACAGTTGAGGGCGAGACGCGCCGGCTGCACCATCCTTTCCTGGTGCTTGCCACTCAGAATCCTGTGGAGTTGAGCGGCACCTTTCCGTTGCCGGAAGCGCAGCTCGACCGCTTCCTCCTGCGTCTCGGCATCGGCTACCCGGAGGAGGCGGCCGAGCAGGAGATCCTGAGAATGCGCCCCACATTCACCCCTACCGAGGCAGTCGTCTCGCCTTCCGAGCTACGAGAAGCTATCGAATCCGTACGCTCCGTGAGTGTTGACGACTCGGTGGTTGGCTACATCACTCGCATGACGCGAGCAACTCGGAGCCACCCGGCCGTCGAGCTTGGCGCTAGTCCCAGAGCAGGAATTGGCCTATACAGGAGCGCGCAGGCTCTGGCCGCCCTGCGCGGGAGAAGCTATGTCCTTCCCGACGACGTGAAGGAGCTAGCACACCCGGTCCTCAAGCATCGACTCGTGCTTGACCAGGAAGCCCGCCTGCGCGGCCGCACCCCGGACGACGTGCTCGGCGACGTATTATCCCGGCTGGAAGTGCCGGTGGAGCGGTGAAGGCGCCTACTTGAGGAGCGAGTTCTGGCGCATGGGAGGAACACTCCTGGTGCTGGTGGGCGCTTTCACCGGCAGCTACGCCCTCGGCACTCTCGGCATGCTCCTCCTGGCCACTATCGGCATCGCCTGGCTGTGGGCGCGTTTCTCGTTGAAGAGCGTGAGGTACGAGCGCTCACTGTCCGCATCCCGTGTGTACGCCGGCGAGAGCGTCAGCCTCGAAGTCTCCATCACGAATGCCAAGCCTCTCACGCTCCCATGGCTCCTGGTAGAGGACCGACTGGACGCCCGACTGGTCACCCACGACCTGGAGCGAACGGAGCGCACAGGTCGCGAGTACGAGATCCGTCACACTGTTTCCGTAGGCTGGTACGAGCGCGTTCGCTGGAGGTATCAGGTCGAGTGCCCGCGGCGTGGACTGTTTGCGGTTGGGCCGGCGAGTCTGCGCTCCGGTGACCCCTTCGGCTTCTACGAGGAGTCCCTGCAGCCTCCCGGCACCCTCAACGTGCTGGTCTACCCTCGCCTACTGCCCCTACAGGGGTTGGACCTCGGACCACGCTTCCCGTTCGACGGCAGCCGTGCACAGGCGCTGACAGTGACGGACCCATTCAGTGTGGTAGGCGCGAGGCCGTACACCGACGGCGACACCCTCCGACAGGTCCACTGGCGGGCTAGCGCTCGAAGCCTGCAGCTGCAGTCGAAAGTGATAACGCCTGTAACCGATCCCAGCGTGCTGATCTTCCTCGACCTGACGAGCTCTCTCCACGCATGGCAAGGCATCAACACGGAGGTGGTGGAGCGTGCGATAAGCACTGCGGCCACACTCGCCCACAGGGTGCGCGCGGCCTCCTGGGGACTTGGCCTCTTCGTGAACGGGCTGCAAGGCGGCACGGCGCACCGCGTGCGGATAGGCGCCGCAAGAGGCGACGACAGCCTTGCGCGCGTGCTGGAGGTACTGGCGCGCGTCCCGCCGTACCCCTCGATGCCATTCGCTGACCTCATCCGCGCCGAGCGTTCGCGGCTCCCCGCCGGCTCGACAGTGGTCGCGATATCTGCTCTGCGCTCGGAGGCGGTCACCTCACAGTTGGAAGCATGCCGGCGAAGTGGTGCCCACGTCCTGACTCTCCACATACACGGTATGCCGCAAGAAGCGGGTGATCTAGTGGAGAACAGAAGGTGAAGGGCGGCTACTGGCGTGGGATAGGTGGTACGGCGGTCGCGATAACGCTCCTGACAGGGGCAGAGACCAGCCTGCTCTACTGCCTGCTGGCACTCCTCTCGGGTGGTTTCTCGCAGGCGCCGCTCGCTTGGGGCTGGCTGTGGCTGCTGGGACTCGTGGCGTTCTTCCTGCCGCGCATGATGTCGGATCTCCCACAGCGCCCCTACGCGGTGGCGGTTGCAGCCTGTGCCTGCCTTACCACGCTAGTCGCCGTCCACCATGCCGGCTACCCAACGGAGCCGCTCTGGAGTGCGGGTTGGGTCGAGGACGCGGCGCGCTCTGCCTCGGGGCTTCCGAGCAGGTCCAAGGCCGGCACCCTCCTCGTTATTCTCGCAGGCATCGCAGTCTGGTGGCGGCAGGTCGCGCGCGAGACGCCGGGCTCTGATGCCGTGGGCACGACGTTCCGACTTGGTCCCGTACCGGTGACCGGCCTAATGGTGCTTGGTGTGGCATCCTGGGGAACCGACGGCCCTGACATCGCCCGGCTCGCCTGGCAGGTCGCATACTTCTTCGGACTGTGCCTTCTAGCACTCGCGCACGTCAGGTGGAGTGAGACTCCACGTCGAGACTCGCACGCCATCGCATCTCTCGCTCGCTGGCTGACCACAAGCATAGGACCGCTCCTGCTCAGTCTCGCCGCCGCATTTGTCATCTCCTCGCTTCTCTTCGGTCGAGTCGCACCTCTGCTGGCCGTACTTCTAAGAGGCGCCGGCGCACTCGTCGGTTGGATACTCCTTGCATTCGCCTGGGCGCTCGGACTGCTCGCCTGGCTAGTCGCGAACCTTCTCTGGCTCATATATCAAGCCCTGCGGCTCGATGAGGCCGGGAACCGACCCGAGTCTGCTCCCGATCAGACGGAGCGTATACTCGAGGCACTACGGGCCCAGCAGGGCGCGCCACGTCCCTACTTCTGGGTGCTTCTCCTCCTCGTGGTCGCGGTGTCACTTTGGGCGATTGTCCGGTACAGGCCCCGGAGGGAGAGCACTGCGGGGTCGCCGATATCTCGCGAGAGTGTTTGGGAGCGTCCCGACCTTACGGCCGGTCTCAGCGCCGTGCTATCGAGGCTGCGAAGAAGCTTGCCGGCTTTCAGCCCAGACCCGCTCCGAGCGCTCCTGTCAGATCCTGTGTGGAGGCACACAGGAGAGGTCCGCAAGGCGTACCGCGATACGGCGCGCCTGTACGATCATGCCGGTATCGGCAGACCATCCGCGCAGACGGCCAAAGAGCACGCGGACGCAAACACCTCGGTAGCACTGCGCGAGCTCACCGCACTTTACGAGCAAGCTCGTTACAGCACCCGGCCGGTATCCGCAGACGCGGCCAGGCGCGCCGATGCGCTTAGGCACGCCATCGCCCAGGAGCTACGGGAAGACCAGCCTTCAGTCCACTATAGGACCGGTCAAACACGCAAAGAGCCCCCGGCAGTATAAACCTGCCGGGGGCCCGATGTGCTTCGAGAAAGCGCGGGGAGCTATTCCGGTGCGGTAGTCGCCGGCTCGAGCTGCTGACGCATACCCTCGCCGATAGGGGCGCTGGATGTAGCGGGGTCGGCCACTGGAGGAACGCCCGCTGCCGCCGCCGGTTCCTCCGCAGGCAGATCGTTCGCCACGTCGCCCAACGAACGCCGCTCCTGTGCAGGCGTGGCTACCGGCGCGCTCGTGGACGGTGCCTGTGGGGCCTGGCGCCGGTTCAAACGGCGCATGAAGCGGTCCACCTGACCAGCCGTGTCCACTATCCTCTGCTCACCAGTGTAGAACGGGTGGCACGCGGAACAGAGATCGGTGCGGATATTTCCGCGGGTGGACATGGTAGTCCACGTGTTGCCGCAAGCGCACGTCACCGTGGCCTCAGCATACTTAGGGTGTATGTTTGCCTTCATAATCTGTTTCTCTACTGAGCTTGTACGGTCTGCGATGCCGGGTACACGCTGACCTTCTTCTGGTCGCGGGAGTACGGCGCGAACTTCACCTCACCGTCGATGAGTGAGAAGATCGTGTGATCCTTACCCAGCCCCACGTTGTCCCCAGGACGGATCTTCGTCCCGCGCTGGCGAACTATTATCATTCCCGGCTTGACCACCTCGCCGCCGAACTTCTTCACGCCGAGCATCTTAGGGTTGCTGTCACGCCCGTTACGGGAGCTACCAACCCCCTTCTTATGAGCCATTGTATTACCGCCTTCCTGTGCCGAAACTAGACAACGATCTCATCTATCTTAACGCGTGTAAGGTACTGCTTATGCCCAGCGCGCTTGCGGTACCGCTTCTTCGCCTTGAACTTGAAAATGTTGATCTTGCGGCCCCGGTCCTGCGAGAGCACGGTTGCCCTAACCAAGGCGCCATCGACAAGGGGTGCGCCCATGCGCACGTCCGCTCCATCAGCGACCATAAGCACCTCGCTCAGCTCCACACCCTCGCCCGGCTCGGTGCCAAGCCTCTCTAGATGTAGCTCGTCCCCCACGGCGACCCTGTACTGCTTGCCGCCGCTACGTACCACTGCGAACAATCTTCGACCTCCACATGGGCGCGCATATATAGCAAGCGCGAAGCCCTAATTACGAAGGCCAATTATAGCAAGCCGAATATCGAGCGTCAAAGCTC
>JADDPT010000084.1 GCA_016781735.1 Rubrobacter sp.
ATCCCTTCTCAACTTTGAAACCGGCCTGGCCAGGGTGGCGTCTCCGGGGCTCTGGCGGCACGGAGGGTGACCGTTGGTCGGATATAATGTAAGCAGTAAATCAACACACGAAGCAGTTCTGGATTGGGACCGATTAGAAATGCCCGAGCTCCGTATCGTTTCTGACCTTAGGCCGGTGGGGGATCAGCCTACGGCCATCGACACCCTTGTGCAAGGGGTGCAGATGGGCAAGCGCCACCAGACGCTGCTCGGCGCCACCGGCACGGGCAAGACGTTTACCATGGCGAACGTTATCGAGCGGTTGCAGAGGCCGACGCTAGTGCTGGCGCCCAACAAGACGCTCGTCGCCCAACTGTACTCCGAGTTTCGGGAGTTCTTCCCCAACAACGCGGTCGAGTACTTCGTCAGCTACTACGACTACTACCAGCCAGAGGCGTACATACCGCATACCGACACTTATATTGAGAAAGATTCGGACATAAACGAGGAGATCGACAAGCTGCGTCACGCCGCGACGATGTCTCTCTTCGACCGGCGGGACGTCATTATCGTTGCCAGCGTGTCGTGTATCTATGGCCTCGGTTCTCCGGAGGACTACGGAAAGGTCGTCATCTCGCTCAAGCGAGGCGAGGAGACGCGACTTGGACGCCTGATACGTCACCTGGTGGAGATCCAGTACAACCGGAACGATCAGAGCCTCACACGGGGGACTTTCCGCGTGCGGGGTGACACTCTCGAGGTGCATCCAGCATACGAGGATGTGGCGATCCGCGTCGAGTTCTTCGGCGACGAGGTCGAGCGCATCACCGAGGTGGACCCTCTGACCGGCGAGGTCCTCGCTGAGCGGCCGCGCGTGGACATCTATCCGGCCAAGCACTTTGTTACCAGCCACGAGAAGCTACTTATGGCCGTGCAGGACATACGCGAGGAACTGGAGATGCGGTACAAGCAACTTCAGGACGCGGGCAAGATGCTAGAGGCGGCCAGGCTGCGGCAGCGAACGCTGTACGACCTTGAGATGCTGCAGGAGGCGGGTTACTGCTCCGGCGTGGAGAACTACTCACGTCACCTCGCGCGCCGAAAGGAAGGGGATGCGCCGTGGACGCTGCTGGACTACTTCCCTGACGACTTCCTGCTCATCGTGGATGAGTCTCATATGGCGCTGCCACAGGTGCGTGCTATGTACGGCGGTGACCGGTCCCGCAAGGAGATGCTGGTCGAGCACGGCTTCAGACTGCCGAGCGCCTTCGACAACCGCCCGCTCACCTTCGACGAGTTTCAGGGGCATATAAGGAACGCAATCTACGCGTCGGCAACGCCCGGGCCGTGGGAGGAGGAGCACTCCGACGGGGTGGCGCAGCAGATTATCCGACCGACTGGTCTCGTCGACCCGCCCATCAGTGTCCGGCCGACGGAGGGGCAGGTGGATGATCTGCTGGAAGAGGTGAATCGTCGGGTCCGGAATGGACAACGCGCCCTGGTGACTACGCTGACCAAGCGAACGGCGGAGGAGCTCACGGATTACCTCATCGAGATGGGCGTCAAGACGCAGTACCTGCACAGCGATGTGGAGACGCTCGAGCGCATCGAGATTCTGCGTGACTTACGACTTGGCGTCTATGACGTTGTAGTGGGGATCAACCTGCTGAGGGAGGGACTGGACCTGCCCGAAGTATCGCTCGTCGCCATCCTGGACGCGGACAAGGAGGGGTATCTCCGATCCGATCGGTCGTTGATACAGATCATCGGCCGAGCAGCGCGGCATCTCGAAGGCGCCGTGGTAATGTATGCCGACACGATCACAGGATCTATGCAGCGTGCGATCGACGAGACCTACCGGCGCCGTAGCCTACAGATCGCGCACAATGGGAAGCATGGCATCGTGCCAGCCAGCATCGTCAAGGAGGTACGCGATCTCACTGAACGCGTGCGCGCGGTGGCGGAGAGCAAGACGGAGTACAAAGCCGGCGGCTCCGCCACGCTGACGAAGGATGACGCATTCCGATTGATCAAGGACCTCGAGTCGCAGATGAAGGCAGCGGCGAAACAGATGGAGTTCGAGAAGGCGGCTCTTCTTCGTGACCAGATAGTCGAGCTGCGCAAGACGACCGCGTAGCGAGTCCTCTCGAAGGGAGATACCGATGACTGAGATCCCCGTTGTTGTACTGTTCATCCTGGGACTGACCCTGCTCGTCCTCCTCAGACTTACTATCAAGATAACGCAGGAGTATGAGCGAGGAGTTATCTTCCGTCTTGGACGCGTGCGAGGTCTGAGGGGGCCCGGACCTATCCTCCTGATACCCCTTATAGAGCGGATGGTACGCATAGACCTGCGGACTGTCGTGATGGATGTCCCCGCGCAGGAGGTCATCACGAAGGACAATGTATCGGTGCGGGTGAACGCCGTCGTCTACTTCAACGTCCACGCACCCCAGAAGGCAGTGGTGAACGTAGTGGACTACATACGCTCCACCTTTCAGATCGCACAGACGACCTTGCGCAGCGTGCTCGGACAGTCTGAGCTCGACGAGCTGCTTGCTCAGCGTGAGAAGATCAACCAGACTCTACAGGCCATCATCGATGAGCAAACAGAGCCATGGGGTATCAAGGTGAGCATCGTGGAGGTAAAGGATGTGGAGCTTCCGCAGGGCATGCAGCGGGCTATGGCACGTCAGGCCGAGGCGGAGCGCGAGAAGCGAGCCAAGATAATCCACGCGGAAGGCGAGTTTGAGGCCTCACAGCGACTGCGCGACGCAGCGCAAATCATGGCGGAGCAGCCGACAAGCCTTCAGCTCCGTTATCTGCAGACTCTGACTGAGATCGCAACCGATAACAACTCTACGACGATCTTTCCGATACCGGTGGACCTGATCAACCTTTTCGTCCGCGACCGCGAAGGTTCCACCCCTACATTTCCCAGATAGCACTCGGTCCTCGAAGGGGCTCGCCAGTTGCTGGCATCTAGGGCGCGGCCGGTGGGCTGCTCGGCGCGCACTCTGGAATCGATTTCCAACCGAGCAGGCCTTTAGAACGCTAGTGTAACAACGACTCTCGGCTGCGTCCCGAGGTGTATCCGCGTCTGGAGTATCTGTACTGGCTCAAGAGTCCCACTGCTAGGATAACCGACCCCGAAATTGCCATCGTCTGAACCACTCCAAGCCTATCCGCCAAACTTCCGGCAAGCAGGATCGCAACGAAAGCGGCGGCGTTCGACACCGTGAAGAATGTGGACAGCACACGACCACGAATCTCATCCGTGGAGCTTTCCTGCATCAGCGTTTGCGCGGGTATAGCAATGAATGCGGCAGAGTATCCAAAGGCGACACTTAGAATCACCGCCATCAAGGTAATAATGGACAGGGGCACGGGCCCGCTGGTTATCCACTCCCCAAGGCGAGTCAGCGGCGAGAGTCCTGCCAGGCCCATCACAGCCACGCCGACACCAACCAGTCCCCCATGAATCATCTTGTGGCGGTTCTCAGGTCGCGCCAGCCTGCTTACGGAAACCGCGCCGGCAAGCGTGGACAGGCCCGCCGGTACCAACAGGACACCGAGATCCTCAGCTCTGACCTTCAGAACAAGCAGTATAAAGGCTGGCGCCAGCGTTCCGAGGAGGAGGTACGTGGAGTTTGCTATTGCAAGGTGTACGATTGTCGCCAGCAGCGAGCGCCGCGCCGCAATGTAGCTCCACCCCTCAACCAGGTCGTCCCACATGTGATTGAGTGCGCTGCCCTGTTTGGGAGCTGTTCTCATCAAGGGGATTCTCAGGAGTCCAATGAGCGCCGCGGCGCAGATGTAGATCCCCGACACAACAATGAAGAGCCTGGTGAGCCCGAGCGTGCGAACGAGCAACCATCCGATGACCGTGAACCCGAGAAACTGAGCGGCCATGTTGGTGAGGTTGTAGAGCGAGTTGGCGGCTATAAGCTGCTTCCTGCCCACAAGTCGGGGGATTACCGATCCCTCGGCCGGCGCGAAGAACTGGGTCGCGGTCGCGAATATGAAGCTGGCCATGTAGACCCACGGCATGTCCTCCACCCCTTGGGCGAACACGTACGTCAGTACAGCAATGCCACGCACTGCATTGCTCGCTACCATTACGACGCGCTTGTCCCATCTGTCGACCAGCACGCCCGCCAGGGTGCTGAAGAGTACCGCCGGTAGGCTGAAAGACAGGATTATCAGGCCCACCTGAGTGCTGGAGTTGGTAAGTCTCTGAGCCAGGATCAGGAGCGAGTAGTTCACCACATTAGCTGAGGTCTGCGTTATGGCCTGGGAGACCCACAAGCCAAGGAAGGCGCGGTTTGCGAAAGGCGCGTCGCGCAGTGGGTGCCGTCGTAGCGCCTGGTGGAGCGCTCTCAACCTTCGGCCCGGCTGCCGGCGGGCACCCGCGTCTTTACGCGGCGCTCGAGCTCGCTGCGAGGCAGCAGAACGCGCCGACCACACTCGTTGCAGGTAATCCCTATATCGGCACCTAGTCGGACAACGGTCCACAGATGGCTGCCGCAAGGGTGTGGCTTCCGCAGGTGAAGCACGTCACCAATTGCGAAGTCGAGCACGGAGCGCCCCTCCACCGCGGTCTGAGCAGGTATCTTAGCAGACATCCTACGGGCGAGCCGATTCCGCGAAGGAGTACAGGCTGGAGTTTATACGATCCTTGAGTGCTGCGGCCCGCTCGCGGACTGCGGAGGCGGTATCCCCAGCCCCTGACCCATACAACACGGAACGAGAGGCGTTTATGACGACCGGTCCCGTTGCGGCTGCGTGGGCCGCGGCGAGGACGTCTCCGCCCTGTGCTCCGATCCCCGGCAGGAGGAGCGGCATGGCGGGCACGCGCGCTCGTACCTGGCGCAGCTCCTTCGGGCTTGTAGCGCCGACAACAAGCCCCTTGTCGGCTCGCGACGGCAACGCATCCACCATCTCGATGACCCGTGCGAAGAGTGGGCTGGTCACCGTCCCGCCTGCCACCTCCAATGACTGCAGATAACTGGCGCCGGGATTGGAGGTACGACAAAGCACCCACACTCCCTTACCCGGCCAGTCCAGGAAGGGTTCCAGCGAGTCCGGTCCCATGTACGGGCTTACGGTCGCCGAGTCGAAGTTCCAACCGGCGAAGAGCGCCTGCGCGTAGAGTCGTGCGGTATTTGGAACATCGCCCCGCTTGGCGTCCGCAATGGTGGGTATGTGCTCGGGAATAATAGCCAGCGTCCTCTCCAGAGCGCGCAGCCCTGCGTAGCCAAGTGCTTCATAGAACGCGAAATTGGGCTTGTACGCGCACACCAGGTCGTGAGTTGCCTCGATCAGAGTTCGATTGAAGGAGTAGATGCCGTCGGCGTCACGGGAGTAGCCGGACGGCAACATTGAAAGCTCCGGGTCCAGCCCGATGCACAGCGCCGACCTGTTCCGCTCCGTGCACGCAGCCAGCTTTTGTATAAACGATGGCAATCTCTGTTCCTCTTTCACCGTGGCACAGCCCCGACGCACCCGGGTTCCCGCTATGTAACGACGCTTACACTCGGCTGCTGGCGGCTTACAAGGCATTATATCCCGGCTGCCCGCTCGCGGGGCCTCTGCTAGAATTGGCGTTACCATCCCATCGCAGCTTGGAGCGCCTTCATTGTCGTCCACCACAGGCCCTCACGCAACCGTGCCAGCGCCTATAACTGCGGACGTAGCACGGTCCTTGCCCCTTCCATGGACCAGCCTCGTATCACGGGATGACCTGGTGGAGCACGTTAGCCGACATCCATCAATGTGCTGGCATTTGCCTGGCACGCAGAGCTACCTGCTGGCGGGTCCCTGGCGTAACCGACGCGACATCGCGGAGGTGTACGAGAGCCGCGGCGACCGCCACCGCCAGGCACTGTGGAACGCGCTCCTTATTAACGCGCCGGAGCCGTATGGCGCCATCCTCGTGGATCCTTCGGAGTACCGAGCCGCTCCGCGGTTCTACCGCCACGTGAGGGTCGGGCCGATCGAAGAGGTGCTCGTGCTCCGTACAGGGACGTTACCCGGACCGCCGGTGGATCTGACACTGCAGGTCATGCCATTCCGACACAGAGGCCTGTCTACTCTACTGGAGATAGATCACGGAGCCTTTCCATGGCTGTGGCGCAACTCCAGCGAAGAGTTCGCAGAGTACGTGAAGGCTCCGGGCGTGCGGCTGTGTTTGGCTTCAGGTGCTGAAGGGGCCGTCGGCTATGTGGGCTATACGGAGTTGGGTGGCTGGGGTCACATAGACAGGCTTGCTGTCAGGCAGGACAGGCAGGGAAGAGGCTACGGAGCGCAGCTACTCTCCTGGACGATGAGGAGGTTGGAGCAGTCAGGCGCGAGGTACGTGCAACTGAGCACGCAGGGTACGAACGAGCGCTCTCAAGCGTTATACAGCCGATTCGGCTTCAAGCAGACACGAGGCGGGTACAAGCTGTACGGCATTCAGCCATCCAGAGATGTCAGTATCTCCGCCGGCTGAAGCGCTGCTTGAAGTCTCTGACAGAGCTCTCCATCCGTGCCCTGATCTCGCCCCAGGAATTGTCATCCGTCTCGATGCTCCGGCCACGCCATAGCTTCTCCTCGCGGTGTCCCCGGCCGCCGGTGAGCAGTCCGTGGGCTATAGGCCAGAGGAATAGCAGCACGCCGATAATAGCGAGCCACTGGCGTACGACCGGCAGCGATTCCGGAAGCAGACGCGAGAGCACCACGAGCCCAAGGCCGGTAGCCATCCACTGCCCCGAACTGAGCGAGCTGACCCTTGGAAGCGCGGTGAACGGGCTCCTCATCGGCTGGCGCCGCCTCGGTAGCTGTGGCGGGCGGTCGCGCCGCGGGGGGCGAGTGACGTGCCCTTCCTCGGATTCCAGCTTCTGCAGCAGGTCTTCGATCTCGCGCTCGTACTTCTGCATGATGTAACTCCGGTGTGGAAGAGATCCCGGTGAAGCTACGCGGCTGCTGCGTGATGGCGAGGGCGACGCCACGCCTGGCGGTCTGCTTTGTTTATAGTCCAGTCCAATATAAAAGTCAACCGTTATCGGGGCGTGGTGCCGCCCAGTAGTGTCACCTGTCAGCGTATCCTACACCGACCCTAAGCCCGCCGAACACCTACCAATACATCCACGTCACCGACCTGCACCCTCGCGGAATGCATGTTCCCCTCGGGCTCCGTCGCGCGTATGGCAGTCGCCAGGGTCTCGGCGCGGGCGTACGAGTCAAAGCGTTGTAGTGCGGTCTCCAGGTCGTCGTTACCAGCGTAGGAAACGGTGATGTGGTCTTCTATGTTGAACCCCGACTCCTTGCGGATGTTCTGCACGTGACGGACGAAGTCGCGTACCAGGCCCTCGTAGTAAAGCTCCGGCGTTATCTCGCTGTCGAGCGCGACTACGTACCCTCCCTCACTCACGCTTGCAAGACCCGGCTTTTGCCTCTCCTCGATCAAGATCTCTTCCGGCCTAAGTTCCACTGACTCTCCGTCGAGGGACACTGCGATTCGGCTACTTGAGAGGGCGGCGCGCGCCAACTCTTCCTGATCGAGCTGCTTCAATGCGGCGCGGATCGCAGGCAGCCGCTTGCCGTATTTCGGCCCCAGCACTGGCAGTTTCGGTAGCACCGTGTATTCGACCAGATCGCCCGCGCTATCGACGACCTGCAGTGCCTTGACGTTCAGTTCCTCCAGGACCTGGTCCTGCAGTCCGGCTAGGGCCGTTCCCAGCTCAGGCGTAGGCGTCTTAACGAGCACGCGGGCCAAGGGTTGTCGGACCTTGAGGTTCGCTTCGTTCCGAGCCGCGCGTCCGAGCTCCACCGTTCGTATCACCGCCTCGACGGTCTGCTCCAACTGATGATCCACGAGTGTGGGTTCGCACTCGGGGAAGGTCGTGAGGTGTACGCTCTCGAGCGTCTCTGGATCCACGGACCGCGCCAGGTTCTGATACATCTCCTCCGCAACGAACGGCATGACAGGGGCCACCAGTTTGCTCAGCGTGAGGAGGCAGGTGTGCAGCGTGTCGTACGCCGCGCCCTTGTCCGCGTCCGAGTCACTCTTCCAGAAGCGCCGGCGGTTGCGACGGATGTACCAGTTGGACAACTCGTCCACAACGAACCGCTCCACTTGGCGGCATGCTGCTCGCATATCGTAAGCGTCCAGGCTCTCGCGCACACCCGCCACGAGTGAGTTGAGGCGTGATAGTGCCCAGCGGTCGAGTACGGTTCGGGCGGCAGGGTCGGCGCCCTTGCCCGGCGAGTACCGGTCGAGGTTGGCGTATGTAGCGAAGAAGCTGTACGAGTTCCATAGCGGCAGGACGAAGCGGCGCCGGACCTCGTCTCCCAGGCCGTAGCCGAAGTTGAGATTATTGGTCGGGTTGTGAGCGCAGAAGAGCCACCGCATCACGTCCACGCCCATCTTCTCGGCGGCGTCCTCGAACCAGATCGCGTTACCCTTGCTCTTGTGCATCTCTTCACCGTGCTCATCGCGCATCAGCGCGAAGCCGAGGATGCTGCGTGTCGGCGGTCGGTCCTCCAGCACGGTGCTCATTGTGAGCAGTGAGTAGAACCAGTTGCGGAACTGCCCGGGGAAGCTCTCGGTGATGAAGTCCGCGGGGAACCACTCCTCCCAGTAGGAGCGGTCGTGACGGTAGTCGAGCGTAGAGTACGCCACGATGCCGGCGTCCAGCCAGGGGTTGCCGACATCCGGGACACGACTCACGCGCTCGCCGCAGGAACGGCACTCTATTTTGACCGCGTCCACCCAGGGCTTGTGCGGACTATTGCCCTCGAATTCGTCCCAGCCTTCCACTGCGCGCTCCCGCAGCTCGGTCTCCGAACCTATCACCTCGAAGCTGCCGCAGGAGGCGCACTCGTAGATCGGCAGGGCGAGGCCCCAGTACCGTTTCTTGGAGATCATCCAGTCGTGCATGTTGCGGAGCCAGTCGAGCTCGCGCTCCTTGCCGAAAGAAGGTAGCCACTCGATCTGCTCCGTCACCGCCATCAGTCGCGGCCGAAGCTCGTCCATCGCGATGAACCACTCGTCCACAAGGCGGAATACCAGGTCCGTGCCGCAGCGCCAGCAGACTGGGTAGCGGTGCTTGTATACCTGTGCCCGATACAGCTTGCCCTTCTCCTTGAGGTCGTCCGCGATCGGCTGTGCTACCTCGCCGACGTATCTGCCGGAGAGGAAGCCGAATCCTTCGGCGAAGACACCGAACTCGTCGAGCGGCGCGACCACGTCTAGCCCGTACTCTTTCGAGAGCGCGAAGTCCTCCTGGCCGCAGCCCGGAGCTATGTGCACGATGCCCGTGCCCTCCTCCGCGCTGACGTCCGACCACCCGATGACTTTGTGCGAGACTTCAGCCTCGGCGGGCAGCTCGTCGTACGGGCCGTCGTAGGTCCACCCGAGCATATCGGCACCCCTGAGCCGTCCAAGCTCCTCGTGCTCCCCCCTCAGCGCATTGAGTGCTCCGGCCGCCACGTAGTAGACATCGTCCCCCTGGCGCACGCGCACGTACTCGAGCTCGGGGTGCACGGCGGCAGCCACGTTCGAGCTAAGCGTCCAGGGCGTGGTAGTCCACACGAGTAGATGCTCGCCGGGGCGGTCATGGAGCGGAAACTTGACGTAGAGGCTCATGTGCTGCACGTCGCGGTAGCCCTCGGTTACGATCTCGTGCTGTGAGATCCCCGTGCCGCACCGAGGACACCACGGCATCACGTCGTGGCCCTTATATATCCAGCCGTTCTCGTGACACTTCTTGAGAAAACCCCAGATGGTGTAGTTGTTCTCATCGGACATCGTGAAATACGAGTTATCCCAGTCCATCCAGTAGCCCAGCTGGATTGACTGGGCCGTCTGAATAGCGGAGTACTTCAGGACGCGCTCTTTGCAGCGGTTGACGAACTCCGCAACCCCGTAGCCCTCTATGTCGCGCTTGCTCTTCAGGCCGAGCGCCTTCTCGACCTCCACCTCCACCCACAGGCCCTGGCAGTCGAAACCGTTCTGGTACCGCTGCTTCTTACCGAGCATCGATTGGTAGCGCTGTACCACGTCCTTGTAGGTGCGGCCCCAGGCATGGTGTACGCCCATCGGGTTGTTGGCGGTTATAGGACCGTCGAGGAAGGAGAAGCGCGCGTCCGAGTCGTCATTGCGGTGCAGGTACTTGCTGAGGATGCCGTTCTCATCCCACCACTGCTGCACCCCCTGCTCGAGCGCCACGAAGTCAGTCCTTGATGGCACTTCCTTGAACAACTCTCAACCCCCTAAAAACAAAAACGCCCGTCCTCTGCATGAGGACGAGCTACTGTGACGTAGTCCCGCGGTACCACCTCGGTTGGCGCAGTGCGCCCGCTCCGATGGGCGCGCTTGGGCGCCCCTGCCGCTGGTAACGGATGGCAACTCCGGCCACGCTTACTACGCCGTTCGGCGGTTCGGGTGGCGGCTCCGGAATGATCTTCGGCACGACCCGCGGCATCCGGCTTCCACCTGCCGCCGGACTCTCTGTGCCCCGTGTGCTGCGCGCCTACTCGGTTTCCTTCACAGCCTGTAAACGCAAGCATAGCAGGCACTTGCGTGGCCCGCAAGGTTTGTGAGCGTAGCACGGTTCCTGTTAGAATAACCTCAGCTATTCGGCGGCCCTTCACCTATCCAGAGAGCGTGGCATGGAGAGCTCCGTACTCGTACTGAATCAGAACTACGAGCCTCTGAACGTCTGCAACGCCCGGCGCGCCATCGTGATGGTGTTCAACGGCAAGGCAGAGGTGATCGAGCTAAACGGCCACGTCATCAACACGATGGCCGCGTCCTACCGGACTCCATCCGTGATCCGGCTGGCGCACCTGATCAAGCGCCCCCGGCCTCGTCTCAAGCTTTCCCGCAAGGAAGTCTTCACGCGCGACAGGTACACGTGTCAGTACTGCGGTCTGCAGACGAAGGAGCTGACGCTCGACCACGTCGTGCCGAAGTCTCGCGGGGGCGTGCACTCCTGGGAGAACCTCGTGAGCGCGTGCAAGGCTTGCAACCACCGTAAGGGCGGCAAGAACCCCGAAGAGGCGCGCATGAGGCTGATGTCGAAGCCGGGTGAGCCGCGCGTCAGCCCGTACTACGTCTTCCTCCAGAAGCTTGAGCACTCGCCGAACGAGGGCTGGTACAAGTTCCTGCCCGAGGGCGCGCTTCGCTCCCAGCCGTCGTAGACCCACTCAGGGACTCGGCCGCGGCTGTTGCCGGGAGGGCGGAAAAAAGTCCCGATACAATAGCGACTTGTCGAAGTACCCCAAGCAACAATAGGGAGGCGACGTGCTCGACATAAGATTGATTCGCGAGAAGCCGGAAATGGTCCGTAATGCGCTGGCAAGGCGCAGCGCCGCCGGACCTCTCGACGAAATAATCGCTCTGGACAAGCGGCGCAGGGAGCTGCTCGTCGAGGCGGACGGCCTCAAAGGGCAGCGCAACCGGGTATCAAAGCAGATCCCGCGCATCAAGGATACTGAGGAGAAAGCGCGCCTAGTGAGCGAGATGCGGTCGGTAGGCGACCGCATCACTGCGCTGAATAGTGAGCTTAGTACTACGGGAGCGGAGTTGGAGAGGCGGCTGAGGGAGCTGCCCAACCTGCCGGACGACGCCGTGCCACCGGGGGAGAGCGACGCCGCGAACGTGCTCGTCCGCCAGAGCGCGGAGCCCGAGGAGCTCCCGTTCCCCGCTCGCCCGCACTGGGAGCTGGGAGAGCACCTGGGCATCATCAACTTCGAGCAGGGCCAGCGGATGAGTGGATCCCGCTTCTACGTCCTGCATGGTGACGGCGCGAGGCTCGAGCGAGCGCTCATATCGTGGATGCTCGATCTCCACCGGTCGCAAGGATACAGGGAGGTACTGACGCCGTTCCTGGTCCGGGAGCAGACGCTGTGGGCTTCGGCACACCTGCCGGACTTTGAGAACAACATGTACCACGATGTCGAGGACGACTTGTGGCTGATTCCGACCTCGGAATCGCCGCTGACAAGCCTGCATGCGGACCAGATACTCTCGCCGGACGTATTGCCGATTCAGTACGCCGCCTATAGCGCGAACTTCCGCAGGGAACAGATCAGCGCTGGCCGGGACGTGCGTGGAATGAAGCGGGGCCACCAGTTTGACAAGGTTGAGATGTATCACTTCACTCTGCCAGAGAGCTCCGAGGCAGCGCTCGAGACGTTGACGGCGCATGCCGAGGAGACGGCGGCGCAGCTAGGACTCGTCTGGCGCACGGTGGAGCGGTGTGTCGGCGACCTCGGCTTTAAGAACAGGCGCGGCTACGACGTTGAGGTATGGGCTCCGGGTGCGAAGGAGTGGCTGGAGGTGTCATCTACCTCCAACGTGGGAGATTTCCAGGCGAGGCGCGCGGGCATCCGGTTCAAGCGTGAGGCAGGCAGTGCAACGGAGTACGTCCATACGCTCAACGGCACCGGGCTGGGTGTCCCTCGCACGATGATCGCGGTCCTGGAAGCATACCAGGAGCAGGACGGCTCCGTGCTCATCCCCGGGCCACTTCGCCCCTACATGGGCGGACAAGAGAGCATACAGGCGGGCTAACGGGATCCGTTCACCACAAGCGCGGGTGCGCCGGTCGAGGCCGCTACTCAATTACGGAATGCGGGCTCCAACGTCTGCCGCGGTTGTGTGCAGTCGCCGGGGCAGGCGGCACGGAGACCACACCGTTGCCCTGCCCGCATTCGTAGGGAAGGACTGAGAGCCAGGCTCCCTACTATGGTATCTGCTCGTCGTAAAGCTGAGCGCTGAGCTCGCTAACGCTGACATCGAGCTCACTGAGGGTCGTCCTGATATCCCGCAGTAGCGCGTGTGCTTGTTTGCAGTGGTCACCCTGCAGGACCGAAGGGTCCTCCCGAGCTTTCGACTGCAACTCGTGTAGATCTGTCTGCAGTGTACGGAGATTTTCCCTGGCTCCACTCAGTCCCTGGACGAACTCATCCATATCGGTCTTCACTTTCCGCGCTTCGACGTACCATCGTCGGCGCATTATAGACGAGAGCAGCCTGCTGCCGTTAAGGTCAGCGTGGTCTCACGCTGCTGTTCCTGGTCCCCACCGGCGGCGCCCAGCGCGCTATTTCAAGTCGGCGAACGCTGGGCGGTGGTGGTACATCCATTGGCGATAGAGGAGCTATATCGGGGCTGCGGCGCCGCACCGGGTAAGCCTGGAAGCGTAAGAAGGTTGTCTGAGGAGCGAGCCGAGTTCGTATCCATCCATGGCAGTCTCGGGGCTTCAGCATCAATGCTACGAAGCTGCGGCGCTCACACTGTACTCTGAATTGGAGTACTTTCGGGACGCTGGCGCGCAATGTGCGGCTGACGATAGAAGGAGGAGCATATGCATTCTACATGTTCCGCCACCGCGTCTGAGCCAGACGCCCAGTCACAAAAAGCCTGTGCTGATACAGGTCGCTCGCAGCCATTGCCATCGCCTGGATGGTCGGACGACAAGCTGAACCTGGATCTCGACAGCCTCAGGGACGTGGTAACGCCGAGCCAGGCACTCGTGCACCGGTATGTCGTAGCGACCGTTACGTGCGAGTCTGGGCACTTCGTGCAGTATGGCTCGGCTCCCAACTTCCAGGGAGGAATGGTCACCCTCTGTACCTGCAAGCATCGAATGCGCACCCGCATCGATTCGCGATCATGGGAATGTCAGTGGCTGGCAGGTTTCAGCGGTATCAACGCCGCTGGTGACGGCAGGAACTATCTCGTCTACCTTATGCATGTGAAGCTGGCGCGGGAGTCGCAGGCGGCGCTGTGGCAGGCGTTGCCGAAGGACGTAAGGGAGGCGAAAGCTGCGGACGTACACCGGCTTGGTGACCTCTTCCGACCTAAGCAACCACAGGGCGAGCCACTGGATCCCGCGTCGTACACTCCTCCTTGCAAGGAGCACTCACATGCCGCTCCTCAGACCTGGCACAACGACATCGTCTACTCCAAGCGTGCCAAGCGGCCGGCGTCCTTGCTCGTCGGTGACCCTGAGCAGACCTTCCTATGGGATCGACCCGTGGTGAGTGCGTCCTTCAAGGTCAGGGCGGTTTCAAAGTTGAGAAGGGGTAGCGCCGAT
>JADDPT010000095.1 GCA_016781735.1 Rubrobacter sp.
GAACCGCCGAGCACTACGGGCGCGTGCGCGAGCCCATCCCGACGGGCACGCTCCACCTCGATCTCGAAGTTCCGTATCACGAAGCACACGATTCTCACGAGGCACGCGCCTCCCTCTCAGGGGAAGTGGACCATGCGCGGGGGCTCGTGATGAGTGAGAGCTCGGCGGAGCCACCCGGCGGCGCTCCCGCCTTGTCCTTGACCAGGCGCACGAGCACGCGCATCCCCACGACCTCACCGGAGCGGTTGCGCAGCCAGTCGGTGCGCTTGCTGGAAAGGATCACGGAGGAGTAGTGCGCGAGCGCCCGGCCGCCGTGGTACGTGTCCGGCCGCTCACCGGGACCTGCAAGGAGCAGCATCGCGGTGTTCGCGCCGTGCAGGAGCGTGACCATGCAGCCGAGCCATGTGGAGAGGATGCCGGGATCGTGCTCTTTCGAGAGGCAGTCGAAGAGTATCAGGTCGAAGCCACCTGATCGAGCGAGGGTTGTGGCTATGGCGAGCGCCTCGAGGGGGTCGCCGGGGCGCACGAGGGTGAGACGCGAGAGGTCCACTCCCGCACGGAGGGCGGAAGCCGGATCGAAGGAGCGGGAGGCGTCGAGGTAGACGGTGACGAGCTCGCGCCTCTGCGAGGCTGCAACAACCGTGTGGGCTATCGTCGTGCCGCCACAGGAGTGGCCCGCCCGGAGCGTGCTCACGCGCCCGGCAGGCAGCCCCCCGCCGAGCAGCGTGTCGAGCTCGGCAAACCCGGTGGGCAGGACCGTAAGCCGCCCGGCATCGGAAGCGAGCCTGAGAGCGGAGGGGCCACCCCACCTGCTCTGGACGTAGCGAATAAGCTCCTGCTTCGCGTCCGGACCTGTCTCGGTGTGCGCATCCGCAGCCACCAGGCATCCCCTTTCAGAACAAATGTTCTAATATAGCGCGAGTATAACACCAGCTATTCCACGATTCAACGCCTCCCGGCGCCGCGAGCCGAAACTCTCCGTTCTTCCCTGGTAGTGATACCCACCATCTTGCCCCTCGCACGCATGGAGTCTGGTAAGATACGAGAGTAGGCACCTTTACGAGGCGCACGAGACCGCGCTTCCCGAAGCACACAGGAGGCAACGTGGCTCCCGAGAAGTACGACAAGATATCCATGGCGATAGTGACGGCTGTGGTCGTGATGGCCGCCCTCGCGGCAATATTCGTCGTGGGCACACTCCCCACTAATCCCGGGACCCCTCCTCCCTCAGTAGCGCCTCCCCCCTTAGCTGCGCCCGCCGAGCACCAGCCGCCCCTGGAAGGCGACGAGAGCACGGACGAGGGAGGGGAGCACGAGTCAGAGGGCGGCGAGCACTCGCCCTAACAGCCGGTTCCCAACACCTTGCGCGCCGAATCTCGGCAGGGTCTGAACCCGCGCCGTCCCTGACAGCCGCGCATCCCGCATCCACCTGGGCATGCCTCTTGCAAACCTCTGAAATCGCACGTCCGGCCATGCGAACCGGACGGGAGGAGGTGTACGGTGGGATTCTTCGACAAGCTATTCGGACGCAGGCGGGAGCCCGAGTATCGGCAGCAGGACTGGGGCCGGCGCGACTACAACGCCCCGCGAGGCTCACTCTCCGACGAGCAGGCCATCGAGCGCTATCGTTACATGCTGCGCACTGCACCGCCGGAGACGATCGAGCAGGCGCACGAGGAGGCATTCTCCAAGCTCACACCGGAGCAGCGCAGGCTTGCACTCCAGCAACTCTCCCAGACAGTGCCCCCCGGTGAGCGAGCATACGAAGATGACCCGAGGAGCCTCGCGCGCATGGCGACCAGGGCCGAGATGCGCCAGCCCGGCACGATGGAGCGCACCTTCGGTGGGATGGGCGGCGTGGGCATGGGTGGTATGGGCATGGGTATGGGGATGGGGATAGGCGCCACCATCCTTGGAAGCCTTGCGGCGGGCTTTGTCGGCAGCGCGATTGCGAACGAGTTCTTCGACAACGACCAGGGCTTTAACGAGGGCTCCGGCGAGGGATACGCCGAAGGCGGCGAGAACTACGACGATGGTGGCGCGGGGATGGAATCCTACGGCAGCCAGGGGGCCGACTCCGGCGACTTCGGAGGCGGTGACTTCGGAGGAGGCGATTTCGGCGGCGGCGACTTCGGCGGAGGAGGAGAGTTCTAGACCTAACCAGCGGAGTGTAGCCTGGCCGGACACCCCATACACATACTCAGACCTCAACACCGCCCGAGTGCGACGACTCCCAACGGGATACCACAGCACCCTAACACAGGCAGTAACTCTGGCGACCCTTGACCGGGAGAGAGGGGTTTGGGGAGAGAGGGCCGGTCTCCGGTCTTCTCTCCCCATAACAAGAGCAGCACCGGACCTCGCCAGTAGGACTATCCCGCGTGCCCCGCTCCTGCTAAGAACTGCCGTCGTATCCCGCCCGGCAGGCGCATCCCCAAACACTGCACGACCAGCCCTAAACGACGCAATGCCCCTGCCTTGCACGCAAATTGCGACCTAATCTCCTGACAATCACCAGAAGGAGACAAGGCATGACGCTCGATCGCGACACGAAGATAACATACCTCGGACAGAGCACGTTTCTCATAGAATCGCCTGGAGGCAAGCGGCTGCTGATAGACCCGTGGGTAATGTCGAACCCTATGTGCCCCGACGACCATAAAGAGATAGGCGATCTTGACGTGGTGCTCATCACACACGGCCACTCCGATCATATAGGGGACGCCGTGGAGATCCTCAAGCAGACCGGGGCGACCGCGGTGGGCATGCTCGAGCTGTGCAACTGGCTGGGCACGAAGGGGGTGGAGAACACCTCAGGCATGAACAAGGGTGGCACGCAGGAGGTGGGGGGTATCCGCATAACGGCCGTGCATGCCGACCACTCTTCCGGCATCCAGGA
The DNA here is from genome assembly GCA_016781735.1 of Rubrobacter sp. Lineage (GTDB taxonomy): Bacteria > Chloroflexota > Chloroflexia > Thermobaculales > Thermobaculaceae > LC3-1. Next base: position 2,900 of record JADDPT010000095.1, read on the forward strand.
CGGCGGGCAAACGATCTACGGCGGCGACCCGGTAGGGTACATCATCGAGTTCGAGAACGGCTTTCGCCTGTACCACGCGGGGGATACCGCGCTTTTCGGCGACATGAAGCTCATCGCGGACATGTACCAGCCCGAGCTGTACATGCTGCCCATAGGTGACCACTTCACGATGGGGCCGCGCGAGGCAGCGCATGCGATCCGGCTAATGGGCGCGGAGAAGGTGATACCGATCCACTACGCAACGTTCCCACTGCTCACGGGCACGCCGGATCAGTTGCGCGAGCACACCGCCGACATCGCGGACATCGAGATCATCGAGATGGAGCCCGGCGACACCCTGGAGTAGGAGAACTGAGAGCCGCACAGGCGAGAGCTTCGGGCGCACAAAAAGAGAAGAGCACCGGATCTCTCGGTGCTCCTCTCTATAAGAGCTTGGACTTATGCGTGCGCCAGCTCGGCGGGCTGATGGTCGATGACCTGGGCCGAGGACTGACCGCCCGTAAGGGTGTTCTGCTGGCCGCTCGTGATGGGGATCTGCCGCGGCCTCAAAGCCTCATCCTTCGGCAGAGTAAGGATCAACTCGCCGTTCTCGTAGCGCGCCTGCACGCTATCGGTCTGCAACGATGACGGCAACGTGATCGTGCGGGTCACCTTGCCGAACCGCCGCTCCTTCAGCAGGTAGTTCCTGTCCTTGTTCTCCTGCTCTTCCTTGTGCTGGGCCGTAATGGTGAGCGTGTCGCCCGTCACCGTCACATCCACATCCTCGGGTCGGAACCCGGGCAAGGACGCCTTCACGGTGTATCCGTCGCCACTCTCCTCTACGTCCAGCGGCATCATCGGGACAGAGCCACCGAAGACGGAGCCGGGGCGGACCCACGCATTCTCGAACAGAGTGGGCATAACATCGCTCAAGCTGACCGTATCACGTATCGGGTCCCAAACTCTTAGTGCCATACCTTCCACCTCCCTGTTTCCAAAGTGATGACTGATATTGACGCTTTGAGCGGGAGGGCCTTCACCGCCCTCCGGATGTATATATAACAAATCTCACTATCATTGTCAAGTCTTGCGATGAAGGAAATTAGAAATTCGTGTCGCGAAGGCGCCATCACGAGGAGGTCGGCGGACCAATAAGCGTTCAGCACGTCCGCTTATTCGCGCCAGTACGTACGAGACGTCTGTACTGCCTGTCGCCTGCCCTACCGGTAGGAGGCAGCCTGAAGCTCGAACAGCTCCGAGTAGCGACCGCCGAGCAGCATCAGCTCCTCGTGACTGCCCTGCTCGATCAGCTCGCCGTTCTCGAGCACCAGGATCTTGTCGGCCATACGTACGGTCGAGAATCGGTGCGAGATGAAGAGCGACATCTTGCCGCGCGTCAACTCCTTCATCCGGGCAAAGAGATCGTACTCCGCCTGGGCGTCGAGCGCGCTTGTCGGCTCGTCGAGGATGAGTATCTGCGCGTCCCGCATGAACGCGCGGGAGAGCGCGACCTTCTGCCACTCGCCGCCCGAGAGCTGGTGCCCGCCGTCGAACCACTTGCCGAGCACCGTGTCATACCCTCTGGGCAAGCCCTCGATCACAGAGTCCGCGCCGCCCTGACGTGCGGCCACTTCAATAGAGTGACGGTCGTCCATCTCCTCCAGCTTGCCGACGCCCACGTTCTCGCGCGCGGAGAGCTGGTACTGGGCGTAGTCCTGAAAGATCACCCCTATCTGCGAGCGCAGCTCAACCGGGTCATACTCTCGCACGTCCCGGCCGTCAATCAGCACCTGTCCCTCGACGGGGTCGTACAGCCGCGCGAGGAGCTTAACGATCGTCGTCTTGCCCGCGCCGTTGCGCCCCACGAGCGCGACCGTCTCCCCCGGCTCGATGCGAAACGATAGGTTCTTCGTCGCCACCTTGTCGGAGTTGGGGTAACGGTACGTGACGTTTCGGAACTCGACTCCTTGAGTAAACGGCCGTCGCACGGGCGCCGGGCGCTCGGGACGCTTAATCTCTGGTTCGGTGTCGAGCAGGTCAAAGATCGTGTCCAGGTAGAGGTTATGCTCGTACACTCCCTGCAGACCAGTCAAAACGCTCTGGAAGTTCTGCTGCACGCTCGTTGCGGCCTGCACGAAGAGCGTCAGGTCGCCAATGCTCAGCCGCCCCGCGACCGCCAGCAAGGCCACGTACAGGAAGGTAGCGCTGGTGGTAACGATAGTGAGCGAGCCCCACAGAAAGCCCATAAGGTAGCGGCGCACGAGCAGCTTACGGTTCTCCTCATAGTACTCCTGCGCGAGCCGTTTGTACCGGCTCGTGAAGTATGATCCCAGCCCGAAGATCTTCACCTCTTTGTTGAACGTATCGGTGGTCAGCAGCGTGGTGAGGTAGTTCATTAGCCGACGCGAGGGACTCTGCCTGCGCATGAGCTGGAACCCCTGCCAGCCGTAGCGGGAGGTGGCTATGAAGGAGGGCAGAGGAGAGAGCAGCGCGATCAACGCCACGATCCATCCGAGCCGGAGGAGCAGGCCGACCATAGAGAGGAAGGTGATGAGCGTGCGCACGAGCGCGAAGGTTCCCGAGACCATCTGCGTTGGCCGGAAGGCACTCTGCTGCTGCGCCTGCTGAAGCTTGTCGTAGAACTCCGGACTCTCGAAGTGCGCGAGGTCGAGCCGGTTCGCGTGCTCCATGAGCATCGTCTGCACACGGATGGCGGAGCGCTCCTGCAGTAACTGCTGAAAGATGTTGCCGAGCGTCTGAAAGAGGCTGGCGAGCGCGCCTACTACGAGCTGGAGCGCGACAAGGATGACTATCATCCGGACGCTCTCGCCCGCGCCCTGCAGCAGCCCCACGCGGCGGACCTCGGCCGCGAGCCCGGCCGCCGCGCTTACCTCGTCGATAAGCAGCTTGCTAAGGTACACCTGGGTCGCAGGCACCGCTCCCTGCAGCAGTGTGACTAGGGCGAGCCCGAGGGTTAGTCCCCTGTGGGCTCCCCACACGAGACGCATCACCCGCGGGATGCCGCGCAACGTGGCGCTCACACTGCGCTGGAAGGCTCGAAGGGAGGTGGCTGACCACGGGCGCTGCACTGTCTGATTACTGCTCGCGCCTGGCGGCACACCAAGCTCCGCGCCGCCTTGGGGGCCGGGCACGGAGTGTCCGTTCCTATCGGGGCTCGGGGGGGGTGGCTGCTCAAGGGGTCGGTCTCCGTGCGTACTGTGTCTCTCAACACAGTGTAACAGTGAGTCCCTCTGCCTCACACCATCCGAATGGGCAGTCGCCACCCGCCCGAACGGTTACACCGGTCTGTCAGAGTGCCTCTGCACTCGCGCTGCTACCGACCGGATATGGGTACTCATGGCGCCCCCGGTAGCCAAGCAGCCTGCCCAAAGGAGCCAGAACTCCAAATAGCGCCATCTGCACCGGGCGCGGGGGGCGTGCGAGGACGTACTCATCCCGGTACTCGGACAACAACACCGCACCTTGCAGCAGGTTCGGTGCTCCTGTCTTCCTGTTTATCTTGCCCGCCCGCATCAGAGTCCACAACGTCTCGAAGACCTCCTCGGCCCTCAGCGCAGGCCGGAACTCGAAGCGGATCTCGCCCGGGTGCTCTCCCACCAACCAGAAGTTGTGTCGGACACCAGCAGGTGCAGTCACTCGGTGTCCCGCCACACCCACATGCTCCTCCCCGTCTATCAGGAAGCCGAATGTGCCGGAGAGCACCTCGAAACGCTCTTCCATTCGAGGATGGACATGCTCAACCGACACAGGAATGTGCGGCGGAATCGTGAAGTCCATCCGCAACAACTCTCCGTTCGTCTCGGCCGCCGTAAGGCGGAAGACGGCTCGTGCTCCACTTACCGGGTCTTCCATTACATCCCCTGCCCTAGCCATAACTTCCTCCTGCGCTGTAGATGTCAACGCCTGCGTCCGACCTCTTGAGCGCTGATCCGAACCCGGCGGACTCAGTACACCGCCCATATATGCTTGAGCGCGCGGTTCCCGAGATCTTCGTCGCCGTCAATTGTCACCAAAGATAGCGCCTCGCTTAGAGGCATACGGCCCGACGCGAGCAGGTGAAAGTCGAGGGCGTCCATCCGAATGGTCGCGCTCGGCACGCCATTCCCGATGCTCCAGGCACCCCCAGCCGGCCCCGCGAGATCGTACACAACGGCCCTGCCCCCAAGCTCGGGCGATAGCGTCCCGACGAGGTCGCGTACGACGAGCTCCGTCATCCGGCCATCGTGTTTTGGAGTCAGCTCCATCTCGCGCCCTGTAGCGCGGCAGATGTCCAGCCTGTGCATCCATATGTCACGCGTGTAGATCACGTCGAGCATGTACCCGATAGGGATCCAGATCCTCCGCAGCGGGAAGACCAGTCCCATTGGGAGGCGGACAACACGTACGAGCGCCGGCACGCGCCTGCGAGTGGCGACGGCCCTGGGTCCCACGTCGCGGAGCTCCGTGATAACTCAGCCGGAGAGACGCCGGCACGGTCGTCGACCTGGATCTGGTTGAGCGCGTCGAGTTTCGACAGGCCGGCCTTGCGGTAGGGACGCTGCACGCGGGCGGAGTTCTGTCGCCTCATCTCGGATCAGCGAGCAAAGGACGCCGCCGCGCCCGCGACATGCGCCACCATCTCCCTCACGTCCCATGCAGTGCATGTGGTAGGCTTCTCCCAGTCGTCCGGCGAGAACAACTCGATCAGGGCGAGGAACCTCTCGAGCTCGGCCGTTCCCATCTCCGCCGCCTCCGAATGTCCTAATGCCGGGATGCGCGCCGCAGCCCGTGCCGTCCGCTGCTCCACGTAAGCCGAACTGTTCACCGTCTGTGCCTGTCGCATCTCTGCCTCCTCGCTAACCCTGCGCTGTATGGTGGCCTGGCCCTGTTGAACCTGCGGTCGTGTTGCTCTGGCCGGGAGCCCACGCCACTCGGAGGATCTCGACCGCTGCCGGAATCAACGCGCCGAACCTACCCTCGCCCGGCGGAAGTTGGGGCTCGTTCGCCATGTGAGCAGCCGTCAGACCGTGCATGACCGCGCTGGTAAAGTCGGTGGCCTGTGCCGGGCTCAAGCCGGGCGTCATCTCTCCCGCCTCTATGGCCTGCATGATGACCTGCATACCGACCCCCAGCAGCCGACGGCTCTCTTCCATGCTCTCCTCGGAAGGAACGAACCCGGGCACGGTGCGATCGAAGACGAGCTGCCATAGCTCCGGGTGCTGCTGGGCGAATCCCAAGTACGCCTCCATCGCGCCGCGCAATGTCTCCCATACGTCCGTATGCTGCCGGAGAAGCTGCTCCTGCCGCTCGTGGAACATGCGGGTCCCCAGCAGGAACAGGGCGTCGTAGAGCGCTGCCTTGCTGGGGAAGTAGTAGTACAGTGACTGTGTGCGCAGTCCCACCCGTCGCGCGACCTCGTGCATATTGAGAGCTGCGACCCCCTCCTCGCCCATGATCTGGCGAGCAGTGGTTAGGATCGCCCCCTTCATCTCATCCCGGTTGCGCCGGCGTCGCTCCGCAGACGAGGGGAGCGGGGCTGTGCTTGGTGGCGTACTCGCGGTCATGGCCTTCTCTGGGTTTCTCGAATACTATCAGATTCGCCTGATACTATCAGAATACTGCTGTCAGGCGCGCGTGTCAATACGTTTGGACACAGAAGGGTTCAACACGGCGTGTCGGCGAGCGGATCGGATGCTGAAGCAGACAGTAGTAGGCTCACCGTTCCGTGCAGTTCACATCCGGAACGGGCTACGGTCCCAGCAAGGTGAGCAATGAACCGAGTTCCTGCCCACTCGCGGCCTTAGAGAGCAATGTTGATGGAACGGGAGGCCGCTCGCTCTGATCGCGGTCTCCTCGCAGCTCAGCGCCGGGCCCAGAAGAGGATGCGCTTGAAGGTGTAGTAGTAAGGCTGAGTGTCCTCCAGGCGCGGAAGGAGCACATCCCTGTAGCGCGCGAGGAATCGGTCATACAGGTCCGCACGCAGGCGCTCCTGGTACGGAGTGAGCGTGGTGCCCTTCACCCACTCCACGACCTCCTGTCGCGATGCAAGCAGGTGACCGTACACCTGGAGGCGCACGTGCTGCTCCCTGAACCCCAGTCTGTAGAGTAGCGTCGAGTATTCCTCCGGACGAAGCACCGGCCTTTGCCCCACGTAACCACCTAGCGCGTCCGCGAACAACTCCTCGGTCGCCACCTCTCGCGCGGTCGACTGAGACGGGTGGTCGTCGTTAGCCGGCACTTGGACGGCGAGTTGGCCTCGTTCTGAGAGGGAGGCGCTTAGGCGCGCCAGCAGCTCGGTGTGCCCCGGAACCCAATGAAGCGCGGCGTTGGAGAATAGAAGGTCGTACGGCTCCGAGGGCTGGAAAGCGGCAATGTTGCCCTGCTCGAACCGCACTCCACTGCCCGCAAACTCCGTGCTTTTCTCGAGCATAGCCTCCGAGGTGTCTATCCCAACCGTCTCGCGCGCGCCGAGCGTCTCGTGGAGCCGTCGTGTCAGCTCGCCCGTGCCGCAGCCAAGATCGGCCACTCGCATGTTCGGTTCCGGCCGCACGAGCGCGAGCAGGTCGTGAAACGGCTGTGCCCGCTCCGACTTGAACCGCTCGTACTGCAGAGGGTTCCACTTGTCCCGAGTCATCCGCCCAGCAACTCCTCTCGCGTGATGCCCATAAGGTACTCCGGATGCGGTTCTCCCAGCACGTCCACCGTCCTCAGGTGTCGCATCCCAGCCTTTTCGTACGCCCTAATGGCGGCTGTATTGGCCGGCTCCGGCCCCACCATGCAGGCGGCTACCCCACTGCGTGCGAACACAATCTCTCGCATGAAGCGTCGCAGGATATGGGCACCGAGCCCTCGGTGCATGTACTGAGCCTCACCAATGAAGATATCCAGCCCTGCCGTGCCTTCGTCGGCACCCACATCCCGGGCATATTCAGGGTAGTCCGTGATCATGTACGTCTGGATGTAGCCAACCGGGGTACCGGCATACAAGATCAGAAAGGAGGCGGTGGCTGATCGGCCCTCGATGCGCGGCGCGTACTTCTCAACGACCGCCTCGTAAGAGCTGCCCTGTCCGTACCACCTCCGGACGTGCGGCGCATTCAGCCACGCGCACAGTAGTTCGAGGTCGCCCATCGCCAGCCTACGAAACGAAATTCCTGATGGATCGAGCCGCGGAACAGTGTTCTGGGCAGGACTGTGTTTGCCGTTCTCCCTGGGCATCATCCGTGCATGCAGCATATATAATGGCCGCTTAGTTTGAGAGTGTCTGCGTAGGAGGATTATATATGGTTGGTGCGGGTTGTCGGGGTTGCTTGACTAGAATCTTTCGGTATGGGCTACTCGTCGTCGCCACGAGGGTTATACGCAGGATGACAAGCGGACGCTCACACGACCGTCGTCGCTACCGCGACTAGTAGGAGCGGACTGAACTGTGGAGAACGAGGAGGAGATCTGGCGGACGGTGCACCGGCACCTGACAGCGATCTTCGAGCGCGACACCGAGGTGTACAAGGCCACTACAGTGGGAGACCTCTCGCTGTACGAGTGGTTCATCACGCCCCACCGGCAGGACGGGCTTGAGTTCCACATGTTCATGATCCGACAAGGCGCGATGTTGGAGGGTGCGAGGGAATATCACTACGAGTTGCTTCAGCCCCGTTTGCAGGTATATGACGGTACGGCGATCGTCTCTTACACTTTCTTCATGACAGCCGTTTGGGACGGCCCGCCAATGCACCGCTCTCATAACGAGAGCCGGGTACTGATACAGCAGGACGGTGCCTGGAAAGTGGTGCACGTGCACAAGTCGCCCGACTGGATGGCCCCGATCGCGCCCATGGCACCCGCAGGCTAGGAACGGGTATTCGCGCCGACGAGACGAAGATCAGGCGAACCTTCGCAGCTCGATACCACGGCAGGCACGGTGGGGTTGTAGCATCATCCGCTCTGTGGGCAACGTAGGTCTGCCCATGCGACCGTCGAGGAGTTGCGTCCGCCCTGTAATGGAATATTATGAGTAGGAGCCGTCGTTGCATATATCAGCGGCTGACGCTAAGGAAGACAAAGAGATATGATCGCAGAGAAGAACGACAGAAACCTGATTATAATCGGATCCGGCCCCGCAGGGTATACGGCCGCCATATACGCCGCGCGCGCGGAGCTTGAGCCACTGATGATTGCCGGCGCGGCTACCGGTGGACAGCTGATGCTCACGACCGAGGTCGAGAACTACCCCGGCTTCCCGAACGGTGTCTCAGGTCCGGAGATGATGGATATGTTCCGCAAGCAGGCGGAGCGCTTCGGCACCACCGTGCTCACCGAGGACGTGACACGGATGGACCTCTCGCAGCGCCCGTTCCGGGTGTGGACTGAGACACAGGAATACACCGCCCGTTCGGTGATAATCTCCACCGGCGCGTCCGCGATGTGGCTGGACGTTCCTGGCGAGGAACGTCTGCGCAACAGAGGCGTATCGGCGTGCGCCACTTGTGACGGCTTCTTCTTCCGCAACAAGGACATAGTCGTGGTAGGCGGCGGCGACGTGGCTATGGAAGAGGCGACGTTCCTCACCCGCTTCGCGACGTCCGTGACCATCGTGCACCGGCGCGATACACTGCGCGCGAGCAAGAGCATGCAGAAGCGGGCGATGGACAACCCGAAGATCCGTTTTGTCTGGGACTCCGTCGTGGAGGAGGTGCTGGGCAAGCAGAACCAAGCGGGCCAGGAGAGCGTCTCAGGGGTGCGCCTCAGGAACCTTAAGACTGGCGAGACAAGCGTGCTGGAGACCCAGGGGGTTTTCATCGCGATCGGCCACAAGCCGAACACGGAGCTTTTCGCGGACAGCGGGCTCGAGCTCGACACGAAGGGATACGTGGCGATGCCCAACCCTGAAACGGCGGAGACGAACATCCCGGGAGTGTTCGCCGCGGGCGACGTCCGCGACCACCGCTACCGCCAGGCTATAACGGCTGCGGGTGACGGCTGCAAGGCCGCCATGGACGCAGAGCGCTGGCTGGAAGAGCAGGGCGTCGAGGTGGACCACAGCGCCGAGGTCTACACCCTCGTCGAGGGCAGCTCGGGCATAGGATAGGCTCAGCCCACAGGGGGCGGGTTTGAAACCCGCCCCCTGTGCGTTTTAGGCCCCGAACGGCACGGTTCGCCTCTGGACCGTTCGATAGCTGCTCGCGGCGTGCGAAGGTCAACGCTGGTTTCCGGCAGTAATTGACATTATTTACCCCGGGAACCTTCGCTTGTCCGGGGCGCTAACGTCCTCCGGCCTTATCAAGCCCTCTTCCTCGAGCAGCCGCCTTCGAAGCGCGTCCTGGCGTGCCTTGCGCCTGTCCATCACGCGCAGCCCGATAACCACCGCGACGATGTCGAGGATGATCCAGACTGTAATCAGCACGATGGGAACGATTGCAAGGTTTGGTTTGGACAGCCCCATCTCCAGGGCCAGCACGGTCCACGCCATCCCTATGGCGTTCCGAAAGTTGGCCGAGACGACAAGGGCGAGCAGCACTATGCCAACCATCACAAACAGGGCGATGCGTACCTGGCTGTACCGCCGTCTCACCATGGCAGAACACCTCGCACACTAACCACCGTCGTCGCTAACGCATCAGCGAGCGGCCCGGAGCAGGGGCTCATTATAGTACAAAGTCTAGCATGAGGTGGACAAGCCATAGGTCAGCACGCAACATCATCGGACGCGGTAGCCGGTATCCAACGCTAGACACCCACTTCGTCGAGGACGCCCAGAACAGTATCCGTGGCCGCGCCGAGCACGAGGTGACTCACGAGCCCGCGTGCGCCTGCCAGGGATAGCTCGCAGGACCGGAGGCGAGACCCAGCAAGGGAGCAACTATCTCGTCGTTCACCACGAACAGGCCCAAGCCGTACAACAACCCGCGTCCAGCAGCCAGCCTGCTCGTTCGACCACGAAGCGCGCCGTAGAGCGCGCCGGGCAAGATACCCAGCGCATAATGCACCGCTACACCCGCCGGATGCGGCTGGGCGGGCGACAGAGTTGTCCCGAGCGCCCCGGCCAGCTTGCCCGCCGCCACGTGCGCGACGTCCTTACCACCCACTCGCGCGTCCTGCTCCCGCCGCAGCGCTCCGGGATCCTCCCGCAAGTACAGACCCCAGCCGACCTGATCCATCACCCACACTCCGACGGCGCCTGCCAGCGCGCCTTTTGCCATTTCTGAGGCTAGACCTCGGAACCTGCTGCTATCGCCTGTGCACATCTGTACTCTCCTTCGTGTGAGTCGACGGTCCTCATAAGCAGGACGGATGCCGAAGGCGCGACTTTCCGAACAGTCGCGAACTAATCAGCGGCGATCTCCGCAGTTCGCTTCAAGTACTCATTGCGGGCGCATAAGAGCTTTCGCATGTAGCCTTCCCGAAAGAGCTTATCAACCAGCATGCCGAGCCCGCCTAGCGGGACCGTGTAGCGCAAGTCGTCTTTCATCAGCGTCCCGCCAGCAACCGGGACAAACTCGTGGACATGCCTCATGCTCGTGAAGGCGCCGCGCACCTGCTCATCTACGAACCAATGCGGCCGCTCGTACTCCGTGATGCGCCCCGTCAACCGCTGCCTCATGCCGAGGTGCTTGGCCTCCCAGATAACCGTGTCACTCGGCCCCATCAGACCAGTGGTGATGCCCGCGATGGCGCGCTCGCCGGTGTGAGACATCGAACGTGCATGCAGGTCCACAGAGAGCGACAGGTCGAAGCACCGCTCAGGGGAGGCTCGTATCGCCGTCTCGAGTATGATTACTGCCATACAGCTTCCGTGACGCTTGATATCAGTGCTCGCCCCGATAGGCAGTCCAGGCGGCGCAACTACCCGACTGGTGTTCTGGGCAGTAACGGACGCTCGGCAAGTTATCCCTCCTGGCCCGGCGGCTCCTGACGCTCGGCAAGTCGGTCCAACTCGGGCGAGTCGCTCGCATGGGTCAGCGTGACGCGGTCCGTGGTTACCTCCTCTATGTGGTCGCTTGGAATGTAGAGGTCCGGGCCCAACGGGCGTACCAGCCGGAAGTAGCCTCGCTCCTGAGCCACTAGCTGCCCGCCTCCTTCAGCCATCTCCACCCCGTAGCTTATATCACCCACCTCGCCTATCGTCTCCCCATCGGAGCCGTACACCTCCATGCC
>JADDPT010000001.1 GCA_016781735.1 Rubrobacter sp.
CGAAGGAGTTGCCGGCCGAGCACCGGTTGCCACGGCTACACTTGCCACAGAGGGCACACCCGTCGGCGATGACGGGGCCAATGCCATCAGCACCTCAACTGCGACGCTCGTTCCCACCCAGGTACCCACCGCGCCTCAGCCCATGGATACGCAGACACCCGTCCACATTCCTACTCCCGAGCCGATCAATAATTCTGCCCCTGTTACTCCGGCACCAACATCCACCCCTACCCCTCTCACTGCTGATAAGCCTACGCCGGTGGTTGTGAGCGCGGGACTTGGGATGACCAGGCAGGAGTGGGCGCAGAGGCATGGGCAGCCACAGAGGGAAGTGGGTGGCTTCTCATACTACGAGAACAACAATTATGCCGTGGCTTTCTTGGACAACAGGGTGCAGATTATCATCCGAACCTGGGATAGGAGTGGGGCCGCGAGCCTTGAGAGGGCTCGCTCCGAGGCCCGAACATTTCTGCCTGAGGATTCAAGGCGGGTGCGGTCAATTACGCTGCCTGATGACCGGCTGGTCGAGGTGTATAGCAGCAAGTCAATCGAGCGAGTGTTTCCGGCAGGGCCTTCCGACCCGTGGCCCGGACAGGAGAGAGGCACAATGACTGTGGTGTACCGGATCGAGGGTGAACGAGTTGAGTCGATGACGGTTCAGGTAGCTGGCACAGCGCCGGAAGCGTGACCGGTGAGCAGCGGCGCGACGAGTATGCCACGGATAGAAGCGAACCTGGAGGTAGGAAGGAGGGAGCCTGCGTCAAACATTGAGTTCTCCTCGCGACCAGCTCACCAGCAGATACTTTGCGTGAAAGGAGAGAGACGTTGAGAAGGTTGTCTATGCTGTTTGTGACGGCTTTAGCCGTATGGATGTCTACGTCCGCGCTGGCCGCCAATCAGGAAAATGAGGTCGTGCTCAAGGAGCAGAATAATTCAGGAGTAAGCGGCATAGCTACACTGACAGACAACGGAGACGGCACGTCCACGCTCCGGATCCACCTCAAAGGACATAAGAAGGGAGGGCATCATCCGGCGCACCTGCATGAGGGAACGTGCAAGGGCACCATCCCGACCATCAGGTACCCGATCGAGAACGTGGTGAACGGCCGTAGCACTACAGAGATCAAGGAGTCCTTCGATCAACTGATGAGTGAGCGGCTCTACATCAACGTTCATCCGTCACACGATAAGCTGTGGCCTGTGATCGTCTGTGGTGGGCTGTCAGATCCCCGTTTCATGCCGGCCACAGGGGTAGGCGACCAAGTGCCGGGGAACGGCTACGTATGGTCCGGTGCCGTAACAGCCCTGATTCTGTTCGCAGCCGGTGTTTCTCTGACTGCTCGTCGACATCGCGTCCGATAGAGGCTCTAGTTGCATTGACGCTGAGTTCGATCGGAGTCGCATATTGATCTAGGTTGCTGGTGCACCGGCATGAGCTATCGGCGCTACAGGCAGTCATGCTTCGTCGTCGGTGCACCAGCAACCGCGTACCGATCCCGAGGTATCACTGTGAATATTCGAGTGACTCATAGGCACCCGCGGCGGATTAATATGCGACTCACACGTGCTCGCTAGCCGGAACACCCCTGACATCCTCGGGAACAAAACAAGACTTCAGCATAGCGGTGGTGGAGATCCAACTGACTCACTACGTCAGTATCACGAGGAGGTTCTCATGGCCAGCCCTGAACCAGTAGGACCAAGCCAAGACACAGCTGAACAGCAGGCATCCATCGACGCTGAGTTGCGCTACAGACTAGCGCAAAGTGACTTCGAGCTCGTCACACTGCGCGCCAAGCACGAGGAGGCGTTGCAGCAGATCGCATTGCTTCAAGCGGTTCCACAGCGCCTTGCGGAGGTAGAGGCTGCCGAGCAGCGCGTTGTGCAGGAGGCGCAACAACGCGTGGCTGCACTGGCAGAAGAGCGCGACAGGTGGCGAGCGCAGGTAGCAGCCTTGGAGTCGGAGCGTGACGGATGGCGGTCACAGCTAGAAGAAGTTACGGCTGAGCGCGACCGATGGCAGTCCCAGATCCAGGGACTGGAAGCAGAGCGTGACAGGTCACGTGCCCAGGAGAGCAGGCTGCGGCAGGTCGCCACAGGAGTAAGCGAGACGCTAGCAAGAGTCAGCTCGGAGCTGGGGGATGCGCTGAATCAGTCGGACACCCAGGAGCGACTGCCCTTGTCAGAGCAGGCGGCACAGGAGCATCGTCTGCGCAGGTTCCTTGGACGATAATCGTTTCACCCCGGAGTGATCACGGTTCAGAGACCGCGTCGTGTTGCTGTAGATTGGACGGACGTAATAGAGACACCTGCGGACCTGGACGATGGCCTCCCTTCGCGCCCGTGCTTACGTCCGCTGGTCGTGGCCAGGCGGCTGCCGTGCCATGCTGGCGCGGGATACTGTCAGTAAGCTTCGAGAACTTGTTGCGGTGGTTCTGAAGGAGCGCATAGTCACGGGAACGGGATAACACCTTTGAAGGAGACCCGGCGCAACCGCCCGTCTCTACCTCGCAGACAGGCGCTCGGACTGCATCCATGTCGGGCACGAAAGGTCGAGCCTCGGCCCAGTCATCGTGGTTGGCCACCCTCCACGTCTCGCTGCATGTTCGCGCGGCTATATCGAGCCGGACATTTGAGACCTCTACTCCCACGTAAGGGTCCAAGCCTCATCCTCTCCAGCATCTACGATCTACCTGCTCTTCCTACACGTCCCGGCTTTGTATATGCGGACATCTGGAGGACAAGGGCGCGGCGACCATGACCTGTGGAAGGTCTCAGAGGAACAAGGGGCACTCGTCCGTTGCGCACGGCCAGGGTTACTCCACCGCAACCAACAGACAAGGGGGCACGAGGACCGGCGAGTCCGTCCCGCTGTGCGCGTGAGAGGTTGTGGCGTCTGCGACGGCGCGGCACGAACGTTGCAGCAGGACGAATACCGGGCTGCCGCACGCTGACTTGCGACCGCCCAAGCTGACGAAACGAGAGCGGCCCTGCCGAGGTGGACCGCGTGAGAGAAGGAGAGAAAGTGAAAGCGTCCGATCTTCTGGTGCGTTGCCTCGAGAACGAGGGCGTGGAGTACATATGGGGCATACCGGGCGAGGAGACGCTCGACTTCATGGACTCCCTCTCCCGCTCCACGCAGATCACCTTTGTGCCGACCCGCCACGAGCAGGGCGCAGCGTTCATCGGCGACGTGCTGGGCAGGCTCACCGGCAGGGCTGGCGTCTGCCTCGCCACCCTCGGCCCCGGCGCGACGAATGCGCTCACCGGCGTCGCCGACGCTTACCTCGACCACTCGCCGCTCGTCGTGCTCACCGGCCAGGTGCCGACGCCCGAGCTGCACAAGGAGTCGCACCAGAACATAGACATCGTGCAGATGTTCAGCCCCGTGACCAAGTGGAACACCCGGCTGAACCGGCCGGACGTGCTGCCCGAGGTGATCCGCAAGGCCTTCCGCGTCGCCCAGATGGAGAAGCCCGGCGCCACGCACGTCGAGCTACCCGACAATATTATCCAGATGGAGACGGACGCGCTGCCCATGCCCATCACCAGCAGCGGGTACTCCGTGCCCAATCCCGTCTCCGTTCAGCGGGCGATCGAGATACTCAAGAACGCTAAGCGCCCGATGATCCTTGCCGGCAACGGTGTCATCCGCCGGCGTGCCAGCCCTCACCTCCGTCAGCTCGCCGAGAAGCTCGACATCCCCGTGACCAACACCTTCATGGGCAAGGGCAACGTGGACTACAACGACGAACTCGCGATGAGCACCGTCGGCCTTACCTCCCGTGACCTTCGCCTCTCCGGCCTCGACCGCGCAGACGTGGTCCTGTGTGTGGGGTACGACCTCGTCGAGTACGCGCCGGTAGACTGGAACCCCGACAGGAAGAAGTGCGTGCTGCACGTGGACACCCTTCCGGCCGAGGTGGACAGCCACTACAACCCCGAGGTAGAGATCGTTTCCGACATCGGTCCATCGCTCGACGCGCTCGCGGGGGCCGCCGACTTCACTATTGAGTATGAGGGCAGGACGAAGCTGCGTGACACTGTGCAGCACGAGATGAGCAGGCACGCCGACGACACGAGCTTCCCACTCAAGCCCCAGAAGGTGCTCGCCGACCTGCGCAGCGTGCTCGATCCCGAGGATATCCTCGTGAGCGACACCGGAGCGCACAAGCTGTGGATCGCCCGTATGTTCCCCGCATACAATCCGAACACAGTCATCATCTCCAACGGCCTCGCCACCATGGGCATTGCCGTCCCCGGGGCGATCGCAGCGAAGACGGTCTACCCCGACCGCAACGTGGTCGCGGTATCCGGCGATGGCGGCTTCATGATGAACTCACAGGAACTGGAGACCGCGAAGCGCCTTGGGACAGCATTCGTCACTGTGCTATGGGTGGACGGTCAGTACGGCTCCATAGACTACAAGCAGCGCAACAAGTTCGGCCACGCCTTCGGCACCGGCTTCACGAACCCGGACTTTGTGAAGTACGCCGAGAGCTTCGGCCTACCTGCCTGGCGCGTCACGGAGGCGAGCGAGCTGCAGCCGACGCTACGCAAGGCGCTTTCTGCCAACCTACCTTCCGTGGTCGAGGTTCCCGTGGACTACCGCGAGAACCTTACCCTCTCAGCCAAGCTGGGAGAGTCCGCCGCTATCGGTTAAGGCTCGCTCGCGTAGAAGGTGGAACGGGGTAGAGGGCAGGCACGAAGACCTGCCCTCGGGCGGGAGGGGCACACAGCTCAAGTCATACCGGGGAAAATAGGACCTGGCGCCTCATTCCTACGCGAAGAACCTGATCAGCACCGTGCCGATGATGCACAGCAGCAGGACGACCACGAGCGCGAACCCCACGACGCCCACCAGCAGGTAGGTCGAGCTTCGGTCATCACCATCCAAAACGAGCTACCTCCTCTCCGCCACGATAGCTACCCAGTCACCCTCGCGCAGCAGGTCCACCAGCGTTAGCCCGGAGGCTGCCAGCGCGAGCGCAACCTCATCATACCGATCCTCGATGATACCCGAGACCACCAGCGTCCCGCCCGGACCGAGCTTCTCCGCGAGCGCGTCCGAGAGCTCCACGATCACGCCTGCAACGATGTTCGCGACCACAAAGCCGTACTCGCCCTCCGCGGCCTCCACCGAGCCCTGCCCCACGCGCAGCTTCTCCGCCACGCCGTTCCGCTCTCCGGATGCCACCGTCGCGTCCACCGCTACCGGGTCCGTGTCGAGCGCGACCACCTCCGCCGCGCCTAGCTTAGCCAGCCCTACGGCCAGGATGCCCGAGCCCGTGCCCAGATCGAGCGCCCTCGTTCCGGGCCTGAACCGTTGCTCGATCGCGCGCAGACAAAGTCGCGTCGTCGGGTGCAGCCCCGTCCCAAACGCCATACCGGGGTTCAGGTCGAGCACGATGTCCTCCGGCTTGGGGTCGTACTCCAGCCACGAGGGCTTTATGACGAAGCGCTCCCCCACCCGCATCACCCGGTAGTAGCTCTGCCAGGCGTCGGTCCAGTCCTTCTCGCGCTTCCGTGTTACCTCCACCTCGCCGACCGGACGGATGCGCCCCAGATGCCACAGCCCCTCTCGCACCGCACGGAGCGAGTCATTGCTCGCCTCGTCCTCACGGATATACGTGAGCAGTGTCACGGGCTTCTCCGGGTCGAGCACGTACTCGTCCCAGCTAAGCATGTCCATTATCGGCTCCTGGACCACGATGCCGTTCTGGTAGCCATGGCGGGTGAACAGCTCGCTAACCGGCTCAACAGCCTCGCGGTCCACCTCCACCCTCAGCTCCAGCCACGTAGGCTCCTGCGAGTCTTCCTGCGTCATCCGCTTAGCCTCCCTGCCAGTGATCCACAGTCAGCCCGTCCGCCCCTGAGGACTTAATGTCTTCGTGGCGCCCCTCCAACTCGGGGAAGGCCATGTTCCAGGCCAAGAAAAAGGCGCGTCGCAGGCGAAGTGCCTTGCGACGCGCCTACAGAGGTCGGGCCTCTAGCCCATCAGAGTCTTCTCGGTCTCCCTGTCGAAGATGTGGATCTTATCGAGCTCGAACGTGACGGCGACGCTCTGGCCCGGGTTTACCCTGCACTCCGGCTCAACTCGAGCGACGAACTCCTGGTTGCCTGCGGTGAGGTAGAGCACGTTCTCGTTACCCAGCGGCTCGACCACGTCCACCCGTACGTTGGCACCCTCTTCCGTGTCGGGCAGGACGTTGATGTTCTCCGGGCGTACGCCCAGTATCGCGTCCTTGCCCTGTTGGGCTGCCACTTCATTGCGCATCCTGCCGGGCACCTCGATGCGGAAGGCATCGTGCACGAGGTACAGCCCGTCGCCATCGCCCTCGATCCGCACGTCGAAGAAGTTCATCGCTGGGCTACCGATGAAGCCTGCGACGAAGATGTTCGCGGGCCTGTCGTACAGCGTCTCCGGCGTGTCGAGCTGCTGGAGCACGCCGTCGCGCATCACGGCGATGCGGTCGCCCATCGTCATCGCTTCCGTCTGGTCGTGCGTCACGTAGATCGTGGTCGTCTGCACGCGCTGGTGCAGCTTCGATATCTCCGAGCGCGTCTGAACACGGAGCTTGGCGTCGAGGTTGGAGAGCGGCTCGTCCATGAGGTATACCTGCGGCTCGCGCACGATCGCGCGTCCCAGTGCTACGCGCTGTCGCTGACCACCGGAGAGCGCCTTCGGCTTGCGGTCAAGGTACTGCTGGATGCCGAGCATCTTCGCAGCTTCCTGGACCCGCCTGTCTATCTCTGGCTTCGGCGTCTTGCGGAGCTTGAGACCGAAGGCCATGTTGTCGTACACACTCATGTGAGGGTAGAGCGCATAGCTCTGGAACACCATCGCTATGTCCCGGTCCTTTGGAGCCACATCGTTCACGCGGCGGTCACCGATGTAAAGGTTGCCGTCGGAGATGTCCTCCAGCCCGGCGATCATCCTCAACGCCGTGCTCTTGCCACATCCTGATGGTCCCACCAGAACGAGGAACTCACGGTCCCTAATATCTATATTGAGGTCGTGAACTACGTGGTTACCCCCGGCGTAGATCTTCTGGACGTGCTCGAAGACGACACCAGCCATACAGGGTCCTCCTATTACTAAGTGAGTTCGCTCTACTCCTACCCGACATCAACGTTCCACTCGCGCCCACAGGCCGCGCGTGCGCATCAAGATACAACTCTTACGCAGCCCTGTCAAGCGTTTTTCCTGGCAATTAGCAGGATTCACACCAGTGCAAGCATCAGCGAGGCAGCTATCGTGCGTTAGCCGCCCCGCGGCCCGGTAGGTCGGGCATGAAAGGGTTAGCTACGGAATGGTAGCGGAGCAATCATTACAGGCAGGAGACCGGGCACCGGACTTCACGCTGAAGAGCGGAAGTGGGACCGACATCTCTCTAGGGCACGTGCTCAAGGAGGAGACGGCGGTCCTTGTCTTCTACATCTTCGACTTTTCGGGCACCTGAACGGACGAGTGGTCCCAGTTCGGGGCTGTGGCGCAGGAGTTCGAGGAAGCAGGCGCACGGGTGCTCGGCATCTCCGTGGACAGCATCCACTCTCACCGCGAGTACGCAAAGCAGCGGGACATCCCGTTCGAGCTGCTTTCCGATTTCAACAAGGAGACGGCTCGGCAATACGGAGTGCTGATGGACCTCGGGCCGTGGAAGGGCGTGGCTAGGCGCAGCGTCTTCGTGATCGACAAGGACGGCACGATTGCTTACGCATGGAAGGGCGAACAGGCGTCGGACCTGCCGGACATTGGGGAGGTTCTAGAGGAAGCACGACAGGCAAGCGGAGACACACTACAGCAGCGTGCGAATTAGTAGAACGCACGTTCGCTGGTAATCGGCCAACTCGTCCTCGCGGCCACAGGCGCAATGGCGCCTATCTCTGGAGATTTTTCCTTCCCTATTACCCGTCAGCCACCTAAGATTGCAACTGCTGATCAGCGCAGCCATGGAACCGATCAGTCCGCGCAGGGTGGCTGCGTTGGTGGCGAGGCTGACGCTGGGTGGTATGTGGTTGTGGTTATTCTCGCCGGCTCGGGCAATACCCCCCGAACTGAACCAGAACAAAGCCATGGTCTTGGTTGCGCCCGCGTTCCTGGTCGCCATCTGGCCAGCGCTGGGAGGCACGTCGAGCGCGCGCTCGGATGGGAAGCACCTGGATGTCGCCATGGGGTATCCGCCTTGATGGAAGTGGCTGAATAGTCGAGATGAGCGGAGATTGAGTGGGTTTGCCGAACACTGAGAGAAAGCCGCTATGCGGACCGAAGAGGAGGGGTGGTATCCCGCGCTGGTTATGGATCACCGCCATGCTCGTCTATCTGGCGATTGTGACCGGCGTACAGTTCTGGCGGAAGGGCTTCATCTGGCCCGACACGTTCCTGCTATTCATGCTGCTCGGCGTGATCGTGATGGGGCAGGCGCGTACGTTCCTGCGCGACTGGACGCCCTTCGTCGTGGTGTTCTTCGGCTGGCAAATGCTGCGCGGCTACGCCGATCAGGCGGCGAAGGGGGGCGGCTTCCCGGTCCATGAACGCGACCTCGTGGCGGCGGAGCGGTGGCTCTTCGGGGGGCATATCCCGACGGTGGTGCTGCAGAAGGCGCTGCACGAGCCAGGCGTCGTCCGCTGGTACGACCTCATCGCAACCGTCTTTTGGGCATTTCACTTCGTGCTGGCCCTGCTCTTCGCCTACCTTCTTTGGATGCGCGACCGGCCGCTATATTGGCGCTTCGTGTACGCGCTGATCGTACTCTCATTCGCCGGTTTCCTCACGTACGTCCTCTTCCCCGCCGTGCCCCCCTGGCTCGCCGCCAGACACGGATTGATCCTCGACGGGGGCGAACCGTTCCGGATACGTCTCATACGGGACGTCGTGTTCGGTGAGATACGCGCTGGAGGCGGCGTAGCGTCGTGGATCATGCGGAATGGCAATCCGAATCCCATCGCGGCGATGCCCTCGTTGCACGCCGCCTACCCTACCCTCGTCTTCCTCTTCTCCCTGTTCCACTGGAGATGGCTATCGCCCATCGCACTCTTGTACTGCTGCGGGTTGTGGTTCAGCATCGTGTACATCGGCGACCACTACGTCATAGATGCGCTGGCGGGGATACTCTACGCCGCCGTAACGTTCTTCGCCCTCGAGGCGCTGCACCGATACGTCGCGCGTCGCCGCGCCCCGGACCCGCAGGAGGCCCACGTCGCGGAGGCTGCGCTCTAGTGGTGCAGCTTAGACGGAGGACGGTGCGCGCGCGGGCGGGCCGACCGTGACGCAGTTGGCTCCCTCGACCGGAGGTGCATCCTCGCTCACCCTAGCGCGAGATCGCCTTGCGGCCTTGTGGCGACGCCATCGCACGTGGCTGACCGCGGCCGCCCTGGGCGTCTTGGTGTTTCTCAATTACCTGAGCACGTTGGCTCCCACGGTTCTCGCAGGGGATTCCGGCCGTTTCCAGGCCCGGTCGTACGTGCTAGGTATAGGGCATCCTACCGGCTACCCGACCTACATCATGCTCGGCAAGCTCTTTACATACTTGCCGGTCGGAGATGTCGCGTACCGCGTCAACCTCTCATCCTCCGTCTATGCAGCGGTGACCGTTGTTCTCCTATACTTGATCATAGTGCGCCTGACCAACGTGTTGCCGGCCCTCATCGCCACGCTCGCGTTCGGGGTGAGCAGGACGTTCTGGAGCCAGGCGGTGATAGCGGAGGTCTACACGCTGAATAGCCTGATGGTCTCCGCCACCTTGCTGGCCCTCCTGCTGTGGCGGGATACCCGCAAGGACAAGTACCTCCTCGCCGCCACATTCCTAGCCGGATTCTCCCTGACGAATCACATGACCAGCGGCTTGCAGATTCCCGCGGCGATCGTATTCGTGTGGCTGACAGACCGGAGTCGCTTCAAGGACTGGAGCCTGCTATTGAAGGCGACCCTGCTGTTTCTCCTCGGGCTGACGCCCTATCTCTACCTCCCTGTCAGGGCTTCGATGGACCCGCCCTTGAACTACGGAGACCCTTCAACACCCAGGAACTTCTTCTATCTCGTCACCGGCCGGCAGTTCGAGGACCAGATGTTTCTTTTCGGTATCCGCCGTTTCCTGCACGGCACTCTCTCGTACTTAGGTCATCTGGGTGAGGAGTACAGTGCAGTGCTCCTCCTAGGGCTTGGAGGGCTCCTCCTTGGGTTCCAGCGCTTAGGGCGCGCTACTTGGGCCCTTCTCATGATCTTCTTCGGGGGCCAGCTGGTGTACGCCCTGGGATACAGGATTCCAGACATAGCCGTCTACTTCATCCCGACCTACCTGGTGCTCGCCATCGCGATGGCAGTGGGAGTCGACGCGCTCCTGGAGCAGGTGAGGCGCCTTCTCTCTCCGCCGGTACGGGCTCTGGCCGTACCGGCATTGGGGCTCCTGCTGGTAATCGTCATCGGACGGACCTGGTGGATAAAGTACCCCTCTGTCGACCAGAGCGACAACTACGCGCAGAGGCAACTGATAGAACGGGTCGCTCGATCTCCCGCGAAGGCGATCATTTACGACCCATCCAACACGACCTCGCTGCAATACTTCAGGTATGTCGAGCGGCGCCGACCCGACCTGCGGTTCCGGGCCGTACGACGGCACAACGTCGATAGGGCGCTCTCTGCCGACCTACGAGTGGGACGCCGCGTCTTCCTCCTGGAACCCAGTCTGGAGGGGACCCTTCGCGGACGCTACGAACTTCGGCCGGAAGGGGGACTGTGGCGGGTTACCAAGGTCCAGGGCGGTTCAACCCGCAGTTGCTGCCCGATTGGCGATGGCCGCTGCGTTCCATGGCGCCTACCTACATGAGATAGTCGCCGGCCACGTGGCAGCCGCTCAGCATGGAAGAGGCTTGGCGCGTAATTGACTGGCGCCGACATGCGGAGTAAGCCCGCCGCGCCCGGGCATTTGTTAGCTACGACGAGACGGGGAGGACGAGCCCCCGCTCCGGATCGGGGACCCATGTCATCAGCGGAAACCTGTCACCCTTGCAGCAGTACCAGTTTGAAACTCAGTGCGGTTCTCGCGTTCACTCAACTCTTCGAGCAACCGCATCGTCCGGCGTTCGAGTACGGGACACCGCGCTCGCAGTGCCGGTCGGCCAACCGGTCGTGCAGATACTCTCGGCCGTACTTAATGGCCGTGCCGTTGAACTACAGATCACGGCTTAATATCCTCTGACGCCACAGGGAGACGGGGGTTCGTCGCATCGACAGCGCTCCAGTCTAAACGCACCTAGGGCGGCCGCACGACCGCCCTCCCACCTGCCGGACGCTAGACCCCGAGCGGACGGACCGGCTTCGCTCCCGTGTATACCAGCACGCTCTTCAGCTCCGTGTACTGGTCCAGCGTCTCCATGCTCAGCTCGCGGCCGAAGCCGCTCTGCTTGTAGCCGCCGAACGACAGACCCGGGAACGCGGTGAAAGGCGTGTTCACCGTCACCACGCCCGACCGTATCTGGCCGGCCACCCGGTGGGCCCGCCCCACGTCGCACGTCCACATCGTCGCGGCGAGGCCGTACTGGACGTCGTTCGCCATCTTCACGACCTCCTTCTCCTCCGAGAACGGAATCACGGTGACGACCGGACCGAAGATCTCCTCCTGCGCCACGCGCATTCTGTTGTTCACGTTCACGAGCACCGTGGGCTCATAGTACGCGCCGTGCTGGAGCGAGGGGTCGTCCGGGGCCTTGCCGCCAGTCGCTACCTCCGCACCCTCGGCCTTTCCTGCCTCCACGTACCCGTGGACCTTCTCCCGGTGCTGAGGGCTGATGAGCGAGCCGATCTGGGTGGAAGGGTCCATTGGGTCACCCACCTTGAACGCGGCCGAGCGGGAGACGAACTGTCCCACGAACTCATCGTAGACGTTCCTGTGCACGAACAGCCGCGAGCGCGCCTCGCAGGACTGGCCCGCGCTGTAGTAGATCCCGAAGAGTGACCCCATCAGCGCCGCCTCGATATCGGCGTCCTCGAACACCACGTTCGGGCTCTTGCCTCCAAGCTCGAGCATGAGCCGCTTGAGCGTCCCCGAGGCCGCGGCCATTAGCTTGCGCCCTGTCTCCGTCTCGCCCGTGAAGGCGACCTTATCGACACCTGGATGGGTCACAAGATGTGTGCCCACCTCCTCGCCCGGACCGGTGACGACGTTCACCACCCCAGGCGGCACACCTGCTTCCTGCAGGATCTCCCCCACTACCATCGCGGTTACCGGCGTGGCGGAGGCTGGCTTGAGCACCACGGTGTTACCCGCCGCGAGCGCGGGCGCGAGCTTCCAGGCAGTCATCATTATCGGGTAGTTCCACGGAATGATCTGTGCGCAGACCCCTACCGGCTCGCGCACCGTGTAGTGCAGGAACTGGCCGGACAGGGGCACTGTCTGCCCCATCACCTTGCCGGTTGCGCCCGCGTAGAACTCGAAGTCCTCGACGGCCTGCATAACCTCGGCGCGCGTGTTCACGATGGCCTTGCCCGTGTTCTCCGTCTCTAGCCGCGCAAGCTCGTCGGCGCGCGACCGCATCGTGTTGGCGACCTTCATGAGGATGCGCGTCCGCTTCGAGATAGGGGTGCGCTGCCACACGCCGGAGTCGAACGCCGCTCGTGCCGCCTCGACCGCACGATCCACATCTGAAGTTCCCGCCCTTGCCGCCGTGCCTATCGTCTCTCCCGTCGCAGGATTGCGTATCTCGAACGTCTCCCCGCTCTCGGCTGGGACCTGCTCCCCGTTGATGAGCAGCTTGAGTTCTTTCAGTTGCGTCTCTACCGCCACTTGGCTCCTCTTTTCACTACTATCCGTCGCGCGCCCCAGCATGCTAGCACGGCCTCCCCCGTGCCACAAGGCGAGTGAGATCGCCCGTCAACAGACCACGGGGAATACCGGGAGCAGGACTGACGTTTTAGGTACAAGTAGACGGGAGAGGCATCGTGCCTGCCCGATATGGAAAGGCGAGACACTTGACGACACAGATATCCGACACGTCCACGGTTCGCTTCATGTTCGACCCGGCCTGCCCGTACGCATGGAAGACATCGTTGTGGGTCCGCGACGTGGCCCGGCGGCGACCTATCAAGGTGGACTGGGACCTGTTCTCCCTCGAATACGCCAACCGCGAGAGCGGCAGCCCCGAGTACCTGGCTCGCGCTCGCAAGAACCGGCTCGCCCTACGGCTGCTCCACCTGGCGAAGGCGCAAGGCGGCAACGAGGCGATAGACAAGCTCTACCTCGCGCTTGGCCGCGCGCGTCACGAGCGCAGGGAGCAGCTCGACAACCCTGACACGATACGTGCAGCCCTCTCTGAGGCCCGTCTACCGACGGAGCTTTACGAGCAGGCCCAGAGCCGTGCCGACCTCGACGACACGCTGCGGCAAGAGTACGAAGCGGCGGAGGAAACCGGCGCGTTCGGCGTGCCCACCCTCTACTTTGACGAGGATGACACACCCTACTTCGGCCCCGTCGTGGACCCCGCGCCCCAGGGCGAGGAGGCAGCGATGCTGTGGGACAACCTGTCCGGTATAGCTCGCCAGCCATACTTCTTCGAGCTCAAACGCCCTCGCGGCTGATCGGCGCGGGCAGGCACTCCTGTCGGTTATAGTCACCTGCCGGTGCGGTTGTAGAGGCGTAGCATTCTACGCCTCTCAAGGCTGCATACCACCTGCATTTTTCCCTAAAGAACCGATTCTCCCATCTACACCCAGAGGGCGACGGACCTCACCATCGGCCAGGCGATCTTCGTAAGGGCAGCCAAAGCACTCCCAGGCGCTGCGTGGTGACCTCGCTCACCCGACGCACAGCCGCAGGTCTAGCCGCACGGTCTCGTGTATCACACGGACCCCTCGCTCATATC
>JADDPT010000103.1 GCA_016781735.1 Rubrobacter sp.
CTTAGGCGGTATCCGATAGACTAAGAGGGAGGGCTGGCTAGGAACCAGCCCTCCTCGGAGGCAGTGCAGTCTCACGCGGTGTCAACCGGCTCGCCGTAGCTCCCGCGCCTGGTCTATCTCGGTTAGCTCGTCACAAACCTGTTCGTACTGCCGCAGCAACCTGACCCAGAAAGTCTCCCACTCTTGAACGTCGTCGCCTGCCGCCCTCATCGTCTCGATCTGACGGCTCCCGTTCTCGAGGCGATCCACCAGCGAGTTGCGACGCGCGACGAGATGAGACACCTTGTCGCGCTGAGGGTTCGACATAGTCAGGGGGCTCGGCTCCCTCGAGCGGCGTATCTCCTTCACTCGATCGCCCCCTACGCCACCTTGTCCTGCTTGAGCAGGTCTATGAACTGCGACGCCTCCCACCGGGACAGGTCCTGCGGCGCGTACCCGTAGATGTCCTGACACTTGGCGTCGACCTCGAACTTAGCCATGTGCAAGCCGCTCTGCGCGATTGCATAGATTGCCTTAAGCTGCTTCTCGGTTGCGCCTCGAGCGCCGGCCCCACGAGCGTCCGACGTGCTGCTGATCGCCGTGACGTTGTCCGCCCCGTGATCCACGTCGGCTATGTCGCCGCCCGTTGCAGCTGTCGACGGACCATTCTGATACGTGCCGCCCGCGACCCTGTGAGGCGTGCTCTCGTCCTCAGCCAACTCTTCGAGTGCGGCTACACCGACGTTTACTGCGTCGCGTAGTGCCCGGGCTTTGGCGCGCGTCTCCGCCATACGGATCAGGTGCACCTGCATCAGCTGGCTCACGTTCGCCGGCGACGCGTCACCGAGTCCTGAGAAACGACCCTTCTCAGTCTCGACTACGGCGTGCGCTATGGCCACGTTGCCGTTCTCGGGTGACGGCGCCTGCACTAGCGATGTGCTGATCTCACGAAGGCCCTGACCGTGCGCCTCCTCCAACAGCCCCGCATAGAGCACGAAGCTCTTGCCCTGGCGCTCTATGATAAATTCCTTCTTCATGTTGTAACCCCCACTGAGAACATTTGTTCTAATTAGTAGTATACGGGTTTTGCGGTTCGATGTCAAAGAGAGAAAAGCTATATGGAGTCAGTGTTTTCTGGTACAGAGGCGGCGGCCTACAGCGCGCTATCCGCCGTTGAAAACGTATCCTACGCCCGGCACGGTAACGATGTATCGTGGGTGCGAAGGGTCTTCCTCAATCCTCTGCCGGAGGTGGTAAACGTGCGTCTTCACGAGCGACGCATCCGCAACCGGATATCCCCATACCTTCTGGAGTAGGGTCTCCGTAGGCAGAACCTGTCCCTGGTTCGCCATCATAAAGCGTAAGAGCTCGAACTGAAGACGCGTCAGGCGAATGGCAGTGTCGTTTCGCCGCACCTCCATTTGGTCCGGATCGAGCTGGAAGGGGCCAGCGTGCAGGTTGCCCTTCTTCTCCGAGAGTTCACCTGAGCGCCGGGCGAGCGCCTTCACACGGGCTATCAGCTCGCGAGGCGAGTACGGTTTTGTGACGTAGTCATCGGCGCCGAGGTCTAGCCCCTGTACGATATTCTCGTCCTCGTCACGCGCCGTCAGCATGATTATCGGAACGGAGCTCGATATCCGGAGGCGCCTGCACACCTCAAAGCCGTCTACATGCGGCATCGTCACGTCGAGCACTACCAGGTCGGGCTGCTCTGCTGCTACCTGTGCCAACGCCTCCCTGCCATCGCGGGCACTAACGACCTCGAATCCTTCGCGGCGCAGTGAGAACGCCAGGATGTCCAGCAGGTCTGCGTCGTCATCCGCGATCAGTACCTTGAGCGGAGCCACCTCGTGAGCTGCCTTGATGAGTGTCGCACGCGCCATTAGGTGGTAGCTCCTATTAGAGGGAGCGTGAACCAGAAGGCCGTCGTCTTGCCAGGCTTACTCATCACGCCAACGGTACCGCCGTGTAGCTCGACAATGTCCTTCACTATTGCGAGACCGAGGCCTGAGCCGCCACTCTGAGTCTCGCCCGTGCTGCCCCTGTAAAAACGCTGGAAGAGTAGCGCCTGCTCATGTTTCGGTATTCCCGAGCCTTTCTGCCGGACTGTGAACCGTACCAGGGTGCCCTCGACGGAAACGAGCAATTGTATCCGCTCGTTGGGCAATCCATATCGGCTAGCGTTGGAGAACAGGTTCACAAGCACGCCGACGATTCTCTTGGCGTCGATCACGAGCACCGGCGGGGTGCCCAGCACCTTGTGCTCCAGTCTTTGGTTCTTGCTCTTGAGTAGTGGTTGCACGAAGTCCGCTGCGTCGCGAACCAACGACTCTACAGTCGTAGCAGACTTCCTTAGCTGTAGCTTGCCGTTCTGCAGACCCGCCGCATCGATCAGGTTGCTGACCAGCGATTCAAGCCTTCGCGTGTTTCGGTGCAGCAAGCCGATCATCTGTCCCAGCTCGATTGACGGTATCGTATGGTAGTCCTGAAGCATCAACTCTGTGGTGGCTACAAGAGCGGAGAGCGGGGTCCGTAGCTCGTGGCTGACGTTGGCAAGGAACTGAACCTGCGCAACATCCTCTTCTTCCTCCTGCTGTCGAAAGAAGCGGTGCAGCCGGAATGAAGAACCGAAGCGGCCATCCACCGGGCGCACCGCCCAGTTCACCCTGACGGCTGTATCGTCGAGCAGGAGCCTTATGGGCACTGTTGCCTCGCCGGCCTCTTCAGGTAGAGGGCTCAATATCTCACTGACGCTGGCAAGTTGGTTAGGAGCACGTCGCTGAAGCAGGAGAGGCAGCGACATACCAACCAGTTGCTCGCCTCTGGCAAGAAGATTGCTTGCCTGCGCGTTGGCCGCCCGGATGTCCTGCTTGCAATCGGTGAGCAGGCACGGCTCGTCCAACGTTGCCAGTATCTCCTCAACGCCGGGTAGGACAGAGGGCAGCAGTGTTGAACGATGCTCTTGTGTATCCGTGACAACAACTCCTCACCACTGTATGCGGTGCGTTGATGCGCTTCCGACGATGTACGGGAGGCGAGGTCGGCAGAGGTCTAAGCAGGTCGGATACCACCGGCGCAATTGTGGTGCCGCGCGACCAGAATCCGCTCTCGCACAGTTTACCAGAATCGCTTCTCCGAAGGCCCGTCACGACCTCGGGGTCGGCTTCTCACCGCTCGTTTATGGGACCTTTGCAGAAAACCCTTCTATTCTCAGGTGCCAACCCTTAGGGTGAAGAGAAGCGGAGGAGGACCATCGATTGAGCTCTGAGTTTGTACATCTGCACGTCCATTCCGACTACTCGCTGCTGGACGGCATGGGAAAGATAAAGGATTACATCTCTCTCGCCAAGGACTACGGTATGGGGGCGCTTGCGCTCACCGACCACGGTGCTATGTACGGCGCCATAGAGATGTACACATCTGCGCGCGCCGCCGGCATCAAGCCGATCATCGGCTGCGAGCTGTACGTCGCGCCGCGGTCGCGTCACGACAAGGCCGGCAAGTCGGACGCCGAGAATGCGCACCTGCTGGTACTCGCTAAGGATTTCGAGGGCTATCAAAACCTCATGCGCCTCGTGAGCTGCGCCAACCTGGAGGGATACTACTACAAGCCACGCATCGACCACGAGCTACTAGCCAGGCACTCGCGCGGGTTGATCGTGACGTCCTCGTGCATCGGCGGGGAAGTGCCGCAGCTGCTTCTCAAAGGCCTCGACCGCGAGGCGCGCGACCTTGCGGACAAATTCCGCTCCATCGTCGGGCGGGAGAACTACTTCATCGAACTCCAGGATCACCCTTTCGAGGAGCAGCAGATAGCCAACCGCAAGCTGGTCCAGCTGGCTCGTGACCTCGATATCCCGCTCGTCGCGACGTGTGATACGCACTATCCCCGACGTGAGGACGCGGAGATTCAGGACATTCTGCTGTGCGTACAAATGAGCAAGCAGGTTGACGACCAGAACAGGATGCGGATGTCCTCCGACACCAACTACCTACGCTCTCCTGACGAGATGGAGCGGGCGTTTTCGGAACTGCCGGATGCCGTATCGAACACTGCCCGAATCTCGGAGATGTGCGACCTGGAGATACCGATGGGGCAGTGGATATTGCCGCACTACGAAGTGCCGCCCGGCGACACGCCAGTCTCCTACCTGCGGCGGCTCTGTGAGGAGGGCATCCGTCGGAGGTACGTTACTGCCGGCAAGGAGGTAATGGACCGCCTCGAGTACGAGCTTGGGGTGATAGAGCAGAAGGGCTACCCGACCTACATGCTCATCGTTCAGGACTTCGTGAACTGGGCGCGCGAGCAGGAGATCGCGGTCACCAGCAGGGGCTCCGCCGCAGGTAGCCTAGTTTCATACCTGCTAAATATAACCAGTGCGGATCCGCTGGAGTACGGACTGCCGTTCGAGCGCTTCCTCAACCCATACCGGCCCAGCCCCCCCGACATAGACATGGACTTCGAGGACTCCAGGCGGGAGGAGGTCATACAGTACGTCACCCGGAAGTACGGCGAGGACAAGGTGGCGCAGATCATCACCTTCGGCACTATGGAAGCCCGCGCCGCGGTGCGGGACGTAGGACGCGTGCTTGGGGTCTCGTACGGCGACTGCGATGCCGTGGCGAAGATGATACAGCCCAACACTGACCTCGAGACCGCGCTGGACTCCGTCTCGTCGCTGAAGGACCTCTACAATCGCGACTCGCAGATTCGTCGCCTCCTCGACGTCGCACGCAGGCTCGAAGGCGTGACGCGTCACGCTTCCACTCACGCCGCAGGCGTGATCATCGCACGCGAGCCCGTGCAGAACTACGCCCCCGTGCAGCGAGAGGCGACCGGGAACAAGCTGCTGATCCAGTACGACGGCAGGTACAGCGAGAGCGTGGGCCTTCTCAAGATGGACTTTCTCGGCCTCGCTAACCTCTCGGTTCTAGGCCGGGCAGTGAAGACTATCAGGCAGACGACCGGTCGTGAGATAGTGCTGGACGACATTCCGCTCGACGACGGCAAGACGTACGAGCTGCTCTCCTCAGGAGAAACTACGGGCGTCTTCCAACTGGAGTCGCCGGGTATGCGCCGGTATATCAAGGAGTTGCGTCCAACGCACATCCGGGATGTCGCGGCGATGATCAGCCTCTATCGGCCGGGTCCTATGGAAATGATCCCTACCTACATCGAGCGCAAGCATGACCCCTCGAAGGTGAGCTACCTAGTCCCGCAGCTCGAGAGCATTCTGAAGGAGTCTCACGGCGTCCTCGTCTACCAGGACGACATCCTGCTGTTGTCCATTCAAGTCGCAGGCTACACGTGGGAAGAAGCGGACAAGCTGCGAAAGGCTGTCGGCAAGAAGATAAAGGCCGAGCTGGACGCTCAGCGCGACAAGTTCGTCAAGGGGTGCCAGAGTCACGGCGGCCTCTCCAAGCAGAAGGCGAACGAGCTGTGGGAGTGGATGGAGCCGTTTGCTCGCTACGGCTTCGGGAAGGCGCACGCATCCGCCTACTCCCTCGTCGCCTACCAGACCGCCTATCTCAAGGCGAACTACCCCTCGGAGTACATGAGCGCCTTCCTCACGGTCGCCACCGGGAACTCCGAGAAGGTAGCCGCTGGTATCGCAGAATGTAAGCGGATGGGCATAGACGTGCTTCCCCCGGACTTGAACCGGAGCAGCGAGGGCTTCACGCTTGAGAAGGAAGCAGCCTCTCCTGGCAAGCCCGCGCCGGTACGGTTCGGGCTTTCGGCCGTGAAGAATGCCGGAACAGCTCCTATCGCCGCTATCGTTGCGGCCCGTAACAAGCTGCCGGAGAAAACGTTCAAGTCGCTCGACCACCTCTGCCGAGTCGTGGACAGCCGGCTCGTCAATAAGCGCGTGCTGGAGAGCCTCATCAAGGCTGGGGCGGCTGACAGCTTCGGTACCCGGTCGCAGCTGTTGGCCGTGCTCGACGAGGCGATGACGGTGGGCCAGAAGGCACAGAAGGCGAGCGGAGCGGGCCAGATGAGCCTCTTCGTCGGCTCGACCCAGCGGGAAGAGTACGTTCCGAGCATTATCCTTCCCGCGGTCCAGGACGCGCCTCGCGACCAGCAGCTTGCATGGGAGAAGGAGGTGCTCGGTATTTACATAAGCGAGCACCCGCTGACCGCTGCTCTCTCCGCCAGCCGGGACGAGAGCCTGGCGCTCCTATCCGACGTAACGAACGAGATGGTCGGTCGGTCCCTGAGGGTCATCGGCATGCTGGTAGGGTCGAAGGTGCTGACGACCCGGAAGAAGCAGAGCATGCTTGTCGGCAAGCTGGAAGACCTGACGGGCAGCATAGACCTTGTCGCGTTCCCTGAGGCGTATGAGAAATACGCTTCGCACTTGGTGGACGACGCCATCTTGGAGGTCTACGGGAAGCTCGATGAGCGCAATGACTCGCTGCAGCTGATCTGTGACTCCGTTCAGCCGTACCGCACGGAGGAGCAGGTTGCAGACGATAGCGAAGAGGAGGCACAGCGAGAACCGACAGAATCCCAGGTTCCGCAGGCTGAGCCTGTCCCAGCCGAACGGGACGAGGAGAAGAGCTACGAGCTACGCATCCTGCTGCCGGCTGGCCCCGATCCTGAGGAAGATATAGACCGCATGCAGCGGCTCGACCGGCTGCTGCGGCACTACCCGGGCTCGGACCCTGTCACCATACAGATTCCGGTCGGGTCACGGCGGATCGTAATACAACCACACAGCCTGGACGTGTTACTTACCGCTTCGCTCGAGCAGGAGCTCGAGAAGCTGCTGGGCGGCCGCTTCTGGCGTTTGCTGGACGCCTCACCTCCTGATAGTCGAAACCAGGTGGCATAGCCGGAGAGGGCAGTGCGGTGAGTGCGCCTCCCGCTCTGGCTACTGACGGTTGCGCTTGAGGGCGGCTAGCATCTCGACTAGCGGCAAGGTGTTGAGTATCCGGTCGGGCGTTGCCATTGCCCTCGTCGCTACTCCAGCGCCGAAGTGCACGGTGCTTAGGCCACCAGTGGAGTGGGCGTCGCTGTCAATGGAGAGGCTACACCCCGCGTCGAGCGCGAGGCGAACGTGAGTGTCGCGCAGGTCGAGCCGGGCTGGCTCGCTATCTATCTCCAGGACGGTTCCCGTACGTGCCGCCTCCTGCACGAGCACTTCCATGTTGAAGTCGCCCCCCGGCCTGCCGCCCACAAGGCGACCTGTGGGGTGTGCCAGGATGTCGACGAGAGGGTGCCGTATGGCGGCGAGGGCGCGTGACGTCACCACCTCCCTGCTCTTTCGTAAGCCACTGTGCACCGAAGCGATGACCAGGTCGAGCTCGGCCAGCGTTTCATCGGGAAGGTCCAGGGTGCCGTCACCGAGCACCTCGAGCTCGATTCCTTGCAAGATTCGGAAAGGAGCTAACTCAGCGTTTGCCGACTGTATCTCCGCCCGCTGCAGCTCAAGCCTCTCTGGACCTAGGCCGTTAGCGACGCCCAGACTTCGTGAGTGGTCCGTTAGGCACATATACCGGTAGCCCATTGCTCGCGCGGCGAGACCCATCTCCAGGACCGTCGCTTTTCCGTCACTCCACTCCGTGTGGGTGTGCAGGTCGCCTTTCAGCATCGACGCGTCAATCGCGAGTGGGAGCTCGCCCCGAAGTGCCAGTTCGATCTCGCCCGTGTCCTCCCGCATGGGCGGCGGGATGTATTGCAGCCCCAGACGAGCATAGACCTCTTCCTCCGACCGGCACTGTACTTTCTGGCCGTCCCGGACAAGCCCGTCTCTGGATATGGATAACTGCCCTGCAGTCCCCAGAGATTGCAGGCGGCGGACGTGCTCTTCGCTTCCGGTATAGAGGACGAGGGCTACAGGGAAAGCCTCCGGATGCACGACGTGGAGGCTGACGTTGGCGCCGTTCTCCAGGATGACTCTGCCGGCAACGTCGTTGCGGTCCTCCACGCGGGAGACGATCGGCTGGGCACAGAACTGATGGACTAGCTCGGCGGGATCATCTACCGCCGCGACCAGCGTGATCTCGTTCACCATCTCACGGTAACGACGAACTTCGCCAGCCACTTGCACCCCCTTTAGCGCGGGTGCAATCTGCTCGATCAGACGCAGGAGCTCTGTTCCGAGGGCATAGGCGGTCCCAATCGGCAATCCCTGTGACGTCGGACGGAGGGATGCTAGTCCTTCGGCGATCCGTTCAACCGCTCGAGGACCGAGTCCTCCTGTCCCGTGAAGTCGGCCCTCGGCTACGGCTGCCTTGAGCGCTTCCAGGCTGTCAATGCCCAGGCGGTCGTAGAGCACCCGTGCTCTCTTGGCGCCTATCTCCGGTACCGTCAGTAGCTCTGCAACACCCGGCGGTATCTCGGCCTGAACCTCGTCGAGTAGCTTGAACGAACCGGTGTCCAGCAGACTGGACACCTTCTCGGCTATCGCTTTGCCCACGCCGGGAATCTTTTGCAGTTCCCCCCGGTCCCGTATACTTCTGACAGGCTCGGCCAGGGTGGCTATGCTCTCAGCGGCGCGACGGTAGGCGGCGATCTTGAACACCGCTTCACCCCGGATCTCGAGCAGGTCGCCCAGGCGTTGCAGCACGCTTGCGACCTCTCGATTGCTCAGGTTGTGCGTCACGGTGTTATCCTCTGCGGGCCTTCACATGCGGTAATCATCACCGGGTGCCGTCATCCGGGGCCTGTGGGGCATTTGATATAATAACGCATCACCAATCCCCACACAGTCGCTCCCTAGACAAGGACCACAGCTTGAACCAACTCGCCGCCGTAGCAGAGAAGGTCGTACAGAACGTCGAGCGAGTTATTATCGGCAAGCACGCCGAGATACAGCTCGCGCTGGTTGCCATGCTTAGCAAGGGGCACATCCTCATGGAGGATGTCCCGGGTGTCGGCAAGACCGTCCTTGCCAAGTCCCTGGCTCAATCGCTCGGGTGCAGCTTCAAGCGAATCCAGTTTACACCTGACCTTTTGCCCTCCGACGTTACGGGTGTCTCGATCTACAACCAGAGGAGTGGTGAGTTCGAGTACCGCCCCGGACCCGTCACTGCCCAGGTTGTGCTCGCGGACGAGATCAACAGGGCCACTCCGAAGACTCAGTCAGCCCTGCTTGAGGCGATGGAGGAGCGTCAGGTGACCGTGGACGGCACGACCTATGGGTTGCCGGATCCGTTCCTGGTGCTTGCTACCGAAAACCCTATTGAGTACGAGGGCACGTTCCCGCTACCCGAGGCCCAGCTGGACCGCTTTCTCCTGAAGCTGTCGCTGGGCTATCCGGGAAAGCAGGATGAGATCTCAGTCCTCTCAAACCAGCAGACAACCCACCCACTCGAGGAGCTAGGACAGGTAGTGGAGGCGGCGGAATTCCTGGAGGCGCAGGAGGCAGTCAAGAGCGTGTACGTGGACCCGCTTATCACCGAATATATAGTGAGCGTGGTAGGCGCGACGCGAGATCACGACGACATCTACCTTGGTGCCAGCCCACGAGGCTCACTCGGTGTATACCGGGCGTCGCAGGCCTTTGCCGCAATCTCCCACCGCGACTACGTTACGCCGGACGACGTCAAGGCGGTCGCGGTGCCGGTGCTCTCGCACAGGCTGATCGTAAACGCCGCGGCCCGCATGCGGCAGGTCAGTCAGGAAGCGGTTCTGAGCGACATCCTCAGCCGCGTACCCGTGCCAGGTGCGCGGGCAGTGGCGCGCTAGCAGACTGGGCGAATGAGCGCGCTCGCCATATTCGGTCTCTCGCTACTTGTCCTGGCGTTCGCCGTGAGCACTGGTTGGCGCTTGCTTTTCCACCTCGCCTGGTTGCTGCTCCTTGTGGATGTATTCGCATATGCCTGGTCCCGACTCGCGTTTCGCGGCTTAGGGGTTCTGCGCGACGCGTCTCAGAATCGGGTGCAGGTTGGCGAGGCATTGAAAGAACGCCTCGGCCTGCGTAATCAGTCGGTGCTACCGAAGCTCTGGCTGGAGGTTCACGACGGCGGAACTCTCCCCGGGCGCTCAGCGGGAAACGTGGTCAGTCTGGGGGCACGGTCGGAGAAGCGCTGGCGCCGAAGGACAGTCTGTGAGCAGAGGGGTCGCTACCTGCTAGGGCCCCTGACTATCACCGCGTCTGATCCCTTCGGGCTGTTCTCACGCTCAGTTGAGGCGGGCGCCAGTCGAGAGTTGCTCGTCTATCCTCAAGTGGTCCCTCTGCCACGCTTCACCCTGCCGGCGCTGGAGATGCCGGGAGGCAATATCGCTCAGAAGCGAGCCTACCACTCGACCCCGACAGTGAGTACGGTACGAGATTACGTGCCTGGCGACAGCCTGAGCAGCGTGAGCTGGAAGGCAACGGCCAGACAAAGCAAGCTGATGGTTAAAGAATTCGAGCTGGACCCGGTGGCGGACGTCTGGATCGTGCTCGACCTGCAGCGAAGGCTGCATGCGCTCAGAGCCACCGGCGACCGCGCGGTCCCGCCCGATGGAGATCGGCTGTACCTCAATTCCTCGCTGGAGTATGCTGTGACGACTGCGGCGTCCGTGAGCGCCTCCATGCTCGAAAAGGGGCGGACCGTCGGCCTGATCGCCTGGTCGGACGAGCGACAGCTCATAGTGCCAGACCGAGGCTCTCGTCAACTGTGGAGAATCCTCGAGCTGCTTGCGGTAGCAGAGGCGACGAACACTCCGCCATTGCAAGAGGTGCTGGTTGCCCACCAGGGGTACTTCACTGGCAACCATTCGTTGCTGGTTATAACTCCTGATACTAGCGGAGCATGGCGTGCAGGGCTCAATGTAGCTTCGGGGCGTAGCCTCCCTGTGACTGCCATCTACGTGGATGCCCCAAGCTTCGACCCGCGAATGCCGCGCTTGCTACCTACACTGGACGAGCGGAGGGGCCGCTTCTACACGCGGACCTTGCGGAACGGCGACAACATTGCAGAAGTCCTCAACTCCGGCTGGGGAGGACCCAGGGCGGCCGAGGCTATCCCGGTGGAGGTATCACGTTGAAATCACGACTGAACTCGCGCACCCTGGTGCCCACTGCTTTATTGCTGGTCATGATCGTACTTTTGGCGCGCTCGATAGAGCAAGCACGGTGGACGGAAGGGCTCCACGTACTGGCACCCATCGGCGTCCTTGGCATCCTGCTAGGGATCGTGCTGTCGACCAGCCGGCTCGGCACGCTCCGGGCGCACTTACTCGGGATGCTGGGCGGAATGCTAGTCGTCCTCTGGCAGACGGGTAGAGTATTGTCTCCGGAGGAGTTGCAAGGCGCGTCGGGCACCCTGACGGTGTGGTCCCGGTTTCGCGAGTGGCTGGCACTGGTACTGGCTGGAGGCACGAGCAGCGACGAGCTACTATTCGTCTTCACAATGGGAATCATTGTCTGGTTCCTGGCGTACAACAACGCCTGGTTCGTGCTCCGCTACGGCTGGGTATGGTGGGCGGTGATCCCCACGGGCCTGGTGATGTTGGTCAACCTCGGTTATGCCACTCGCCCGAACAACCGATTCTTCGTGTTGTTCCTCCTGGCATCGATGCTACTCATGGTGCAACAGCACGTCGCGCGTCGAGAGGATCGTTGGGAGAGGGACGGTCTGGGGAGGGAAGGTGGCCTCGGCCTCAAGGTCCTGCTCCTCGGAAGCATACTATCAATCGTACTGCTAGGCCTGGCCTGGCGCGGACCAAGCCGCAGCATCGCGATCACAGCGCGCAACGCGTTTCAGCAGGCTGCCAAGCCGTTTGACAGTGTTCAGGACCGCTGGGAAAAGGCATTCGCTTTCCTGTACCCTTCGAGCCGCCCGGCCCCGACTGGTTTAGGCACTGGCTTCACGAGCTTCCGCGATAGCTTCGCCCTCGGCGGACCGTTGCGCCTTGGCACGCGAACCGTCTTTACAGCTACCGGCGAAAGCAGCCAGTACTGGCGCAGCGTTGCATATGACACATACACTGGGTCGGGGTGGGAGCTATCCACGCCGAGCGCGCAGGCCACCGAGGCGGAGTTTGTGCGGGGTCAGCAGCTGAGTAGCACGGTCAACCAGCGGGAGCTCAAGCCGGGCACCAAAAGGGTCGAGCAAGAGGTCGAGGTTGTACTACCGGTCGGTCGGCCGCTCTTTGCCGCTGACGTCCCCGTGTTAGCGGACCGTTCGGCCGTCTGGCAGTTGCCCCTGATCGAGCGTCAGGTGGAGGCGCCCGTACGAGGAAAGCTGTCGGACACAGTCCTGCAGTCGCGCGGCGCGGAGTTGGGGCGATTGCGGGGCCTCCTGCGCCGGCGAGAGGCACAGTACGTCGCGAGCGCATCAAACGACGGGATTCGATCGCGGCGGACGGGATCGCTACCGAGCGCTCGGCCCACGCCTGCTACAGGCTCGCCATCACCGGCGCGGGCGCCGATAACCCGAGAAGCGCTCCGGCAGTACCTGAATCTATTGCGTGAAGAGTTGAGCTCGCTGAGCACACGAGGAATAGATGCGACCTACCGTTACCGCCCTGGCAGCCCGCCTGTAATCACCTACACCTTCATGGCGCCTGATTATGACACGGTGCTCGACTTCGGCGCACTGGAGCCCGTTCAGAAAGGCGAGAAGTACAAGGTTACCTCGATAGTCGCGAACCCGACGAACGCGCAGCTCGCCAAGGCGGTGGGTAAGGCGCCAGAGTGGGTAAACGACGAGTACTTGCAGCTTCCCGAGAACCTGCCCAAGCGAGTGGTTGACCTTGCGCGGAAGCTCACCGCCAACGCCGACACGCCGGACGAAAAGGCTCGGGCGATCGAGACTTACCTGCGCAAGCTGAAGTACCGGGAGAACGTGCCGGCGCCACTGCCAGGTCGGGACTTTGTGGACACGTTCCTGTTCGATCTGAAAGAAGGTTATTGCACCTCCTTCGCCTCGGCAATGGCAGTGATGTTGAGGTCGGTGGATGTCCCGACCCGCGTAGTGACAGGATTTGCGCCTGGTGAGTACGATTCAAAGATTGACAGGATCGTCGTCAACGAATCGAAAGCTCACGCGTGGCCGCAGGTGTACCACCCCGGTTACGGATGGGTGAACTACGAGCCGACTCCCATACGAGACCCAGTTAGCCGCAACCAGGCAGGCACTCAGGCGAACCAGGGCAGCAGCGAGCTTCCCGACGTCGTATTCAACCGGCGTAGCGAGAGGCAGCTCGGAGAGGACCCGGTCAGCGCCACACAGACCGAACGTTTGCCAGCGTATGCTCGACTCGTGCTGTCATCCGCTTCGATCCTGCTGTTGACGGTGCTGCTCCTGTACCTCATCAGCCTGATAAGGCTCCGTGGTCTGCGTGGAGCGACGCGTCAGTATGCCAAGCTGACTCACCTGGGCGCGCTCCTGAGACGCAGTCCAAAGCCGAGCCAGACGCCAACGGAGTATGTGGACTGGTTATCCGGAGCTCTCCCGAACGTCGCACAGCCGGCACGACGAATTTCGCGCTCCTACGTGGCGGAGCTTTTCGGCAGGCAGACATTCGCCGCGTCCGAGCTGGAAGGCGAGTGGCGTAGGATCGTGTCCGGGTCTGCTACGAGCCTTCCAGATAGGTTGATGCGAGCATCTCGACTGCCGGCGCTTCGGGCGCTCGTCAGCAGGCTGCGGAGGAGGTAGCGCGAGACTCGGCGCTTCAGTACAGGAATACCGAGGCGTAATTCTCGGAAGGAGTGCCTGGCAACGCGACGTTCCTGGTTCTCCGCGAGGTCAGCCACACGGCTAAGGTCACGGGCAAGAAGGACGGACCGTAATCCTCCCGTTCGTGGAGCACATGCGCTTGCCCGTCTCGTGCACTTGGCACGACCAGC
>JADDPT010000036.1 GCA_016781735.1 Rubrobacter sp.
CGCTCAACGCCACGGTTGCGCGGGTCATGGCCCGGCTCTCCCGCCCGAAGCCGGACGACTCGTTCCTCAACGGCGCGTGCGGCTCGGGCACGATCCTCATCGAGCGGCTCGCGGAAGGACCGGCAAGGAGCGCAATTGGCGCGGATACCGACCCGGCAGCACTGGAGTGCGCGAGAGCGAATGTTGAGGCGGCGGGCCTCTCGCGAAGGGTGAGGCTGGAGGGCTGGGACGCGGGCGACCTGCCCCTGCCCGACCGCTCCATCTCGGCGCTGTGCGCGGACCTGCCGTTCGGCCACCTCGTGGGCTCGCACGCCGAAAACGAGCGACTCTACCCGAGGGTGCTCAGGGAAGGAGCGAGGGTAGCTAGGCCGGGAGCCCGGTTCGTCGTGATAACGAGCGAGGCGCGACTCTTCGAGCGAGTCGCGGCGGCGCAGGTGAACCGGTGGACGGCGGAACGGTCCATCCCCATGGACCTCGACGGCACCCGCCTGCGTATATACGTCCTTGTGCGCAAGGCGTAGTAGTCGTGCTGGCTCCCCGCGAGCACCAGTCTTCATGGAACACCTCATCGGTCCTCCAGGTTAGCCAGCCGAGGGGGTACTGGCGGCGAGAGGGCGCGGTAGGGAGAGGGTAGCGCGAATGCACAGCCTGCAGGAGTTGAATTCCTCTATCCCCTACAGACTGCTTGGGGACTACTTCTTGGCGTAGTCTGTCATACCCGTGAAGTCGACAAACACGACCGGCTCGTCTCCCACAACCCACGCATCGTGCCCCGGCGGAATGTGATACGTGTTTCCACCTGACACCTCTTGCTCGGTCCCGTCGTTCATCTTGACGTGAAGCCGTCCGGAGACTTGGTACCCTGTGTGAGAAGCCTGGCAACTGTCCGTGCCGACGATTGGCTTGACGCACTCAGACCATTTCCACCCGGGCTGGAAGGTGGCACGCCCTATTGTCACCCCTCCATGCTTTGCGATCTCCAGCTTGCCCTTATCGAACGTCCGGGTCTCGTCAGGTGATGTTAGACTCTTGATCTCCATAGACATCGAGCACCTCCTCGCGCGCCACCCTCGCCTACTGCACCCTCTCGACAGCGGCTCGCATTATAGCATGGGTAGATGGGTTATCAAGGGTGGCGGCCCTGCGTTCACTGGACTGCTAACATCACGTCTCCTGTTTGCAGGTTTGCCAACTGCAGGATGTCGACCGCATGGCCAGAAAAGGGACTTGTGCGATTTGCAACCGTGTGGAGCTAACCGTGAGTTCCCGAAGATGTCCATTGTCAACGCAAACAGACAGCTGCCAGGCGAATGGCGGACTCTGAGAGAAGTCACGGGATAGAGCCAAACGCACACAACCGGCTGAAGAGACAAGTCAGGGACCTACAGCCGGGACGCATAATACCCAGATCACGATCGAAATAGGCGATCAGGGGAGAGTCTCCGCGAGCGCTGGCGGGTTAGCCCGACGCTCGGGACTGGAAGCAGTTATCAGGCGACCGTGGCCGCCAATTCCACTGAGTCGATGGTCGGCGATTGAGTCCCGATAGGCATGCTGGCATGGGTCCGTCGCAGCGGACTGGTAGCGTGACTTCCCTCTTGCCAGTGGTGCCTCCGGGACGCGTCCCACTCCCACGCTATCAGGGACTGCTCCTACCTTGCGGCGGACTCCCTGGGTGGGGATTGCTGCCCGATCTCGCCGACCACCTCGTGGGTGCTGGCGACATAGCCGGCGTACCTGTCCACGAGGCTCGTGCGCTCGCGGAGCAGCGTCCCCGACCCGTCATCGCGGAGGTTCCAAAGCCCCATGTGAGCCAGGTATTCGTTAACCAGCTTGCGGCCCCGGCGGTACTCCCACCTCACGAGGCTGAACAGCGGCCACCAGGTGTACCCCACGAGCGGGATTCCCTCGCCTCGCAGGTCGCGCACCATCCGGAGTGAGTCGTCCATCCACCGCTCACGTTTCCACAACGGACCGAGCGTGCTCGTCTCCGTTATCATCAGGGGCTTCCGGTAGCGCTCGTGGTACCTGCGCACTACCGCCTCGAACTCGGGCACACCCCCGTAGGAGTGCCTGGTGACCGGAGCGCCGTCATCTCGCCGAACCATCTCCCACACGTTGATCCCCGGATAGAAGTTCACCCCGACGATGTCGATCTCCTGAGGGTTGGCGACGAACCAGTCGAGCATCCGGGGAGAGACGCCGTTCGCCAGCAAAAATGGTCTCAGCGGGTGGGCCTCATCCAGCAGGCCGAGCACGAGGTCGTTCGGCGCGAACTGGTGAAGCCACCTCGCCTGAACATCCTCCTCCAGGGAAGGATCATTGGTGGAGATGTGCATGGTCGCCTCCGCCTGCACCACCGTGGCGTCGGGTTGCAGGTCGCGGATCGCCGCGATCGAGAGGGACATCCCGTGCGCGAGCGCTGCGATCATCCGGACGTAGCCGCGAGGCCCACGCAGGTATGGCGGCCAGTTGCCGGTGTGCCCGCAGAAGTATGCGTTCAGCAGCGGCTCGTTCAGCGGTGTATACAGGTGGGTCAGCCCTCGGTAGCGTTCCACGAACGCGCCCACGTACTCGGCCACCCGCTCGGGGTACTCGGCGTTCGCGAACTCGCGCTGGAGCCAGAGCGGGCAACCATAGTGCATCAGGTCCACTATGGGATGGATGCCGAGGTCGCGCACCATGTACTCGAGCACCTCGTCGGTCCACGTCCAGTCGTACACGCTGGGGGCCGGGTTGACCTTGTACCAGGGGATGCCGTAGCGCATCGTGCGCACGCCGAGGGAGGCTGCGAGAGCCAGGTCCTCGCGCCAGTAGCGATAGTGCTGGGTCAGCTCGTACTCGTCGAGCACCCGTCCCGTGGTCGTCGCCACCTGGGGGATGAAGGTGTCCTCGATGCCGACCGCCCACATGAACTCCGGGAGGTTTCCGTGCATGCCGTGTTACTCCTCGCGAGCCGATAGAGTCCTGTCCGCCGTCAGGAAGTATCGCAACTTGAACGCCACTGCGGTGCGGTGGACGGCAACGCCGTGCTCCTCCTCAATGCCCTCCGCGTTGACACCCAGGGGAGGCCGCCCCTAAGATTGATCTGTCCTTATGGTTGGTTCTCCGGAGGTTTGCGTGGCTTTTGACAGTATGTTGTACCGCAAGGTACTCGGCCAGTTCGCGACGGGCGTGACGCTCGTCACCACGCTCAGGGATGGCAAGCCGTGGGCGATGACGGCCAACTCGTTTACCTCCATCTCACTCAGCCCCCCTATAGTAATGGTCTCCGTGAGCCACGGCCTCACCACGAACGAGGCGATACGCCAGAGCGGCGGCTTCGCGGTGAACATCCTGCGCGCCGACCA
Organism: Rubrobacter sp.; assembly: GCA_016781735.1. Classification (GTDB taxonomy): domain Bacteria; phylum Chloroflexota; class Chloroflexia; order Thermobaculales; family Thermobaculaceae; genus LC3-1. Next base: position 3,351 of record JADDPT010000036.1, read on the forward strand.
GATGTGGATCGCGAAGCGGTTCGCCTCCCGCGACAAGCCTGCGGACCCGTTCTCCGACATCGAGACGCACACGGGGCTCACTGGGGCGCCGCTCCTAAGGGACTGCCTGGGGTGGGTCGAGTGCCGGCTTGTGGACCAGACGGAGCAGGGCGACCACACCGTCTTCTTCGGCGGCGTGGAGGACATGTCGCTGCAGAATCAGAGCGACCCGCTCCTGTACTACAGCAGCGGCTACGCGCGCATCGAGCCGACGCCCCAGCAGAAGGTGGGCGTGGCCGAGGGCAAGCTCATCTTCTTCGACTGGGAAGCAGGCAACTACTAACCGCCTCGCAGCCCAACCGATGAGATGAGTAAGCTACCGAACGCTGCAACGTCCTCCCCGAACGAAATTGATGTGCTCACGGGCCGGTTGACGCACGCGTCGGACCTGTCGCCAATCGTGCCCACTCCCTCACTGCGACGCGTTCCACGTTGGTAGCGCCTGTCTTGGGGGCTAAACCAATGAAGGCGGGGGCATCGTATGATGCCCCCGCCTTCACGCCTTTCACTGCACCGGGTATGCCCAGTTCAGCAAGCCGAGCTACGGCTTGGTGACAGTGATGATCGTACCGTTGCTGTCTCCGTCCCCATCGTGGTTCTTGGTCGAGTCGTAAGTGGCTGAGTCCTTGCTTACTGCGGTGACCGAGAAGCTCACACTGCTGGTGTTCTTGCTTATACGGCCGCTGGTGATGCTGCACTTGCCTGCGCTGTCAGTGGTGCACGAAACCGTGCTCGTGGAGTAACTCCACCTGCCGCTGACGGTGGCTCCAGAGACTGCATTCTCATTGGCATCGTGGACCGTGGTGGTCACGGTAGCCGTCCAGCCGTTCGAGTAGAGCTTCTTCGTCGCATCAAGGTCTCCGACATGCACCGTCGTGGTGCTCGGCGGCGACGTTGCTGTGCCTGTAGCGAGGTCGCTGTCGGCGCCGAGCACCACGAGGGCGAACGGCTGCGGCCCGTTAGGAACGTTGTAGCCCTTCACCTCCATGGTCCACGTGCCCGTACCGGCCGACTGCACGTACACGTTCTCAAGGTTGTTGGTACGATCCAGGTTCGTGGAAGTGGTGGACCAGCCATCGCTGAAGTTGTTGCCTCGGTAGACCGCGCCGGTCGGTGATGTGAGGGTCAGGTCGAGGTCGTTGACCAGGTTCTTGGAGGCCGACTCTGTGGAGGCGTGGTCGCTCCACACCAGGGAGACCTTGACGGCCTTGCTCGTGGTGACGCTGAACGTGTAGCTCGCGCTGCCGTTCGTGCCCAGACCGCTGGCCTGGTCGACGAACTTGTGACTCCCGTCGGTGGCATTGGCCACGTTGACTCGGCCCCACCCCTCGTGAACGTTGGGGATCGGGAAGTCGTTGTCGTTGGCTTTGTCGTTGTTCTCGTCGAGCATGTCCACTGCGGAGTTGATCAGCGTCGCCTTGGTGAGCGCGGCGCTGGCATCTACGCTATGAGCCTTCTTGTAGAAGTCACGCACCACGGCCGCCCCGCCTGCGGCGAGCGGGTTGGACATGGAGGTACCGCCCATCCACTTGTACGGGCTGTTCAAGGGAAGACCGTAGCCATCCCACTGGTAGGCACCGTTCTTCGGGTTGACTGTGCTGCCGTAGCCCTCCTGATACAGGCTGGAGTAGCCGGAGAGGATCATGCTGCCGGGAGCCACCACGTCGGGCTTGATGCGGCCGTCGTCTGTGGGCCCGCGGCTGGAGAAGAGCGCCGACTGCTCCTGGTTGCCCGCTGTCGGATCACTCTTCAGCGGCTCGGCCGTGAAGCCCCAGCGTGAGCCGCCCGTGCCGATCATATTCGTTCCGCCCATCTCTGAGCAGGTGTAACCCGTCCCGTCAGACTTCTTCTGGTAAGCATCACGAGACTGGTACGTAAGGCCGGTATCGCACGGGAACTGGGCGTCTGGCCCAGCAGTGCTCCACTGGTTCTCGCTCGCACCGACAGTGATCACGTTCTTCGCGGTTGCCGGGGCGCCGATGGAGTCGCTATCCACGGTGCCGTCGCCGTTCGCGTCCTCACCGGAGTTGCCGGCCGAGAACGTGATCGTCATGTCCCGATGGGCCCAGATGAAATCATCGGCGTAGGCGCTGTTCGCGGTGTAGTCGCCGTTGGCGTCGCTGCCCCAGGAGTTGGAATGGATGCGCGCGCCCTGGTCATACGCCTGCTGGAAGAGCGTGCGGAGGTCGCTCGGGATGCCCGTCAGGTAGTAGCCGTCAGGGTAGAGCGCGCCGCATACGCCCTTCATCGTTGCCCAGTTTTCGGTAGCCTGGAAGACGAGCTTCGCCTCGGGCGCGGTGCCCTTGCCCGTCCCATCAGCGGCGCCATCGCTCAGAACCGACCCGGCCACGTGGGTGCCGTGGCCGCTGTCCACGTCGATCGCACCGTCATCGGTGATGCTCCAGCAGCTATCGTCCACACCACGCCAGTTGTAAACCGCCTTCACGCGGCTGGAAGGGATGTCGGGGTGTGCGCCGCCCGCGGTACCGTCACCCAGGCCGGTGTCGGCCACGGCGACGGTCTGCGTCGAGCCGTCGTAGCCGTTGGTGTTCGCCGTGTTGGAACCCATGATCTGCCCCGCGCCGATCTGGTTATGCTTCTCTGGGAGGAGGAAGTTGCCCACCCACGCTACGTCGAGCACGCGGGCGATGGCGTCCAGCCTGGCGGAATCTGCGGAGACGAGCAACATGCTGCCCTCACGGCCCACGACGGTCGCCCCGCTGCGGGCGATGGCAGCCGCCGTGCGGCCCGCGTCGGCGCCGCGCTCCACTCGAACGCTGTACAGACGGGTCCCGCTACGGTTCAGCTCGGGGCTGAGCTTGTAGGCGGGATGGAACAGGCCGGTCCAGGCGACGCTGGCCTGGCGCTCGACCTGCCGAGCCTGAGCCGGCGTCATGCGGACCTTGAATGCGAAGTCGGGGATGTAGTCTAGGAGTTGCGCGCCGGAGGCTGCTACCTGGTCCTTCCAGCCCTGCTGGACCGGCCCCGCGAACTGGACGATGTAGTAGCCACGCTGCCCTTCAGCATATCCGGATATGGCCAGGCCGGGGGCGATCCTGGGAGACTCGCCCCGAGTGGGCGTGAAGGTCGCTGCTTTGAGCCTGATGGCAGCCCCCTGCCCCTGCGATGACAGGCCGCGCGGCGCAAGCCCGAGCGTACCAACTGCGATGATGAGCACCAGCAGGACCGACAGAAACCTTCTCACCTGGAACCTCCTACAAGACTGGACCTCTCCCTACTGAACGAATATAAGCACATCTGATGACGTTGAGGCAGTATACGCAATTAATTTCGCAAATCCCAAATCGAGTTTCTTTGCTCTCTTACACGAACCGAAGCTTGCCCGGGGGCACTAACTCGCATGGGATCGCAGGTCTGCGAACACGGGCCTCGACACCGTGCCTGGTAAGGGTTGCTACAAGTTGCATCCCGAAATTCGTGGGGCACAGACGCGCACATACTCGTTGCAAGCAGCCTCGTCAGACGAGGCCCCACGGCCACCGAGGTAGTGTGGTAAGCCGAGGGCGGAGGAATCGTCCTGCCCGCGCGGTGTAACGGTGCGGTATGCTGATTATATGAAGCGCAAGGTGGCATTGGGACTGCTCGCGCTGCTGGCGGCCTACGTTGGGTATTCCTACCTGCGCATCCGCCGCACGCTCGCCGCCGCGGACCTGCCACCCATACCCCTCGGCGTCGAGCTTCGATACGGCGACCCAAATGCCCGCGACCCGTACACGGTGGTCGTCCTCGGCGACAGCACCTCACAAGGCATAGGCGCCGATACTCCCGAGGAGACGTACGGGGCGGTGGTGGCGAGGAGGCTCGCCGGGGAAGGGCGCGCCGTGCGCCTGGTGAACCTCGGAGTGTCGGGCGCGAACGCCGGGAACGTGCTCCGAGACCAGCTACCGCAACTAGAATCCCTTGATCCAGACCTCATCCTGCTGAGCGTCGGCGCAAACGACGTGACCGGCTGGACACCCACAGAGGAGTATGCCGGACACGTTCGCCGCATCCTCGACAGCCTTGCGGACACCGAAGCCGCGGTCGCTGTGCTGGACGTGCCCGCGATCGTAGCGGCCCCGCTGCTGCCGCTGCCCGCGAGGCTCGTGTTCGACGTTCGGACGCACTCGTACAACCGGGAACTGCGGGAGTTAATAGAAGGCAGGGACCGCGTGACGCTCGTACCTATCTATGAGGAGACGCGAGAGCCGTTCGAGCGCGACCGCACGAACTTCTCCGCGGACCTCTACCACCCCTCCTCGAAGGGCTACAAGCTGTGGGCGGAAGTCGTGCTGGGTGCCTTGAGGTAGTCGTGCGTCACGAAGACGATGGTCTCTGAAGAGAGCTATTCAAGCCATCTCCAGAGACCATCGTGGGACGGGTTAGTAAGAGGGTCGGCTGGGGGTGTAGAAGAGCCAGAAGAGGAAGAGCAGCGCGGCTACGGGCCAGAAGAAGTAGAAGCCGATCATCGTGGTGCGCTCCGTTCAGTGTGCTATACGCGTCTGTCGTCAACTGCCCTCAGTATATTGCCGGATGCTAAACGAGCCGGTAACAGCCTGAGCCCGCCCGTAAACGGAGCGTTAATCCAGAGGCAAAGAAGCACTAGCCCTCGTGGGAATCCTTCCGGGCAGTGCCAACGTCTGTAGGGTCCGCAGGGCGGCTGCTCGCCTGGACAGGCGCCGTCTCGCGCCTATAGAATCCGTACACATCCAGTAACCAGAGGAGACCTCATGCGCCGCACCGACCTGTTCTGCGAGACGCTTCGCCAGAGCCCTTCCGACGCCGAGCTCGCCGGCCACCAGCTCCTGCTGCGCGGCGGCTACATCCAGCCGCTCGCCGCCGGCATCTACTCCCTGCTACCGCTGGGCCAGAGGATGAGGCAGAAGGTCGAGCAGATCCTGCGCGAGGAGATGGACGCGATAGGCGGACAGGAGATCTCCATGCCAGTACTTCATCCCGCGGAGCTTTGGCAGGAGACCGGCCGTTGGCAGAAGATCGGTCCGGAGTTGATGCGCCTCAAGGACCGCGCAGAGCGTGACATGGTGCTGGCCATGACGCACGAGGAGGTCGTGACTGACCTGCTCCGCAGGCAAGTCCGCTCCTACCGCCAGCTCCCCGTGATGCTCTATCAGATACAGACGAAGCTTCGCGACGAGCCTCGAGCGCGCGGCGGGCTCATCCGTGTCCGCGAGTTCACCATGAAGGACGCGTACTCCTGCCACGCCACCGTCGAGGACCTCGACGCCTACTATCCTCGCGTGTACCAGGCGTACTTCAACGTGTTCCGCAGGGCAGGCATCGAGGTGACCGCCGTGGAGTCGGACGTGGGGATGATGGGCGGCACGATGGCGCACGAGTTCATGTTTCTCTCCGAGATAGGCGAGGACCAGCTTGTGATGTGCGACTCCTGCGGCTACTCCGCCAACCGGCAGATCGCGCTCTTCGTCAAGGGTGAGCCCGAGCCCGAGGAGCCAAAGGCTCTGGAAGAGGTGGCCACTCCCAATACGCCGACTATAGCCACGCTCGCCCGCCTGCTGGAGATTCCCGAGAGTCGGACGGCGAAGGCAGCCTTCTTCATGGCGGGAGACAGGCTCATCTTCGCGGTCATCCGCGGCGACATGGAGGTGAACGAGACGAAGCTCGCGAACGCCGTGGGGACGCTGGAGCTGCGCCCTGCTCGGCCGGAGGATCTGCAGGCCGCAGGCATCGTCGCGGGCTACGCCTCTCCCATAGGCGTTGAGGGCGTTACAGTCGTCGTGGACGAGCTTGTGGCACGCTCGCCGAACCTCGTGGCAGGCGCGAACAGGCCAGGCTACCACCTGCTCAACACGAATGTCGGGCGCGATTACGAGGCCGACATAGTCACCGACATCGCGGCGGCCTACGAGGGAGCGGGCTGCGTCCGGTGCGGCAACCCCGTGCGCATGGTGCGCGGCATCGAGGTGGGGAACACCTTCAAGCTCGGCACGGAGTACAGCCACGCGCTCGGCGCAACCTGCCTCGACGAGAACGGCGAGGCTCAGGACATCATCATGGCCTCGTACGGCATCGGAGTGGGCAGGCTCATCGGCTCGATCGCGCAGGAGTGCCGGGACGAGAAGGGTCTTATCTGGCCCGTAACGATCGCCCCGTACCACGTTTACCTCGTCGGACTCGACCTCGATGACGAGGCAGTGCGCAGCGCCGCCGAGACCCTCTACGCCCAGCTGCAGGCGCAGGGACTCGAGGTGCTGTACGATGACCGCAAGGAGCGGGCGGGCGTGAAGTTCAACGACGCCGACCTCCTCGGCATCCCGCTGCGCCTCACCATCAGCCGCCGAGCGCTCGCGGCAGGCGCCGCCGAACTCAAGCTACGCACGGAGCCCGAGTCGCGCAAGGCGCCACTTGAAGAAGCGGCCGCGCAGGCCCGGAATGAGGTCGCCCGCTTGCGGGAGGAGATCCTAGCACGCGTGAGGCCGGAGGAGCTGGCGGTTCGTTAGGTCCAGAGATGAGGGCGGGTACTGGGCAGGACTTGCCGTCTGTCACGGCAGACCACTGATCAGGCGCAATTCCTCTAACTGCTGATATCCGAAGCGCTCCGAGCGTCCCGCACGCGCACCTGTCAACAGCAGAGCATGACGTGACACCTGACCGACGACAGCCTACAGGCAGGATTCTCGATGGATCAATCGGTGGACAAATGTATACGAGAGCCTGAGAGGAAACCGAATGGGTGGCGTTCCCGTAGACAGACTGATCGCTAAGGACGGCAGCATCCGGGCGATGGTCTTTGAGAACGAGTTTGCTGGCGTGGAACGGAACATGTTCTGGAGCGTAGAGATCAACTTCGCGCCTGTCGTTTATGATGGCGAAGAGGTTCAGCCATCGATGTCTGCCGACTGGATAGTCCTGCCGGTGCGTGACTGGAGGAAGCTGCAGGGTGTGACGATCAATGGAGACCGCGACACCATCGAAGCATCCTTCTATGTGTTTGAGCACGACCTAGCGCCCTGGTCCGAGATTGCCTTTGGGGAGCGACACGGGCGCCAGTTTGATGTCACATTCAATATGAAGGTTGACATTCTCGGCTTGGATGAGCCATCCGAGGGTGCTGATGTGTCTGTGCAGGAAGCCTTTGTCAGAGCGCAGATCACCTTGCCGTACCAAGGCTTCTCTATCCACAGCAGTCTAAGCACTTGTTCATAAGAAAGGCATCGTTCTGATAGACCGAAGGTCACGCCATTCATACGGTTCTACCATGAAAAGCGTGCCAAACTAATGGTCACATGCTTAGTCGAAGGTATACCAGAGAACGAATCCAAGGCACTGGAGATTGCAAGCCATTATGCGGACCTCAACCGCTATAACGCCCCTGCACTTCGATATGGGACGTGGGATTTTGACCCGAACGACAGCACGTAAAGCGACACTTCCCCAAAACCTTCCACAACCGTGTTCGAGCTGTTGCTGACAGCTAACCCTCCAACCTGTTTTACACGCTCGCAGGTTATCAGGGGCTTAACTGAGCCGGCGTTCGAGGTCGGAGTGGTGGGCACGGACGTACGCGATGTCATGCAGCGTTCCGGCCGCGTGCCCGTCTCGAAGTAGGCGGACGAAAGCCGGGTCACCATCGGCTGCCCACGCAACGACGCTGTCGTACGTTGCCTGCTGACGCCACAAGATAGTGTCTATCAGACCGCGACGGTCTTCCAACCCGTAGGCATCACAGAACACCTCGATTCGGCGGGACCGCTCGGTCAGCGTGCCGAACTCATCGTCGTGGTACAGAGGCACGAAGCGCCACAGGGCGTGCGCGATGTCCCACTCCCGTGGCGCGGGCGCGGCGAATTCCCAGTCGATGAACGCCACCGCCCGCCCGTCGGAGACGATAGTGTTGTAGGGCGCGATGTCGTTGTGACACACCAGTTCACCTCTCTGCGCGCCTATCATGTAGCGCCACGCGGCGTCCGGGGGAAGCTCGAACGCTGCCGCTGAGTCATGGTACGAGCGAAGCAACTGCGCCACGGCCCCGAGCGTCTCGTCCGTACCGAAGCTGACACGCGGGTCAGGGCTCGTCGCCCCCTCGATGTAGGAGAGCACCTCCCGGCCACGGTCATCGAATCCGAGGACGCGCGGCGCGCCGTCGAACCCGACCCGCTCGAGGTGACGGAGGAGCGCATGGACAGCCGGAGTGCCCGACCCGGTCGAGCGCCGGACCGTATCACCAACTCGTGCGGCGCCTGTCACGTTGCCGTCTGCAAACGCTACCTCGCCCGCAGCATCATCCACCGGTCCTGCCTCTGTCACGCTAGCTCCTGTCCGCCTGCTCCTGGACTGAGGGCGATCGCGAGCCATAAAGCACCTGCACGTCTCGGGCGCGGGGGCCGTGCTTCTCCTGCTGATTCGCCCGCGATGGGGGATCTCCCCAGGGCATCTCCCCGACGACCAGCCTGGGCACGTTGACGAACACCTCCGTACCGGCTCGCCGTACCACCGCGTCGAGTGGGATATACACGTCCTTCTTCAGGATCAGCCCGCTCGGCACGACGAGATGGGCGTCGACCACTTCGCTCGCCTCGACCACCCGTTCCACCTCCCCGATCTCGCCGCCGTCGGAGCCGCGGACCCTGTCCCCCGGCTGCACACCCAGACCGGCCGGCGCCGTGGCGTCCACGGCGGCCAGGAACTGCTCGACCTCCATGACGGCGTTACCGACCAGAGGGTAGCCCAGGTGAATCGCCGCCTCATACGCAGCGATACTCTCCGCACCGATGGCATCAGAGAGATATGTGACATCGTACCCCTCCTCCATCGCGTGCCGTCCGGTGGACTCGCAGCAGAGGCTGGCGGTCATCCCAGCGATCACCAGGTGCGTGGCGCCCAGACGCCGCAGGTGGTCCGGCAGATCCGTCTCAAAGACGTCAATGCCCTTGTGCGGCAAGAGCACCGTCTCGTCCTCACGGGGCCGCAGGTCTGGGTGGAAGTCGGCCCCCCAACTGCCGGCAAGGAACATCTTCCGCTCGAACATGAGGCGGTTGATTCTGGAGCGGCGTTGCAGCGACCGCTCGGCGTAGTCCTCCTCGGTGTACGCCATCGGGCCGAATAGGACCGAGACTCCCCGCTCACGCGCGCCTTCGATCGCACGTTTGAGGTTGCCGACCACGTTGTGGAGCCGGACGGTGTGCTTCACCAGGTCCCAGCCGGCGCCGCCCTGAGAGAGGAAGTCGTTTACAGGATCTATCACCAGCAAGGCGGTTCGCCCAGGGGAGAATCCGAGCTCCGTCTGCTTCCCCGGCAGGTACGCCGCGCCGCCTTCGCCGCCGTGCCCTGTTGAATCTGTATCTGGCATGCCCACCCCTCCATGCACAGTGACTCCCGCCCCTACGAGCTTGAGGGTCCCTCCTGGCTGCCAGTCAGCACGTCCTTGACCTTCCCGAGGGTCTGCCGGGCCATTGCCCCGCCGATCATGCTCTCGTCCGGGTCCTCCGTCCCGCCCTGGGGAACCGCAAACTGCAACCGCTCAGCATACGGGGCGGAGCGTCCCATCGTGTACCCAGCCAAGTTCTCCGCGTACGTCTTGCGCGCCTCCTCGACGCTCGTATTCCCACTGACGATGTCGTGCATCAGGTTGAGGGTGAGCGTGTTCGCCGCCTCCGAGTCGCAGCGCGCCGCCACCTCGCCCGCCGTTCGGTCCACGATGCAGCTGCCGTCGAAGCGGGCAAGCTCGTCAAACTTGTCAGCCGGGACCCGGTAGTCAATGTACTGCGTGAGGTAGTCGCTGTGCGGGCTAGGGAAGTTGTGTATCACCACATCGCTGGTAAGCAGCGTCCGCTTCCACGGACCGTTGTGGTACCAGAACAGCTTTGTGGGCGTCGCCTCGTTTGGTGGCCCGTACTGCTCCAGCATCTGCCGTGCCCCGTTCCGCGGGGCTTCGGGCCAGCCCTCGATCAGTGCCTCCACCTGGGCGAGGTCTACGGTGTGGCGGGCGCCTCCCTCGGTCTCGTGCTCGCCACGGGCCATGTGCTTCGTTGCGTCCCCCATTGCTCTGGCTAATGTCCCCATCCGCTCGCTGGTATCCATGTCTCTGGGCTCTCGATCTCGCCCATCCATGTGCCTTACCTCCTTCTGCCTTTATATCTACCCGCGATGCCCCGGCCTGTTACAGCCGAGGCTTTGATCAAGATACGGTGTCCTTCTGTCCGTCGGTCGCTGCAGGACTGTAGCCACCGAATACAGAGGCGGCAGTGGCGGCTGATGGACGCATGACCTGCCACTGCCGCGCACAGCGCCACTAGATTGGTAGGCCGCCTACGTACCCCGAGCGAAGATGCCATACAAGATGCCGACCAGCAGACCGAACG
>JADDPT010000075.1 GCA_016781735.1 Rubrobacter sp.
ATGTCAAACAGGCGTTGCGGGCGGCTGGGGAGGTCGAGCTTCTCCTGACGCGGCCGTGCCGCCGCGGGAGAGGTCGGTGATGCGCTCGCGTGTTGGTCGCAACTGCTCGCGGATGTATGAGACCGCCGCAACGGGATCCATGCCCTCGTAGGTGAAGAGATCCACCGCGGCGTAGCTATCCTCGGACCATGTGTGGATCGAGAGGTGCGACTGCGCGATCAGCACGATGCCTGTCACGCCGTGGGGATCGAACTGGTGGAAGTGGCAGTGCAGGACCTTCGCGCCCGAGCGGCGGGCGGCCTCGAGCAGCAGGTCCTCCATCGGCCCCGTCCGCTCCAGGACGCTCGCGTCCTCTACCCAGAGGTCGTACATTATGTGGCGAAACGACATCTACACCAAGCTCCAATTGATCGCCCGGCAGCCGCCCCAGGCGCGAACAGTGATTTGTCATCCTGCAGCCGTGGATTCTTCACCCCACGCAGTATGGGCGGTTTGCCGTCCCGCATGCCGTGCGTGAGATCCGGCCCCGAGGCCAGGCGAGACACTCGCCTGTTCAGCCCTGCCCCTACCCGGCCCTGCCAGTCGGGTACTTCCGGCGCTGCTCGAAGGTGTGGCCCCCGCACTTCGGGCAGCCGGCACGCTTGAGCATTTCTATAGTCTCCCACTTGCGGCCCGGACCTATCTTATAAGACGACTGGCACGTGCGACAAACGTACTCCCGCTTGTGGGGCCGTAGCTCCGCGGTGTAGATGCCGCCCTCCTGCGCCCCATGCACGGTAGGACTTGCTTCCGTGGTGACGAGGAGGTGGTACAGGTCGCTCGTGCCGCCGAGCACGCTCGCCCCCTCGTACCTGTTGAAGCCCGGAGTCAGCGCGCCGAGCGCGAGGCCCATCCTCACGAGAAGCCCGACCACGCGCACAGCCTCACCCGGAGGCCTGCGGCCGAACGACAGATACACCTGCGCTCCGCCCGCCGAGCCGGTCGCCTCCAGCGCGCGCGACAGAAACAGCTCGAGACCTGGCAGGGTGTACGGCGGGTCGGTGAACACAGTGTCGTACGCACCCCGGCGCTCCGGAGGCAGCGGCGTCCTTACGTCGTGCTTTATAAGCTCTACGCTGACGCCCTCCCGTTCGGCGGAAGAGGCGATGTATTCCAGCACTCGGTCGTCCACGTCGAGTGCCGCCACGCTCAAGGACGCGCCAAGCTCGCGCGCTAGCAGCGCAACCGCGAGGCTTCCGGCGTCGTCGTCGCCGATGAAGAGCACTCGCTTTCCCAGGAGCGCACCGCGATCGAGCGCATACAGGCAGCGCCGCAGGTTCGAGAGCGGCAGCGTGAAGCTCTGGTCGAGCCGGACATCTACCTCCGGCCTTCCCTCCCACAGCCGCTCCAGCGCGTGCAGCACGGCGTGATACCTATCCGGCACGTCCACGCCGCTCCCTTCGCAGCGGGGGCAGGTGGCGGCCACCCAGGGGCCTCCAAGCTCGTTGAGCATTTCCATGCCGAGGAGGGACAGGGAAAGGCCGCCCCCGCGCTCAAGCACGCCTCTGGCCTCCAACTCCCGGCGCATCGCGGCGAGCACCGGCACGGGGAGGCGGGCAGCGCGCGCGACGTCTCTGAGCGGGAGTTTGCCGGAAGAGCCGACGAGGCGGATCACGTGGGCAACGCCCTCGGGGCCTTCCTGTAGGCGCACGGCTGCTGCTACCTCGGCGAGGAGGCCACGGGTGGTGTCTGAGATAGGCAAGCTACGGCACCTGCCCGGAAGGGCCGGCTATCGGCTGCCGTTCCTGCCGTCCGAGATGTCCTGCCGGCCCTGCAGCGCGCGGCCGATAGTCACCTCGTCGGCGTAGTCCAGGTCGCTGCCCAGCGGCAGACCGCGCGCGAGGCGTGTGACCTTCACCGCCCTGAGGGACGGCATGCGGGAGATGTAGTGCGCCGTCGCGTCCCCCTCGGTGGTGGGGTTCGTCGCGATGATCACCTCTTCGATGCCGCCCGCCGCCACCCGGCTCTCAAGCTCGCGGAGCTTTATCTTGTCCGGCGTGAGGCCGTCCATGGGGGAGATGCGGCCGTGGAGCACGTGGTAGAGCCCCTTGAACTCGTGCGTGCGCTCGATCGCGAGCACGTTCAGCGGCTCCTCGACCACGCACACCAGCGCCTTGTCCCTTGCGTGGCTGGTGCAGACAGCGCACGGGTCCGTCTCGGTGATGTTGTAGCACTGCGAGCAGAGAGTGATCTTCTCCTTCATCTCGCGGATGGCGTCGGCGAGCGAGCGGGCTCGCTCCTCGCTGCCGCGAAGGAGCCAGAAAGTAAGCCTCTGCGCCGTCTTCGGGCCGATGCCCGGCAGCCTTGAGAACTCTTCAATGAGCCTCTCAACAGGCTCGGCAACTGTGCGCATCTCGTGTCCACTCTCCCGTCGAGCGTGCGTAAACGCCCGTATTCTCTACACTTTTAGTAACCTATTATATCAAAGCGGGTGGTTATCCTGACCACCGCATGTATAATCAGGGTCGCCGTGGGGAACGGTCGGTAAGCAGGGCGAAGCTTGCGTGCTGCCGTGAATCTACCCCTCGAGGAGTATTAGATGTCCGACGAAACGATGGGAGATTTGGTCGCTGACTATCTGAAGGGAGTCTACGAGTACAGGCCGGAGACGGCGTTCTGGCTCGGCTTGCATGAGTACGGTGGCAAGGTACACGACCCGTCCGAGAGAGCGCGCAGGGCGCGAGTCGAGGAACTTGGGAACTTCCGGGATCGCCTATCGCGGATTGATGATGGAGACCTGACACGGACGGAGAGGCTGGACTACGACCTCATAGATGTGGGGATATCCTATCAATTGTACGAGCTCGAAGACTTGCGGGAGCACGAGTGGAACCCGGTGGCGTATGCGCACGGGGTGGATGTGAGCAACTATACAAAGCGCGCGTACGCTCCCCTGCCGGAGCGAATAGCCCAGATGGCCCGCCACCTCGGGACGATGCCCGATTATCTGCAGTCGGTCCTCTCCGGCCTGCGCGACCCGTTGCCTCGTGCTCCGCTGGAGATAGCTATAGACGCGTTCAGGGGACAACTTGATTATCTGCGCGGCGAGGCGCGCGCGTCGGTCGAGGATCTCGAGGACAGGGGGCTCATGTCCCGTTTCGAGCAGGCGAGCGACGCCGCGGCGGACAGCCTGGAGCAGTTCATCGCGCAGCTCGAAACGCGGCTGGAGCGCGCGGACGGGAACTTCGCGATAGGCAGGGAGCGATACGAGAAGATGCTGCGCTTCGGCGAGCTAGTGAATCTGCCTGTCGAGCGCGTTCTGGAGGTGGGCGAGGCGGACCTTCAGAACAACGAGGAGCAGGTGAGAATCACGGCCGCGCGCATCGCGCCGAACACGGACCCGAGGGAGGTCATGCGGCAGCTCGGTCGCGAGCACCCTTCCGCCGACCGGCTTGTGCCCGAGACGGCGGCGATGCTGGAGGAGATTCGGACCTTCCTGATCGAGCAGGAGATCGTGAGCGTGCCTTCCGAGGTGCGGTGCGAGGTGACCCACACGCCGCCGTACATGCGCTGGGCCTTCGCGGCGATGGACCCGCCCGGCCCGTTCGAGACGGTGGCGACGGAAGCGTATTACTACGTCACCCCACCCGAGCCCTCCTGGACGCCGGAGGAGCAGGAGGAGTGGCTCTCCCGGTTCGATTATCACACCCTCCGGGACGTGAGCATCCACGAGGCGTATCCGGGCCACTACGTGCATTTCCTGCACATGCAGCACGCTCCGACCGATGCCTCCAAGGCGCTCTCCTCCTACGCGTTTATCGAGGGCTGGGCTCACTACTGCGAGCAGATGATGGTGGAGGCGGGCTACGGCAATCACGATCCCAGGCTACGACTGGCCCAGCTTCGCGAGGCGCTGCTGCGCGACTGCAGGTACATCGTCTCGATCAAGATGCACACTCATGGCATGACCGTGGAGGAGGCGACCCGCTTCCTGTTGGAGCACGGGTACATGGACGAGCTGCCCGCTCGAAGAGAGGCGCAGCGGGGCACATTCGACCCCGGGTACCTGAACTACACGCTCGGCAAGCTACAGATCCTCAAGCTGCGGGAGGACTACGAGCGCGAGAAGGGCATGGAGTTCTCGCTGCGCGCGTTCCACGACGAGCTCCTTGCGTACGGCGCGCCGCCCGTGCCACTGCTCCGCAAGCTGTTGTTACAGGACGGCGTGGGCGAGATCCTGTAAGCAGGCTTGGTGACGTAGGGGGAGGTCGGCACGGCCTTTGCTTATCCACTCGCGTCGAGAAGCATTATCGCGGGGTGAGTCACCGTGCCTGCCCCTCTTTCAAGGAGTATCACATGTCTCAGCAGCTTGCCCAGCAATTCATTGACGCGCTGCACGCGCTGGAAGAGAACAAAGACCTGGAGACGCTGGTTGCGCAGTATGCTTCCGACGCCGAGCTGACGAACGTGAACCTGCCCGAGCCGATGCGGGGCACGGAGGGTGTTCGCAAGTTCTGGTCGGACTACCGATCGCTCTTCTCGGAGATCCGTTCGGACTTCTCGCGCGTGATCGTGCAGGGCGACGAAGCAGCACTCGAGTGGACGGGACGGGGCAAGTTTGCCGCGAGCGGTGAGCAGTTTGAGTACGGCGGCGTGAGCATGCTCTCTTTCAAGGATGGCAAGGTGGCCTCGCACAGGGGGTACTACGACCAGCAAGCCCTCACCGAACGCGTCCAGGTATAGGAGTGGTCGGGGCATCTACCGATCCGATACCGCAGGAACGCCACGACGCTGACCACGAGCAGTACTAGCCTCATATGCTAGCGACGCTCGATTTTTCGGTCAGCCACCCCGAGTCCCGGCAGGGACTTTCGGTTACCGGACCGTCTGCCGTGAGAGCAGGCGGGCGATCTCCATCCGCAGGTGCTGCAGGTCGAACGGCTTCTCTATCTGTCCCTCAGCCGCCGCCCCCCTCGCAAGCATATGTAGCCTCAGCGTCGCCGATGTCAGTACCACAGGAATCTCTTTGGTCTGCTCCGAAGCCTTGAGCCTCTCCAGGACTTCCAGTCCTGATACGTCGGGCATCATCAGGTCCAGCAGGATAAGGTCCGGACGCCTCATCGTGGCAACTACCACCGCGTCGCTCCCCGAGGCGTATATAGAGTGGTAACCCTCATCGCGGAATATCCCCTCGAGCATCTCAACGATCTCGAGGTTGTCCTCCACGATGAGTATCACCGCCGCCGGATCGTTGGAGTCATACCCACATGCCGGGCATACCACCGCGATCGTTCGCAGAGCGGCTCCGCACAGTCGGCATGCGTACTGCGCGTCCCGACCCAGGGCTCGCAGTTGCTTGCCGCACGTCGGGCAGAAGAACTCGGTGCCCGCTAGTGGCGAGTTGCAATTATCACAGAGTTCTTGAGTTTCAGCGCTCAAAATCAATGTCCAGTCGAGTTCTCACCGACATCGACTCACTGTCCGCGTCCGGCTCTGGGGCAACGGGCACTAATTCTAACACACCGAACGGCGATTTGCAGCGACGCCACTAAGCGAGCCCTAGTCGCCCTCTGGGCCGAGAATGCGGTCGGTTATGTAGTTGGCGAGCCAGGTCGATACGATGCCGAAGCCGAGCCCCAGCAGACCTTTGAGCAACCTTCTACGTACGTCCTCATCCATTCAGATTACCTCCTCTAACTTCTCTTGCAAGGCTAGTCGCCGCGGGCACGGACGAGCCGGCCCGTGAGCAGGGCAGCGGCGACTGCCACCATGACTAATAGCACGTTGCGTGCTCCCACCTCGGTTCTGCCGGCGTAAGTACGGGGCCACTCGGTTTGGGCGGTCGCGCTCTCGGCGGTCACTGCCGACGCGCCCACGGGGGCAGAGCGGGATTTGCCCATGCTCCCAAGGTCCTGGCCTGCGGCCTCGTCCCTCGAGCGGGATCGCACGTCCTCGTTGCCCCCGCGACGAGCGCGCTCCGCCGCAATCTCCGCGCCGAGCATAATTATTTGCAGCGTGATATAGATCCACGACACGAACGCGAGCAGCACGCCGATTGTGCCGTACGTCGGGTCGAGACCGACCAGGCCGGGGGCGAGCGCCACGACCTCCTTGACGATGCTCCACAGCACCGCCGCGACCAGGCCACCGAACAGTACGTCTCGCCAACCCACGCTGTTCGCGGGCAGGAAGCGATACATGAGCGCGAACACCACGGTCAGGAGCGCGAGTGAGACGCCGACGTTGAGGAGCCTGAAGAAAAGTTCCGTCCCAGGCAGCCACCCGAAGTAGTTCTTGCTGCTTTCGCTGACCACTCTGAGCACGCTGGACACGGTGAGTGATGTGAAGATGGTGAGCAACATCCCGAACACCGCCAGGAAGGGCACAACCTTGCCCATGATAAAGTTGCGTCCCTGCTTGACGCCGAATATCACGTTCATCGCCACCTGCAGGCCCCCGAAGACCCTGGACACCGAGTACGCAAGCAGCAGCAGACCTATGCCGGTAATCTGGGAACGTGGGTTCAGGGCACCCTCGACGATGTCTCGTACAAGCCTCTCGAAGTCCTTCCGGGCGTTCGTGCTGGGCATCTGGCTGAGGATGTAGCTGACTACCTCGTTCTCACTGGTCTCAGGGTCGGCTACTAGACGGCCGATGAAGGCGAGGAGCAGGAGAATCGTAGGGAAGAGCGACAGGAGCGCGAAGAAGGCGACACCCGCGGCTATCACGCTCACGTTGTGCGCGCCGAAGTTCTGCACGACGTCCTTCACAAAGTCGAATATCGCCTTCGCGCGGTTCTTCATAGACTTCCGACTGACACGTGTCTAATCATTCTCGTCGGTTTCCGCACCCAGGTCGGCATCCCATAAGAGACGTGGGAGCCGAGGGTGCTAGTGAGGGAGATGACCCACCGGAGGCGCCTGCATGGAGGCGAGAGGCATCCCGCCGATACTATCACAAAGGCGCGGCGGTTGTGTAGAACCGCGCGTTACGCCGCGGTGGCGCGCATGGAGAGGTTGAACAGCCTGTCGCGGGTGACCACGCCCGCGGCCGAGCCGTTGTCCACGACCAGTAGCATCTCCGCGTGCGACTCCTCGATCCGGTACAGAGCGTCCACCGCGGAGGAGGCGATGCTCACCTGTGGCACGCTCTCGAGAGGGGACATGGCGGCGAGCAGGGGCGTGACGGGCCAGAGTGGGCGCGGCACCCGCGCGAGCGCGAGAGTAGTGAGCAGTCCCACCGGCTGCCCATCCTTCTCTACGAGGTAATACTGCCAGCCAGTCGTGCTGATGTAGCCGGCGAAGAGCTCGTCAAGCGTCAGGTGCGACGGTACCGTGAGGAGCTTAACCATCACCTGCGAGACGGGAGTCTTCTGGAGGGTATCCTGTACCACTGCCTGGGCGTAGCTCTGCCGCGCTATGTTTATCAGGAACCAGCCCACAAGCGCCAGCCAGAGCGAGCTGAGGTCGTTCTGAGCGAGCGCGAGGTACAGGCCCGCCACTATAAAGAGCAGGCCAATCAGCCTGCCACCTGTGGCGGCTACCCTCGTCGACTTGCGGTAGTTGCCGGAGATGCCCCAGACCACTGCCCTGAGCACCCGACCGCCGTCGAGAGGAAATCCAGGCACCATGTTGAAGATTACGACGCCAACGTTGAGTACGGCCACAATCTCCAGACCTGTGCCGAGCGTAGGCGCGGCATCACGAAGCAAGTGCCTGCCACCCCAGAAGAGGGCGCCGAGCGCGAGGCTCACTGCGGGGCCGGCCAGCGCTATCCAGAACTCCTCGCGGGCGCGCCTGACCTCGCGGCCAAGCTGTGCCACGCCACCGAACAGGTGCAGGGTGATCGAGCGCACCGGGATGCCGTACGCCTTCGAGACTACGCTGTGGCCGACCTCGTGCGCGACGAGCGAGCCGAAGAAGAGCAGCGCCGTGAGCGCGCCGAGCAGCCAGTACACCCATTCCTGCCTGCCCGGAACAGCGAGGGGCAACTGCCCGCTGGCGAGCGAGTATGTGACTAGCCCAAACACGAGGAACCAGCTGGGGTTGATGAAGAATGGGATGCCGACGAGCTTGCCGACCCTTATGCCGCCTAACAAGTGGTTGTCCTCCTATTCGATTATAACCGGGCTACGAAGCAGCTCATTCCTCGCGGGGGCCGGCGGCTTCACGTATGGAGGCCCGACTGACGGCGGAACCGGGATGTCAGGAGCGGACTCGCCGAGTCTTGTGGCTACAGGTGACGCTCGATCCACCCTTCTATAGAGGCCAGCACCTGCTCGTGGTCGAGGTCGTTGTGCGGCTCATGGTAGCCTCCCTCCAGGTCGTACAGTTCCTTGTCCGTGAGCTTGACGTTCTCGAAGAAGCGGCGCGTGGCGGCCGGAGGGGTGAGCCTGTCTGCCGTGCCGTGGAGGAGGAGCACCGGCACTCGGAGGTCGGGAGCGTGCGCCTGGGTCCACGCGGTTGCGGCGGTAATCTCCGTGCCAAGCCGCGCCGAGGCTCTGCCATGGGTCAGGGGGTCGGCCGCGAGGGCTGCTATAACGCTGGGGTCTCTTGAGAGGACGCCCGCGTCTCCGCCCGTCTCGAGCGAGAGCGAAGGCCACACGCGCGAGGTGATGCGGCTCATGGTAGTGAGGATGCGAGACACGCTCGGAGGGCCGAGCGCCGGCGCTGAGGCCACCACGCCGCGGAGACCTTCCGGATAGCGCAGGGCGTACTCGATCGCGATCAGGCCGCCCACGCTGTGCCCGTACAGGAATAAGGGAAAGCCGGGTTCTCCGTTTTCCACGAACGAGACGAATGCACGCAGGTCCTCGCGGTACTCGGCCCACCTGTTGATGTGACCTCGCCTGCCGGGAGAGCGCCCGTGCCCACGGTGATCGAGAGCGTACAGGACGTAACCTCGGGGCGCCAGGTAGCGGACGACGTTCCCATAGCGCCCGCTATGTTCCCCGAAGCCATGTGAGATCACGATTACCGCCCGCGGTGCTACCTGCCCCGGGCGCCAATTCTGGTAATAGAGGCGAATCCCCTGGCTACCCTCGAACGTCCCCTCGGCATGCTCTATCGTGGCTTCGTTCTCAGTGGTGATTGCTGCACCCTCCCGCCCGCAATAATCGCATCTTATTCTCATGCAAGAAGGCAACCGCTGGTAAACTGAACGAGCCGTCACGTTCGACCTCATTTGTTGCCGTACAACAAGTGACGTACAATACTTTCGAATAGGAGGCTGCTGACATGACGAGCACGCGTCTGGAGGTCCGGCTGGGCCGTGAGCACAAGGCTAGGCTGGTCGAGATAGCAAAGACTCGCGACCTGCCTATAGCGACGGTCGTCCGAGAGATGATAGACCAGGCATACGATGACTGCATAGCCGAGAGGCGCCGCAGGGCATTGGAGCGGTTGCTCGACCTGGAAGTAGAGGATGTGCCCGACCCCGAGACGATCAACCGACAGTCCGAGAGCACGTATGGCGTCCCCCCTCTTCCTTGACGCCAACATCCCCTTCTACGCGACCGGCCGTCCGCATCCTCTTAGGGAGCCTTGCAGGCACATCCTGACCCTGGTATTTCAACAACCCGAGGCCATTCATTACCGACGCCGAGGTGTTGCAAGAGATTTTACACCGCTACGTTGCTATCCGAGCTTGGGTGGACGGGCGTGAGGCATTTGACAGTTTTGCAAATCTGGTACGCGGAAGAGTAGAGCCAGTGTACGCGGGAGATGTAGAGGATGCGGCCCGCTTGGCGGGGCTGTATGCGAGCTTGAGCGCTCGAGACCTCATCCACGTGGTGGTCATGCGGCGCTTGAACGTGACCAGGGTAGTCTCGGCGGATCAGGGCTTCGACGCCGTGTCCGAACTGCAACGGCTCGACCCCTCAAATCTATCAGAGTGGCAAGTGCATGTCGGCGCCTAAATTCGAGCCAGTTAGGAGTAGGTGAGGACCTCGCCGAAGGTGTCGGAGGTGGAGACGGGCGAGAACTCGAAGCCGCCGAGCCTAGGCACAGGCGTGTGCGAGCCTATGGCCTCCCCAGCATCGAGGCGGAGCAACAGGTCCACCGTCTCCACCAGGTCTGCCGAGGGTTCCAAGGGGGCGGGCGACGCTCGGCGCAGGTCGTCCAGCGTGACGCCATCGAGTAGTCGCCTGCCGTCGTTGTCGAGCGCGACACGCGGGATGAGCACAAGGTCCGAGCCTCGTGCGGCGTGGACGGATGGTAGCAGGTCCTCGCCGACGAGCAGGCCGGAAACGTTGCTGCTCGGGCCGTAGAACCTGTTCTCCACAGGCACCACCTCGACGCTCAGGTTCGTTGTCACGGCCTCCATCTCGCGCGCCACCCCGTCCAGCACGGGCGCGGCGAGCGTGCCGCAGAGCATCGTTACCTTCCGCTCGCGTGAGAGACGCGTAGGTAGCTTTGGCTTGTGGTTACGCCAGTCCTCGAGCATGTGTCGCACCATGCCGATACCGTTCTCGAGCTGTGGGAAGCCCTCGTATGCAGCCGCACTCGGCAGCTTCCTGCCTGCGAGCAGATAGAACTCGTCAGAGGCGAACACGAAGTTCGTGCCATACCTCCGGCGGAACTCGGCGCGGCGCTTGTCCACCTGGCGCACGACATCGAGCGCCTCCTCGCGGGAGTATGAGCGCACCGGCGTTGCCGTCTGCGCGGCGATGATGCGGTTGTGCCTGCCACCGGCGTGGACACTGCCACCTCGGAACTTCGTGAGACCCACCGGCACGGCGGCGACTGAGAGCACCGTCGGGTACAGAGCGGCGAGGTCGTCGAGCGTCTTCTCCAGGTGCGGGCCGTCGTTGAGGCCGGGGCAGAGCACGAGCTGGGTGTGGACCTGAATACCTGTCTCGCGGAGCCGCGCGAATTGCTCGAGGATATCCGGAGCGCCGTGGTAGCCGAGCAGCTTGCGCCGGAGCTCCGGGTCGGTGGCGTGGACGGAGACGTAGAGCGGGCTGAGTCGCTGCTCCTTCAGTCGGCGCCAGTCGGATGGCGTCAGGTTCGAAAAGGTGACGAAGTTGCCGAACAGGAAGCTGTATCGGTAATCGTCGTCGCGTATGTACAAGCTGTCCCGCATGCCTTCCTGGTTCTGGTCAACGAAGCAGAACGGGCAGGCGTTCGCGCACTGGCGGATGGGGTTGAAGGTGGGACGGTCGAACTCGATGCCGAGGCTCTCGTCCTCCTCCTTCTCCACCTCGCAGTAGAAGTGGTCCTGGCCGCGCTCGACGAGGAGCTCAACATACGGGGCGGCCGAGTAGAAGCGGTAGTCTATGACGTCGCGCAGGGGGCGCTTGTTTATCGTGCGCAGCACGTCGCCGGGCTCGAGGCCTAACTCCTCCGCGATGCTGCCGGGCTGCACCCGCGCTATCGTCCCGCCGTGTATCACGAAATCCCCACCTTTTTGGCTATCTTGGCGAAGGTGCTGGCGAAGTGGACCGGCCACGGGCTGAGCGAACCGCGCAACTGCCCCTCGCGAACGGCCTGCACGAAGTCCTGAGGACCGTCGAACGGACGCAGCTCCACGTATGCCGTGCCTATCTCGGCGTACACGTGTGCGTCGGAGCCGGCCGTGACAGGCAGGTTTTGCGTGCGGGCGTACTGGTAAGCAAGGTCGTTGTTCTCGGGGTGCGTGATGCGCGCGTTGAACGCCTCGATCATGTCCACCAGACCGAGGGATACAAGCCTGTCGAGTGCTTCGGACGTCAGGCGGCCGCCTCGGAGGCTGTCGAAGGGATGCGGCACGTTCACCACGCCACCCTGCTCGCGGATGAGCCGGGCGGTCTCCTCCGCTCCCAGGCCGCGAGGGATGTGCTCGCTGAGGAAATAACCTATGATCTCCCCCTCACGCGTCTTGATCTCCTCGCCCGGTATCACCATGAAGGGCGCCACGGCATCAAGCTCCAGGTGGCCGCCAAACTTGTTGTGGTCGGTGACGGCGAGCACGTTGATGCCACGAGCAATGCAGGTCTCCACCATCTTCTCTGGACGCATTCGGCAGTCCCCGGAGAGGTAGGTGTGGCAGTGCAGCTCCGCGCGCAGCGTCGGGCGCAGGTCCGTAAGAGTCGTATCCATCATGGTTCATGGTAACGAAGGGGCCGGCGCAGCGTCAAACGCCCTTTCCAGTTTCCCCGCTACCGGCGCATTGAACCCCGTGGACGTGCCTGGTGGAGAGTCCGCACAAGCTGGAGACTGCTGTAATTCGGGTCTACTCCAAGAACCACTTCCCAGGCAGCCGGCATATGGGGGACGTGCGACACGGGATGTCCGTAAGCAGCCGGAGCGCCGCCCCACTTCCGACAGGACCAGCGCGGGCTTACCATTCACCTTACAGGGAGGGTCTGTAAGGAGGCTTTCGTGAGAAGGTTTTGGAAAAGCTACAACCTCAGCACTGTGCTGGCGACGTTGTTCGTCATCAGTTGGGTGATACAGACGTGGACGGGCTGGATGGAGTTCGCGGCGGAGCAGGCAAGCCACGGCGAGAGCGCCCAGGTATGGGGATCTTCAGGCTACGTATGGAACTGGGGCCGGACAACCTTCGAGAACTGGCAGAGCGAGATGCTGCAGTTGTTCACGATGGTGGTGCTCACATCTTTTCTCGTGCATCGGGGAAGCGCCGAGTCAAAGGATAGCGACGAGGAGATGCAGCGCGCGCTAGAGCGCATAGAAGACAGGCTCAACAGCATGGATGCGGGTCCAACCGGGGCCACCAGAGCGCCGTGGGAGCCGACGGTGCGCGCCGGCTGAACAGTCGCGATGGAACGGGCGGAGCTAACGCCCCCTTCAACTCCGGATATGAATCCCGAGGCCCACGATTCCTTTGTCGCGTATCGCGCTAGATACGGCAAGTGGTTGGCCCTAGCCGCAATGTATCAAGCCTTCACTCCTTCGATGTCGCCCACGGATAGCTGCTGAGCCGACTTCGGAAGTGCTCTCTGCGTCGGGGCAGCGTGGAGGTAACGCAAATACAGACGCGACGGAGAGGGTCGTCCATACTCGTTTGATCGTGACCTGCCACCAGCCTATGCCGCCCGACGCATATGGCGCTACTGCTAATTGACGGGCTCCCTGTTGCCGACATCACTCCGCTCCCCCGTCCTACTCAGAGACACATCCCTGACGAGCCTTGCGCAGGTTACTTTTGACGCCCTCTCCCCACCCGGCTCAGACATCTAGCTCAAATGAAGTAGAAAAAGGCCATTCATTTGAGGGAGCCCATGCGTAGTCGCAACATGTAGGCTGGTGTGGGCACCCTTAACCAACCGTATCTCTACGTGCCCAAACCAAGATTCAGCCCCGCTGTAGGAGTAAGAATATAAGACCGAGCTGAGGCACACTCCAGAAGCGTGACCCAAGTGATAGTCCGGTTGTGCGAGGAGACCGAAAGGATGGGCACTTGCAAGCGCGATCGGCAGCCACACGGCTGTGCGTATTGCATGCCTGATTTGCTGTAAAGGTTTTAACACCCCCTCTGTTAAAAATTTTACTGTGAATACTGGCCATCCCCCTCACAATGAAAAAAGCAACTGTCTCGGATGTCAAGCGACGCTGGTCGGGTAGTGCTGCCAGCGGGTATGATGCCTGAGCATGGCGTTGAGGATAGTCAGGAGCTTGCGCATGCACGCCGTCAGCGCTACCTTCTTGGCCTTGCCCTTGGCGAT
>JADDPT010000121.1 GCA_016781735.1 Rubrobacter sp.
AGGCGTGTGGGATCTCCCATGTCCCGCTGTAGATCCGGAGAGCGGGCACCGCGTCAAAGGCTCGTGTATAATCCCACCTTGCGTGAAGGAACACGAGAATGGGTGAGCCCGTTTGCTGTCGGCCGTATTGTGGAATTGACATAACAGAAGTACCGCGCATTGTGGCTGCGCTGGAGCGGTGGGGGGACCGGTTTCGGAACCGCATCTATACTCCGGCCGAGCTCGCGCGTTACTCTCACAAGCCGCTCTCCCTGGCCGCTCGATTTGCCGCAAAGGAGGCGGTAATGAAGGCGCTCGGCACCGGGATACGCGGCGTTGGCTGGAAGGATATCGAGGTTCTGCCCGACCGGCGGGGTAAGCCTACGCTCACGCTGTACGGCAGGGCAAGAGATCGAGCGGAGCTGCTCAACATAACGATATGGGAAATCAGCCTGACTCACTCGAGGGAAACAGCCATCGCGAGCGTCGTTGCGCTCGCCCCTCGGCTACACGATACGGCGGACCAGTGAGACCGGTCGTGACGGCGGACCAGATGCGGGCGATAGAAGCTGCAGCGTTCGCGCGTGGTGTAAGTAAGGAGGAGCTGACCGACAGAGCCGCCGATGCGATCACTCGCCACCTCCTGCGACCGCCTTTCGATGCAGGATCTGTGCTGGTCCTCGCAGGCCCCGGTAACAACGGTCTCGATGCGGTGAAGGTGTATGCGAGACTGACGGCGCTGGGACGGCAGGCGCGCCTTTACTGCCTGAAGCGGACGGATTGCGAGGGCGTTCTGCGCCTGGAAGGTCTGGCCGCGGCCTTGAACGAGGCGGCGGTGGTTCTGGATGGGCTTTTCGGCATCGGCTTATCACGGGACTTGGAGGGGGAGGCGGTCTCTGTCATCGAAGCGGTCGAGAGGGAGAGGGCTCGACGGCAGGGGGCAGCAAGCCAACACAATGTGGTGGCCGTGGACATCCCGAGCGGTCTGAACGCGGATTCAGGGTCCATTATGGGTCGTGCGCTGAGAGCTGACATGACCGTGACGCTCGGGCTACCCAAGCTCGGACTGTTTAGCGGCAGCGGACCGTCATTAGCGGGAAGAATAGTGCAGGAAGGGATCGGCTTGGACCAAGAACGATTACAGCAGGCGGGGACGACTGGTTTCGACAGCACGCTTAACGTGGAACTCCCGCGGCGTGCGGTCGGATCACACAAGAACGACAACGGCCGAGTGCTGGTGATCGGCGGGAGCCTGAGGTATCCACTAGCGCCCGTCATGGTGGCGCTCGCGGCCCATCGCGCAGGCGCCGGCTACGTGACGGTGGGTTTTCCGAGATCCCTCCTGGGTCCTGTTGCGGCGCACCTGCTGGAACAGACGCTACTGCCGCTTGCAGAAGCGGAGCTTGGCGCTATAGGTCCCTTCGCGCTCGAAGAGGCGCGGGAGCAGGCCAGCTCGTATAAGGCACTCGTCATCGGCAACGGACTCGACCGAGAGCCGGAGACGCAGTCCTTCGTGCTTCAGTTGCTCGGAGCGCCGGCCTCAAACCAGAAGCGCTCGGTCGGCTTCCGCACCGGCGGAGAGGCTACGACTGGAGCACAAGGTCACTCGCTGCCGCCAGTCATGGTAGATGGCGATGGTCTGTATGCGCTGGCGTCGCAGGACGCCTGGCACGAGAGCGCGGAGGCTGTCGCACTGCTGACGCCGCATCCCGGCGAGATGGCCCGTCTGCTTGACATATCTACGGAGGAGGTGGAGGCGGACAGGATCGGCGTCGCGAGGAAGGCGGCATCAACCTGGCGCAAGACTGTGCTGCTCAAGGGCGACTATCCTGTAGTCGCCAGCCCGGATGGGGCGGTACAGGTGCTGACGGAAAGCCATCCGGAGCTGGGCACAGCAGGCACCGGAGACGTGCTGGCCGGCCTGTGCGGATGGGCGCTCGCCCTGGGCATGGAGCCACCGCTGGCGGCGCAGGCTGCTCTCGTGCTCGGAGCACGGGCGGCGCGAATTGCAACCGAGCGAGTGGGCGCCGACTGTGTCGGCGCAGGCGACCTGATACGCGCGCTGCCGGACGCGAGGCGGGCGGGGTGAGCACGCGAGCTGAGCCACGCCCGGACGTTGCCGCTTTGTCGGCGCCCGACGAACCGACCTGGCTTGAGATCGACCTCGCCGCAGTGCGTCACAACGTGTCACTCCTCCGGTCGAACTGCTCGCCAGAAACGAGACTCATCGCCGTTGTGAAGGCCGATGCCTACGGTCACGGCGCCGTGCCCGTCGCCTCGGCGGCCCTCTCAGCGGGTGCCTGGGCGCTGGCAGTGGCGCGCGTGCGTGAAGGAATGCAGCTTCGGGCGGCGGGCATCCGCGTTCCCATACTCGTCTTAGGACACGCGACGGACCAAGACCTCGCTCTGGCGCTCGAGGCAGACCTTGCCGTCACGATATGTGGCTGGCGATCGGCCCTCGTCATCTCTGCGCTCGCCGACTCCGCGGGCATCCGCGCTCGGGTGCACCTGAAGGTCGATACGGGCATGCACCGGTATGGAGTGGCGATAGAGGACGCGCCCCGCTTCGCGTCCGCGCTGCGCGGTCTGCCGGGTATTATGCTCGAGGGCGTATATACCCATTACGCGACGGCCGACGAGCCGGAGGGAGAAGCATACCTTCGGCAGGCCTCCCGATTCTTGGAGTTGGTAAATGAGCTGGAGCGACAGGGACTGCGTCCACCTATAGTGCACGCTGCCAACAGCGCGGCCGCTTTGTCGGGATCCGAGGACTGCTACGACGCAATCAGACCCGGGCTGGCCCTGTACGGTGCTCAGCCATTGATCGGCCGAACGGTGCCGTTGAAGCCTGCCATGACCGTGAAAGCTAGGGTCGCGCGGGTACTTGACGTGCCTCGCGGGGAAGGGGTAAGCTACGGGGAAACTTGGGTAGCGCCGCGACAAACCCGCGCCGCTGTGGTAGCTTGTGGCTATGCCGACGGTTACTCCAGGCTGCTCAGCAACCGCGGTGACGTGCTGGTTGGGGGTCACCGGTGCCGGGTGCTCGGCCGCGTGTGCATGGACGCCCTGGTGGTGGGGCTGCCGCAAGGCTGTGAGGCATCCGTCGGAGACGAGGCCGTGCTGATGGGCGCGCAGGACAGTGAGCGGGTTACCGCCGAGGAGTTGGCTGAGCGCAGCGGCCTTAGCTCGTACGAGGTCTTGTGCGGCATGGGCAGACGTAGCGTTCGGGTCTACAGTGGCTGACATTACATAAGCGTCATTATCGGAAGTTGGGGCAGGCATCGCCCCGTAGTGCATGGAGGGACATACGTATGCTAAGACGACGCGATCTCAAGGGGCAGGACGAAGCTACAACCGACACCGCTCCCGATATGCACTCGGAGCCACAGTCCGCTACGCCTGACGCGACCCAGCCTCAGCCGGCGGCGTCCAATGCTAACATCACTCCCGGTGGACTTGCCTGGAAGCCGATGCGTCAGACGAATGAGGAATGGCGTCCTCAGCCACGGTCGCAGGCAGCCCCGGGCGACGAGAGCCTGATTGGCGCTGAAGACTTCTTCAATGGTGCGTACAGGTCCGAGCGCGGCGTGCGCGTACAGGGCCGCGTGGAAGGCTCCGTTGAGTCCTCCAAGCACATTTACATTGAGGAGAACGCGCAGGTCATGGCGGACATGAACGCCGAGGACATCATCGTCGCCGGTCGCTACAACGGCAAGGTGGAATGCAGGCGCCGCTTCGAGATCACACCGACCGGTGTGGTCACGGGCGAGATCAACACAGACCTCCTGGTCGTACAGGAAGGCGGCTACTTCGATGGCAAGCTCAAGATGAAGGAGCGCTCCAGCAGCGGCCGAGCGACTAGCGTCCAGTTGACGCCTGGTTCCGCGACCCGAGGAGACTCCAGGGCAGCTACGCCAGAGGAGGAGCAGTCGCCCGCTCAGGTATAATAGGGCAGTACTAGCCTTAGCCTGAACAGGATTACTGCATGCGAGCACCCCGCGACCCCCTACTCCTCTTCGTCGTCTTCTTTGCGGGTGCGTCGGTTATGTCAACTGAGATGGGCGCGAGCAGGCTGCTCGCGCCCTTCTTCGGTACCTCGCTCCTCATCTGGGCCGCACTCATCGGTCTGGTGCTGATCTACCTGACCGTCGGTTACACCATCGGCGGCAGGCTGGCGGACAGGTACCCCACTCACGAAGCGCTATACAGGCTGACAGCCTGGGCCGGGTTCACAATCGTACTCATACCCATCGTGGCCCAGCCGCTGCTCTCCTGGTCTTCACAGGGCTTCGCAAGGCTCTCACAGAACATCTTTCTCGGCTCACTCTTCTCGATCCTGCTGCTGTTCGCGATCCCGCTGACACTGCTGGGTACCGTCTCGCCGTGGGCGGTTCGGCTGCGCGTCCAGGACGTTTCCGGGGCGGGCAACGCCGCTGGCTCCGTGTACGCTCTGTCGACCGTCGGCTCGATAGTCGGCACCTTTCTCCCAGTTCTCTTCCTCCAGCCTGAGATCGGCACCCGTGCGAGCATCTGGGTATTCGGCATACTACTGCTCTCTCTGTCGCTCGTCGGGCTACTGAGGGCCGTTGGGAGACGGGCCGTACCCTACGCCGCGATGCTCGGTCTGGCCGTGCTATTGGTGGTGTTCTTCAATGGAGGCGGCATCCGCTCGGCAGAGGCGGGTAATAGACTTCTGTACGAGGACGAGTCTGCTTACAACTACATTCAGGTTACTGAGGACACGCAGGGCACTAGACGCCTCATCCTCAACGAGGGCCAGGCGACACACTCCGTATACAACCCTGATTACATGCTTACGGGCGGACCATGGGACTACTTCCTGCTCGCGCCGCTGTTCCGGCCCGAGGGCTTAGAAAAGCCGGTCGAGAACGTTCTGCTCATAGGTCTTGCCGCGGGCACAGTGTCGAACCAGTACTCGGCGGTCTATCCCCGAGCGAAGATGGACGGCGTGGAGATTGACGGCCAGATCGTAGAAGTGGGCCGCCGGTACTTTGAGATGAACAAGCCGCAACTCCAGGCCCACGTGCAGGACGGTCGAAGCTTTGTGCTCCAGACGGAGGAGCGCTATGACGTGGTTGGCATCGATGCTTACCGCCAGCCGTACATACCCTTCCACCTGGCGACGAAAGAGTTCTTTGAGTCCGTACGCGAGAAGCTACGCCCAGGAGGCGTTGTCGTGATCAACACGGGCAGGACCCCTGGGGACTACCGGCTTCCCCGCGCCATGGGCAGTACTATGGGCGCAGTGTTTCCGTCCGTTTTCTTTGTAGACACCGACCAGTATTACAACACGCTCGTCTTCGCGACTAGCGAGCCAATGACCGTCGAACAGTTTCGGGCGAACGCAGCCAAAGCAGACGACCCCCGCCTGAGGGCGGTGATCGAGCTCGCATACGAATCGGGCAACCTCCAGGCCTTCGAACCTAATCAAGCGGCCTTCACAGACGACCTGGCCCCCATCGAGCGGGTCATAGACCAGATAATCCTTGACTACGTGCAGGAAGAACCACGCGAGGACGGCCGGGACCAGAACGGCTAGCGGCGACGATTTTGCCACGCGGCTTTAGGCTCGTGTGCACGCCTACGCCCCTGGTCAGCACCGGACACCCGAAGGAGCTATCGTGAATCTCTCCGTGCCCCTGCACCCCTTTCCTGGTGCTCCCTTTGACGGGCTTGTTACCGGAGTCACCGCGCCCACCGATTCGGGCGGCGCACCGCTGGACCTGCGAGATCCCGCTCCGGTGATCGCTCGCCTCGCGGCAACTCAGTCCGCTCCCATCGGGCATTTCGCGTGGCTGCGGCAGGTACACGGTACCACAGTGCTACCCGTCGAGGGCACGCCGAGCGGAATCCAGGGTGAGGCTGATGCTATGGTAACCAGTACTCCCGGCGTGGTACTGCTGACCAGGCACGCCGACTGTCCACCAATCGTCGTCTGGGACCGGGAGAACCGAGCCGTGGGGCTTGCCCACTCCGGTCGCCGCGGCACAGTGGCCAACATTGCGGGTTCTATGGTGGCAACCATGGAGCAGACGTTCCGCTCGAAGCACGGCGAACTAAGGGCGTCCATCGGTCCAGGCGTCCGCGCCTGCTGCTATGCGATCTCCGAGGACACCCTGAGCGAGCGGGAGCGCGTGCTCGCCGCCCCCTTCCTCGAGTGTCACGACGGAGCGCTGTATCTCGACCTGCACGCCATGATTGCTGCCCAGCTGCACCGCTGCGGCGTAGATGAAGTCTTCGGCGCGGAGGACGCGGAGTGCACCTGTTGCGGCATCACTGGCTACCACTCGTACCGTCGGGATAAGACGACGATGCGGTTTGCCGCCCTGGCGGGGATCCTGCCCTGAGCGACCTTGCAAGGGTAACCGATAACGCTGCACGGGTACTGGAGCGGTGTAGCCATGCCGCAGTGCGCTCGGGACGCGAGGCAGGGGCCGTCAGGCTTGTCGCTGCCTGCAAGACCCAACCATTGGAGCGCGCCCTTGCGGTGACCAGGGCAGGGGTGATGGACCTTGGGGAGAACCGCGTCCAGGAAGCCGAAGCGAAATGGGGCAACACCCGCGAGCCCGGGGTCGTCCTCCACATGATCGGTCAACTGCAGAGGAATAAGGCTCGCAGGGCGCTAGCCCTGTTCGATACCATCCACAGCTGCGACAGCCTGGAGGTTGCGCGGCGGATCTCCGACCTGGTAGGCGACCGTTCGGCAACCGTGCTCCTTCAGGTGAACGTGGCCGCCGAGCCGACGAAGGCCGGCTTCTCACCTACACAGTTGCGGGCACAGCTTGCGCATATCATTACTCTTCCAGATCTGAAACTGGGAGGATTGATGACCATTGCCCCCGCTTTTGGAGATCCAGAGCGAGCACGACCTGTGTTCGCGCAACTACGACTCCTCTCGGAAGAGCTAAGGGCCGAGCATCCGGCGCTCGGGGATGGCCTCTCGATGGGCATGACAGACGACTACGAGGTTGCGATCGAGGAAGGAGCCACTATAGTGCGTGTTGGCCGCGCAATCTATGGGGAGCGGCCGCTACCCTAACAAGGCGCGCGCGTCATCGTTCGCGGGCTCCATCGAGCCGTCGGGTTGGTACATCCACTCCAGTACTCGCGGCTCTTCGTCGAGCTTGTAGCTGAAGCTGGTCAGGTAGCGACCGTCCGATGCCGGCACGGCCCTCCACTCGCCGGGCGTGAAGATGTAGCCGCGCCGCTCAAGGTTCATCCAGTAGACGCGGATGAGGTTCACCAGCGTGTAGCCTCTGTCGTCGCGGAACTCCTTTGCCCGCGCGATAACCTTCCTGCTGTCGGCGCTGATCGGCTCAGGTGCATGACGGGTATGCTCTTGAGGCGGTGGTGGTGCCGCCGGACTCTCGCTGCCGGCAGGACTCAGCCTGAGGCCCAACCGCTCCGCCGCTCGCGCGGTGAGCGTATACAATGTCCGCAGGTCGTCCTCCGAGAGTTCCTCCGGCAACTGCTCGATGAGGGCCAGCGCTCCACCTAACGACGGAGCCTCCGCGTCACCCCGCTCTGCCCTCTCCTGGGCCTCCGCGGTCGCGGGCGTCAACTCCCCAAGGAAGACCTGAACCTGTCGATGCAGCGCCGCGCCACGAAGGCTGCTGTCAGCGG
Source organism: Rubrobacter sp. (assembly GCA_016781735.1). Classification (GTDB taxonomy): domain Bacteria; phylum Chloroflexota; class Chloroflexia; order Thermobaculales; family Thermobaculaceae; genus LC3-1. The sequence goes on from JADDPT010000121.1 coordinate 7,624, forward strand.
CCGCCTGCAGCAACTCCTTGCGACTCGCTTCATCAGGCACACGGGCAAGCTGGATGGCGTCTGCAATCCCCAGCCGCTTCTCTTCGACGGCGACCCGCACGTCCTCGTGCTCCAACAGCTGTAGGCGACCGTGGACGTGGGCGACGCTTCGTCCCGCCAGGCGCGCAAGGTCACGGTACGAGAGCCCAAAGCGACGTATGAGAGTGCGGAACGCCAGGGCCTCTTCCAGCGCGCCGAGGTTCTTACGCTGGAGGTTCTCGGCGAGCGCTATCTGCAGCTCATCCTGTTCATCTCGAGGCTCGACTATGCGCACGGGAACACGTTCAAGTCCAAGCAACTGGCAGGCGCGGTAACGGCGCTCGCCCGCGACGATCTGGTAGAAGCGCCCCGTATCCTTTACGAGTATCGGCTGTAGAAGGCCGTGCTCACGGATGTTGGCTGCCAGGTCCTCCAGGCTCGATTCCGAGAAACCTGCGGAGTCGCTCTTCCGTGGCTGGTTCGGGTTCGGACGGATCCTTCCCAGCTCCAACTCAAGTACCTGCCCGGTCTCGACGCTTTCCTGCTCCTCCGGCACCGCTGCCATCAGCCCCTTTAGGGAGGTGAAGGTGGCACGGGCCGCGTCGTTCGTCATCCTGGCTCTCTTCGTCATGCCGCCTCTCCATCTAGTTCCCTGGCCAGCTCTCGGTATGCCCTCGCCGCGGAGGTATCCCCCGCGTACGTCAGCACGCTTTGACCGGCCATCGGAGCTTCCTTCAATTTCACATTGAGCCTCACCACCGTCTCAAACACTCGCACAGAGCCGTGCAGAGCCTCTCGGGCGGTGCTGATGACGTCCCTGGAGTGCAGCGTGCGGACGTCCGCCATGGTGAGTAGCACTCCCTCTATCCTTAGACCCCTATTCAGCTTGCGTTGGACCTGCGTCACAGTACGGAGCAGCAGGTCAACACCCTTCATCGCCAGATAGTCAGCCTGCAGCGGGATCAGGACCGCGTCGGCTGCGGCCAGCGCGTTCACCGTCAGAAGCCCCAGCGATGGCTGGCAGTCCACGATGACCATGTCGTACTGTGCTCGCACCTTTTCGATCATCTCGCGCAGGACGAGCTCGCCCAGCGTAGCCCTGAACAGGTCCAACTCGCCCTGAGACAGTTCAATGTTGGACGGCGCCAGAAATACTTTCTGCTTCGTCTTGACTATTATGTCACCCAGCCTCGGTGCAGGACGTTCTTCGATCGTCGCCGCCAGCACGTCGTAGATGGTGGACTCGAGCTCGTCCGGATGGTACCCGAGTGAGAGAGTCAGGCTTGCCTGTGGGTCGAAGTCCACAAGCAAAACGCGCTTACCCCGCTCCGCGAGCGCGGCGCCGAGGTTGAGCGCCGTGGTGGTCTTACCGACCCCACCCTTCTGATTCGCGATCGCGAGCACGCGCCCCATCAGCCTCGAATCTCTTTCATCGGTGGCGGTATTTTATCACAGCAGCATGGGTCGGTAAAGCAATTCGAGGGGGGCCTGGCCTTTGTTTGACACCTTCGCGGAACGGTGTGTATAGTCCCAGAGCACACCGAGGAGGAATATCCGACGCTCAGGGTAACGTGTCTTGCCAGCGGCAGTTCAGGCAACTCCATCCTAGTTGAGTACAACCACCGCGCTATCCTCGTGGACGCTGGTCTTTCCACTCGTAAGCTGCTAGCCCTGCTCGGCGAGCGCGGCTTGCGTCCAGGTTCTCTCGACGGCATCTTGCTCACACACGAGCATACGGATCACACTCGCGGTGCCGAAGGGGCCGCGGTCCGTATGGAAGCCCCGCTTGTGGGGAATCCACCTACCTTGGACCGCGTGTGTCTGACGGGCCGCGCGGTCCAGCAGGTCCGCTTCAGTACAGGCGAGCCGGTAACGCTGGGAAGTTTCGAGGTAAGCTCCGTTCCGGTAAGCCACGACGCGGCGTCACCGGTTGGTTATCTGGTAGACACTGGGGACATGCGGGTCGCGGTGCTTACAGATCTCGGCAGCGTCACGCCCGAGCTTATCGAGCCGGTCTCGAGCGCGGATCTGGTCGTACTTGAGGCCAACCACGAGACCCGTCGCCTCATCGAAGGTCCGTATCCTCAGCACCTCAAGCGGAGGATTCTCAGTGACCGAGGCCACCTCTCCAACAGGCAGTCCGCTGAGCTTATCGGTATGGTGCTTCGCAGCCGTCCTCAGACCTTCTGGCTCGCGCATCTCTCCCGCACGAACAACACAAAGCGAGAGGCCCGGAGCGGCGTGCTGAGGTATCTCGCGGGCGAGGGAGTCGCGCCTGAGGTGCTCATTACTGACCGCGACCGCCCCAGCCTCGTCTGGGAGCCGCCATCCGACGACGTTCAGCTGTCGTTGCTCGGTTCTATGAGTCGCTGAGGCCCGAGGACCGCACCCCGCAGATCCGGCCGTCCCAAAAGGAACGTCTTTGCTGCCATAGGTTTGCCTCCGGCCAGTTGCACCTCCCTCAGCAGAAGCGCGCCCTCGCCACAACCCACGAGCGGGAGGCCGGAGGCGTCCTGAACGCCTACCTCACCAATCCCTAGGTGGCGCTCGTTCTTCAGCCTCTCGGCTCTCAGCACCCGTAGTTGCCGTTCGTTCCAAAACGTGTGCGACACGGGCCAGGGATTGTACGCCCTGACCTCGCGTTCGAGCAGCTCGGCTGGTTTCGACCAGTCGAGTAAAGCGCTCTCCTTCGACAGCCTCGGCGCGTACGAAGCGCGGTCGTGCTCCTGCTCCTGTTCTACCGCCCGCCCCTCCGCCATAGCCGCCAGGGTTGGAGGTAGCATGCGCGCTCCGACCTGTGCCAGCCTGCTTGTCAACTCTCCAGCCGTCTCGTGCCGGCCGATAGCTACCTTCTCCTGAGCGAGCACGGGTCCGTCGTCGAGTCCCACGCCCATCTTGAAAAGTGATACGCCCGTCTCCTCATCACCCGCGAGGATAGGGGCGACGACGGGCGACGCCCCCCGGTATCGCGGCAGCAGAGACGGGTGTACGTTTATCCACCCAAGGGGAGGGATCTCGAGGGCCGGCCTCGGGATCAACAGGCCGTACGCCGCGAGCACGACCACGTCCGAAGCATAGGCGCGAAGCGTGCCGAGCACCGAATCCTCGCGGATCTTCTCCGGCTGCTCAAGGCGGAGTCCCAGATTCCGCGCTGCTGTGGCGACAGGTGAAGCATGAAGCGTCCGTCCTCGGCCCGCCGGTCGGTCCGGCTGGGTGTATACGGCTCTTACGTCGTACCCGCTGTCCAGCAGCACGCGCAGCACCGGCACGGAGAAGTCCGAGGAGCCGAAGAAGATGGCGGAGAGGGGGGAGGCCATGAGCGCCATGCTACAATGGCGCAGATATGCTTGTACAGCCTCGCCCCGCGGCCGGGCGTTCCCAGCCCCTCTCCACGTTCTCCCTCTCACTGCTGGTTTTGATAACGCTCGTGGCGCTCGTTCCGCGGCTGTTCGACCAGAACTGGGACGGAGGCCATTACGCGCATCCCGACGAGTTACACATCGTTCAGGTGGCGTCCGAGCGGCTGTCCTGGCCCTCGGAAATTTCCGGTCTACTTCCGGCCGACAGCAGTCCGATGAACCCGCGCCGGCTTGAGGATGGCAACAGACTTAGCTACTCTTACGGATCGCTGCTCGTCTACGGCCTGAAAGCGCTGTCGAGCGTGGTTGCAGTGCTAACCGGTGAGCCCGCCTACGCTTCGTTTGACCGCATCTACCGGGTAGGACGCCCGGTCTCCGCACTTGCGGACGTCGGGACGGTTCTCGCGCTCTTCGCCCTCGGCCGTCGCCTCTTCGACACGCATGTGGGTCTGCTCGCGGCGGCGTTCTCGGCGCTGACCGTGCTGCAGGTCCAGTACAGCCACTACTACGTGGCCGAGCCGCTCATGACGCTGTTTCTCACCCTGGCGCTGCTCTACGTGGTGCGTTCTCTCCAGACGGGTGCGCGCGGTTCGGCCCTGGCTGCCGGCCTGTTTATGGGCCTAGCGGTCGCCACCAAGCCGAGTGCGGCGGCATTCGCCACGGCGGGGCTACTTATCCTGGCGTTTGGCGGTGCTGTTGCGCGTTCGGACTCGAACGCTTCATCGCATCGAACGCTCCTAATAGGAGCGCGTCACGGCCTCCAACTCTGTCTGTTGGCGGGCCTTGCCGCTTTGCTCGCCTGGGCCGTGTGGGAGCCGTATGTGGTTGCCAACTTCGCTGCATACCTCGACAACATTCGGAGCGAGAGCCGCATACAGGCCGGCGACATCGACCTGCCGTACACGCGCCAGTACATCGGGACCGTGCCGGTGTGGTATCACTTCAGCCAGTACGTCCGGTGGGGTGTGGGCCTTCCCTTAGGCATAGCGGTGCTCGCGGGTCTCAGCTGGGGTATGGCCAGAGCGACGCGCCGTGACACTCGCGTGCTGGTACTACTGGCGTGGATCACCCCTTACATGCTCTGCGTGCTGACGCTGGAGGCGAAGTGGCTGCGCTACATGCTGCCGGTAACGCCGGTGCTCCTGCTCCTCGCGTCGGCGGCACTGTGGGGCTTGCTCGATCGGCTGCGGGCCGTCGCTGGCACGGGCTCGTACGTCCGCGCACGGATCGGATATCTTGCCATGGCGGCGGTGCTCGTCGGCTCTGCGCTGTGGGTCGCTGCCTTTGCGCGGATCTACACGCGACCCCACACCTGGGTCCAGGCATCGGAGTGGATGTACGCCAACATCCCGAGTGGCGCTTCCATAGGTGTCGAGCACTGGGATCGTGAGCTGCCGCTCAATCTACCCGGTCGCTCCGGTGGAGATTACGAACGCGTATCTATCGAGATGTATGATGACCTGGCGCCGTCCGAGAAATTGCTGCAGGTAGAGCAGGCTCTCGCCTCATCCGATTACATCGTGCTGGCGAGCAATCGGCTATACGGTTCCATCCCGCGTTCCCCATGGCGCTATGCGGTGGCGACACGCTACTACGAGCTGCTCTTCGAGGAGCGGCTAGGCTTTCGCAAGGTAGCGAGTTTCGTCGAGAGTCCCGGTCTCGGTTCGCGGCGGGTAAGCGAGACGAGCGCGGACGAGAGCTTTTCCGTGTACGACCACCCCCCGGTGACCATTTTCCGCAAGGAGCGCAACGTCGCATCCTGGGAGCTGCAGGCCCTCTTCGCGGATGCCGTAGAGGCGCCCTGGGTGGCGGAGCGCCATGGCGAGGCAGATAAGTCCCTGCTGTTAACGCCGCTGCGCCAGGGCTACGAGAGGGCGCTGCCGTACTTTAGCGGCTCGTTCACCGGTGCGGCGGCGGTGGCGAGCTGGCTGCTCGTACTCGAGCTACTCGGCCTGGCCACATGGATCCTGCTTCTCCCTATACTTTCGGGGTTGCCCGATAGAGGCTGGGTTCTCAGCAAGCTTATCGGTGTGCTTGCCACGGCCTGGTTTGTGTGGTGGGCAGCGTCCCTCGAAATGTTGCCCGCTACTCCAGGTGTCGCCCGAACCAATGCCTTGATCCTTGTGTGCGCGGCTCTCGCGACTTCGCTGGCCCGCAGACGAGCGGTCCGAAGGGATCTCGGTTCCGCCTGGCGTGCCATGCTCGGCTTCGAGCTGCTGTTCTTGGGACTCTTCGCGGCTGGAGCGCTGCTGCGAGCGGCAAATCCGGACCTTTGGCACCCGATCTTCGGCGGCGAGAAGCCTATGGAACTTGCTTTCCTGAACGGCGTGCTACGTAGCTCACGGCTTCCACCATACGACCCTTGGTACTCCGGAGGGTACATCAACTACTACTACTTCGGGCAGTGGCTCGCCGCGCATCTGATGCGTCTCGCCTCCGTGGGACCGCAGTACGGATTCTCGCTAGCTGTCGCGACGGTCTGGGCCTGGACCGGCACGCTTTCAGCCGCAATCGGGTACACTCTCGCCCGGCAGTGGGGACGTGGTGCGGCAGGAGTTGTCGGAGGGCTCTCCCTGCTGTTCGTGCTGCTGGTCGGCAACCTTGACGGCGGCGTACAGCTCATTCAGTCGATGCGAGACGACGGTGTGGCGGAGTTATGGAGGACGTTCGACTTCTGGCGGAGCACCAGACTGGAAGGCGCGTTCTTCATCCACGAGTTTCCGTTCTTTACTTTCCTGTATGGAGACCTCCACGCCCACATGATCGCCATGCCGCTCGGGCTCGCCCTCGTGCTGCTGGGCGCGTTCCTGGTTGCTCGTAGAGAACTAGTGTCAGCGCGGGATACGATCGTCGTCTCCGTACTGGGTGGTTTGCTAGCCGGTGCGTTGGTCGTAACCAACCCCTGGGACGTGCCCGCCTATACGGGCCTATTCGCCCTCGCGACAACTTTGTATTGGGCGTGCAGTGGTGACACGCTCCGCAGGCGCGCCACGGGCGCACTCGCATCGCTCGGCATCGTCGCATTGGTTGCGGGCATCGGCTACTTCCCGTTCTTTAGGTCCTTCAAGAGCTTCTACGGGGAGATCGGGTTGGTGACCACGCCGACGCGGCCCACAATCTACCTCAACATGCTGGGACTGTTCCTCTTTCTGGCAGGCTGGCACGCCGTCACCCGAGCCTGGCACGCCGGACCGCGAGCCCGAGCTGCGACCCTCGGACTGCCGCTACTGCTCGCGGCGGCAGTGCTACTCAGAGGATCGGAGCAGTGGGTACTCGTCCTGCTCCTCTCGTTGCTCTCGTGGCTGCTCCTCGCCGCCTGGCATGACCGGCGATCCGCGCCGGCGCTGGTCTGGACTGGGCTGGCGGCCGGCGGAACGCTGATATGGGCCGGGATCGAGGTGCTCTATCTCAAAGACTTTCTCGAAGGCAGCGACTGGTACAGGCAGAACACAATCTTCAAGTTCGGCCTGCAGAGCTGGCTGCTTCTCGCCCTCGGTTGCGCGGGGCTGCTTTACCTGAGTCTAAGCGGGGCTCGTTCGCGGTTGGCTCGACTCGGGCCCATGGCTATCGTTACGGTCCTGGTCGCCGCATCGCTCGTGTATCCGGTGTACGGCACCGCGGCACGCGTGCGATATCGGTTTCCGGAGCCGCCCACCGGCGCCACCCTCGACGGCGAGGCGTACATGAGGACGGCAACTCTTCAGAACGAGTCTGGGCGCGTCGAGCGGTATGGGGACGATTACGAGGCCATCCTGTGGATGCGGGAGAACATAAGAGAACCTGCCACTATCGTGGAGGCGGGCATAGGACCGTATCGTGGGAACGGTGGCCGGATCAGCGCCTTCACCGGCCTGCCCGCGGTCGTCGGCTGGGACAACCACGAGTCGCAGCAACGTTACCCTGAGCCGGTGGCACGCCGCAACGCCGATGTGCGCGACCTCTACAACTCGCCGAGCCCACGCCGGGCGCTGGAGGTGGTCCTGAGATACGACGTGAGATATATCTACGTGGGGCCCGTGGAGCGCTTACACGAGTTCGGCGATGCCTCCAACGTTGAGCCCTACGGGTCTCGACGCGGCCTGGCGAAGTTTGACCGGATGGCGCGGGAGGGCGTCCTCGACGTGGCGTACTCAAACAGAGGCGTCACCGTGTATGAGGTGCCGCCTACCTGGCGCTGGTCAGCGGATCGCCTAGTACACTTCGCGGGTGCCGATGGCTGAGGCGCTGCGGTGGTGGCTGACTCTCTCATTGCTCGGTCTCCTCTCGCTGCCGCTCACCGGACTAGCCTTCCGTTCCCTGCCCGATCGAGGCTACACGCTCTCCCGAGCGCTGGGCTGGACGCTGTCCAGCTGGCTCGCCTGGCTTGGCGCGGCAACGGGCTTAGTGGAGTTCGGCACATCGTCCTCCTACCTCGCAGCGGCCGTGCTAGGGCTGGCCTCAGCCGCGGCACTCCTCCTCCACAGAGGAGGCTACGGACGTGCGTGGCGGGCATTCTTCAACGAGCGATGGATCCACGTGCTCTCGGTGGAAGCGGCCTTCAGTGTAGCGTTCGCCGCCCTAGTGCTACTGCGGGCTTTCATCCCTCACGCGTCACAGACTGAGAAGCCCATGGAGTATATGCTGCTCCAGAGCACCTACTCCGCCGCCACTATGCCACCACCGGACCTGTGGCTCGCTGGTGAGCGTGTCAATTACTACTACTTCGGTTTCTTCATGAACGCCTTTGTGGCGCGGCTGTCCGGTGTCGAGCCGCCGATTGCCTTCAACCTGGCGCTCGCGGGCGTCTGGGCTGTGACCGCCGTCACCATAGGAGGGCTGGCTTACAACGCCGTGTCCGCGGGAACAACCGCCGGGCTGCCCCGTGTTCTCGCGGCAACCTCCGCGCCGGTCCTCGTGCTGCTGATGGGCAATCCAGCGGCACTCGAGGAGGTAGCGCGGCGGTTGAGCAGTCCCGATGTCTTCGACTGGTTTGGAGCGTCTACCCGCGTGATCTACGACCAGATCCCTGGACGTGGCCGCGTGGAGACCATCAACGAGTTCCCGGCGTTCAGCTTCCTGCTGGGGGACCTGCATCCCCACGTGCTCGCCATGCCGCTGTTTGGTCTGGGTCTTGGTTGCTCGCTGGCTCTGCTGCTATCCGCCGCGCGCCCGGTCCCCCAGTTCGCGGTTACCTCCGCGGTGGCCGGTGCGGTCTGCGGCTGGCTCTATATGTCAAACTCCTGGGACGTGCCGGTGATCGCGTCGGTGACCGTCGTAGCCTCACTGCTCGGATCCTGCGGCAACTGCCGCCACCTGCGGTATCACCGTGCCGTCGTGGCCCTCGCGCTCATCGTGGTCCTCGGGACTGTTGTCGCTCTGCCCTTCGCGAGCCGGTTTGATGCGCCGGTCTCTGCTTCCGCGGAGATCCCTCCAAACATCGCGTCGCTACCGGTTGCAGCCTCGCTCGGCAAGGTAGTGGGGCCGGTGTGGTGGGACCGCTCGGAGGTCGGCGAGTTTCTCAGGGTCTGGGGGATCCAGCTGGCTATCGTTGTCGTCTCGCTCTTCGTTCTCGTCCTCGGCTCCAGCCGTAGCGTGTGGCGTTGGCCCGTGCTGGTGACGCTCCTGGCAGTTTCACTGGCGCTTGCCTTATCGGCCCCTGTGCTGCTCCTTGTGCCGGTCGTGGTGCTTTGCTGGCTCCTGGCAATCAACGCACAGATCGTCACCCTCAGATGGGGGTATGCTCTCACCGCCATGGGACTGGGGCTCATCGTTCTGCCGGAGCTGCTCTACCTCCGGGACGTCTTCGAGAACAGGATGAACACCGTGTTCAAGGTCTACTACCAGGCCTGGCAGTTGCTGGGTATCTCTGCCGTGTTGCTGCTTCTCGCGGCCGTGGAGCGCCTGCGGCTCACGGTGCGCGGTCGGATCGTCATCAGGCCGGGTATTGCCCTCCTCCCTCTACTCCTCGTGCTGGCGCTCGCGTATCCGTACGCCGGGGTTCGCGCGCGCGCGGGCGGAGACGTGAAGGGACTGGATGCGACCGCTTTCCTTCAGGAGGAGGACCCAGGCGCCGCGCTAGCGGTGGAATGGCTACGATGGCACTCAGCCCCTGAAGATGGTGTCCTGGAGGCTACCGGCGGCCCGTACAGCCTGTACGGCCGAGTCAGTACCTACGCCGGCCGCCCGACGGTGCTTGGCTGGGCTAACCACGAGCGTCAATGGCGCGCTGGTCAGCCGGAACTGCTCGACGCGTTGAGCGAGAGGGAGCGTCTTGTCACGGAGGCATACACTTCCTCGAATCGCGGTCCCGATATCGCCGCGCTCCAGCGGCTCGACGTTCGCTATGCGTACTATGGTCGCCTCGAGCGCGAGATGCAGCGGGAGCAGGGGCTGCCGGTGCGCGACCCATTCGCCGGCCACCTGCAAAGGGTGTGGAGCTCTGATGAAGGCGCCCTGTACGAAGTGCGGTAGAACGACCCGCCGTGGGGCGTGAGTGACGCTTGACGAGCAGCCGGGCGTTCTGTTAAGTTTGTGTATCCAGTGCCGGGGTGTAGCTCAGTTTGGCTAGAGCGCGCGCTTTGGGGGCGTGAGGCCGGAGGTTCGAGTCCTCTCACCCCGACCGGCAAATTGCGGGTGTGGTGAAGCGGTATCATAGGTGCCTTCCAAGCACTTGGCACGGGTTCGACTCCCGTCACCCGCTCCCCTGTTCGGTGGTGAGGAAGCCAGCGAACGCCAATCCCCCTTCGCAAACCACTCTACCCTCAGCGTGCCCTTGTCCTCCCATCACGTTGTTGCGTGCGTGCGACGCCAGTACTCAACACGTGTGAGCCGCCGCTATTGCAGCTTGTGCAGGAGTGCCCGATATGCTAAATTGTTTGTGGCACCCCGCAACGAAAGCCGCGGACGCCATGGAAGTTTTGAACCAACACTCAAAACTTGGGAGCTGATCGCTCACGGTACAAGCGTAAGCACGAGGGGATGTCACAGTCCCGACTAGAGTAACGCAGAGTACAGAGGTAGGCGCCCACCTGCTCTTGCAGGTTCAAAACCCGGCGCGCGGCTGCGGGGTATCACTTTGTCCGGAGCAACGCCTTTGGTCATCACCTTATGCGGCGACGACTCGTCCCGCATCACTGTCCGCCAGCAGGCTCTTGTAGAAGAGCACGTACCTGGCGATCTGTCCTCGCTAAACCTCCTTGAGCTCGACGGCGCTGCTGTTTCCGTGGAGGAGCTGCGCGCGGCGTGCGACACGATGCCCTTTCTGGGTGATCGCCGTGTGGTGCTGGTCAAGGGACTGCTGCGCCGCTTCTCCGACAAAGCGAGCGAGGAGACGCCGGCGAAGCCGGCCGACGCCGCGCTGGTTGCCGATCTAAAGAAATACCTCCCCGCCGTGCCGGACACGACGATTTTAATCTTTGTCGAGCGCAGAAGGCTCGGTTCCAGCGCCGCCGCAAACGCGCTGAAGAGCCTGACAAAGGTTGAGGAGTATTCGATGCCTGACGCCGCGCAGCTGCCCTCGTACATAGCGATGCAGGTTCGTGATGCGGGTGGGAGTATCGATCGCAATGCCGCCGCGCTGCTGGCTCAGGCTGTGGCCGATAACCCCCTTCGCTTGGAACAGGAGCTATCCAAGCTCCTCGCCTACAAGGCCCCGGAGAAGCAGATCGCTGAACGCGACGTACGCGACCTGGTGGATATCCCTCTCGAGGTTGCGGTTTGGGATCTCACGGACGCTCTTTTTGCGCGCGACAGCGCGCGCAGCCTCCGGTCGCTCCGATCGCTGCTCGAGCGGGGCCAGGTACCGCAGCAGGTCATGGGCGCTGTCGCGTCCCAGCTTCGCAACCTCGTGGTGGCCGACGATTACCGGGGCCAGGGAGCTGACGCGCTGGCGTCCTCGACGGGCATGAAGCCGTTCGTCGCTCGCAAGACATCTGCGGCCCTGCGGAACTTTCAGCCAGGCGAGCCACGCCGGTTGCTGTCCGCACTTGTCGATCTCGATCTGCGGTCTAAAACGGGAAAGGCCGAGCTTAGCTCGGCCTTCGAGTTCTTCGTGGTGGAAGCCTGCGCTAGGCGCCTCTAGGAGGACGCGGCCTCTCTCGCCTTGGCCAGTGCCTTCGCCAGCCGGCTCTTGCGTCGAGCAGCGTTGTTCGGGTGTATGATGCCCTTCCTCGCTGCCTTGTCCAGCGCGCTGAACGCGGCAGGCAAGCCCTGCGTTGCGCCGTCAACGTCTCCGGAGGCAACTGCCTTCCGGACGCTCGCTACCACGTTGCGGGCACGGTTGCGTACGGGCTTGTTGCGCATGCGCTTCTTCTCCGCAACCTTCACGCGCTTGATCGCCGACTTGATGTTCGCCAAAGGGCCGACCTCCAACAAGTTATCTATACCAATGCAACCCGGCATTATAGCAAAGCCTCCGACAGCCGGGCAACTTGACTTTGCGCTCTCCCTAACGCTTGAATAGAGTGAATCCAGAGAGCTGACGGTTGAGGTCTTGCGCCAAGAACTAATACGTAACTTCTCCATCATCGCCCATATCGACCACGGGAAATCTACCCTCGCTGACCGCCTGCTCCAGATAACCGGCACCCTCACTGAGAGGGAGATGGTCGAGCAGGTGCTCGATTCCATGGATCTCGAGCGCGAGAAGGGTATCACGATCAAGGCGCGCGCCGTACGCATGCAGTACGCAGCGAAAGACGGACAGACGTATGAGCTGAACCTCATAGACACCCCCGGACACGTCGACTTCTCATACGAGGTAAGCCGAAGCCTTGCGGCGTGCGAGGGCGCCGTGCTCGTCGTGGACGCGACGCAGGGCATAGAGGCCCAGACGCTCGCGAACGTCTATCTGGCCCTTGGCTCCGACCTGGAAATCATTCCGGTCGTCAACAAGATCGACCTCCCGAGCGCTGACGTCGAGGCTGTGTCGCACGAGATAGAGCGGGTCGTCGGGCTGCCGGCCGACGATGTCATCCCCGTCTCCGCGAAGCTGGGCACGGGCGCTGGTGACGTACTCGAGGCCCTCGTGGAGAAGATACCGCCCCCATGCGGTTCGCCGGACGCCCCGCTGCGCGCGTTGATCTTCGACTCGCACTATGACCAGTACAAGGGCGTTATAGCATACGTCCGCGTCGTTGACGGCAGTATCAGGCAGGGCGATCGTATCAGGCTGATGTCGAACAACAAGGTTACGGAGGCGGCAGAGCTCGGCTACTTTGCTCCGGCTCTTCGCTCGACCGGTGTCCTGGAGACCGGCGAGGTAGGATACATCGCGACGGGCCTCAAGGTGGTCGGCGAATGCCGGGTGGGCGACACGATGACGCTGGACCGCAACGGATCCAGCGAGCCGCTCGCCGGCTACCAGCCCGCAAAGCCGATGGTGTTCGCCGGCATCTTTCCCGTCAACGGCGAGGACTATCCCCTTCTCCGTGACGCTCTTGAGAAACTGAAGCTGAATGACGCCGCCCTGGCATACGAGCCGGAGACTTCCGCTGCCCTTGGTTTCGGATATCGCGCCGGATTCCTGGGTCTCCTGCATATGGAGATCGTCCAGGAGAGGTTGGAGCGCGAGTACAACCTGGACCTGCTCACCACCGCGCCGAGCGTGGAATTCCAAGTCGAGACCACCGACGGAAACACGCTGGCCGTGCACAACCCCACCGAGATGCCGCCTCCTCAGCGCGTGAAGCGCGTCTTAGAGCCGTGGATGCAGATAACCGTGGTGGTCCCGTCAACGTACATCGGAGCGGTCATGGAGCTCGTGACGAAGCGCCGGGGGGAATTCTCCAAGCTAGACTACCTTGAGGAGAACAGGGTCCTGCTCACTTACGATATACCGCTCAGCGAGATCGTCTCGGACTTCTACGACCAGCTGAAGAGCCGGACACAGGGCTACGCCTCGCTGGATTACTCCTTCGCCGCGTACAGACCTGCGGACCTGGTCAAGCTCGATGTGCTTGTCAACACCCAGCCCGTGGACGCGCTTTCGATGATAGTCCATCGGGACGACGCCTATCAGCGTGGCAAGCTCTTGGTGGACCGGCTGCGCGATCTAATTCCACGGCAGATGTTCGAGATACCCGTGCAGGCCGCGGTGGGCAGCAAGATAATCAGCAGAGAGACGATCCGGGCGATGCGCAAGAACGTGCTCGCCAAGTGCTACGGCGGCGATATCACCCGCAAGCGCAAGCTGCTTGAGAAGCAGCGCGCGGGCAAGGCCCGTATGAAGACAGTTGGGAACGTACAAATTCCGCAGGAAGCATTCATGGCCGTCCTCAAGCTCGACGGTGAGGAGGATAGCCGGGGATGACCGCGCCCCGTATCGCCGTGGTGGGTCTGGGGCCAGGTGATGCGTCACTGCTGACTGTCGCAGCCAGCCGGCTGCTGGAAGCCGCGCCGCAAGTATGGGTGCGCACGGAAAAGCACCCGACGGTCACGGCCCTAACGCTTGGCCAGCGCGTCCGGAGCTTCGACGACCTGTACAACACGCTCGACTCCGTTGACGACGTGTACTCGGAAATCGCCGAGCGACTCGTTGCCGCGGCTCACGAAGCGCCAGACACGGAGGTGGTGTACGCGGTACCCGGTAGCGCCAGCACAGGGGAACGCTCCGTGGCACACCTTCGCGAGCGATGCTCGCGCGAGGGCGTCGAGTTACGGCTGGTGCCGGGGATATCCTCCCTCGAAGCCGCTCAGCTGGAGCTCGGAGTTGATGCTTTCGATTCGGGGCTCCAAGTTGTGGACGCGCCGGAGCTTGCTCACCTGCTCGATCAGAGGCCAAGCGTGGTCTCCCAGTTTCTGAACCCTCACCTGCCCTTGCTCATCAGTGGCATGTGGAGCCAGTCGCTCGCCTCCGCAGTTAAGCTATTTCTCCTGTCCAGCTACCCAGCGGACTGGTCGGTGAGTCTGGTTCAGGCGGGCCTTGGTCGGCCGCGTCAAGAGGTTCCTCTGGAGGACCTGGACCGTGGCGTTGCAATAGACCACCTGACAACTGCCTATGTGGCGCCGCTCGCTCTCGACTTCCCCAGTCGGCATTTCTACGGGCTTACCCATATCATCGCTCGCCTGCGAGGGCCCGATGGCTGCCCGTGGGATCGCGAGCAGACCCACGGCTCGATCAAGCGTCACCTGCTTGAGGAGGCTTACGAGGCCATGGAGGCTCTCGATACGGGCGATGCGGCGGAGTTGGAGGAGGAGTTGGGCGATGTGCTGCTCCAGGTCTCGCTGCATAGTGAGATAGGTTATTCGGACAGCGACTTCGACATAGGCGATGTTATAGGAACTTTGAACACCAAGCTCATCCGCCGGCATCCGCACGTCTTTGGAGAGGCACAGGCCGACAGCGCCGCGCAGGTGCTGGCGAACTGGCAGGAGATCAAGAAGAACGAGCGAGAGGCACGGGGCGACTCGGAGCATTCCATGCTGGACGGTGTGCCGGCTGCGCTGCCTGCTCTCGCCCGGGCACAGAGCGTGAGCCAGCGGGCCGCCAAGACTGGCTTCGACTGGAGCTCAGCGGAGGAGGTCTGGCAGAAGGTGGACGAGGAGCTGCGAGAAGTGTCGTCCGCAACCGGCCCGGACGAGCGCTTAGAGGAGCTAGGCGACCTGTTGTTCGTGCTTGTCAACTGGGCCCGCTTTCACCACATCGAGGCGGAGGAGGCGCTGCGGCTAGCGACGGTCAAGTTTGAGCGTCGCTTCCGCGCACTCGAGCGGATGGCGCGTGACCGCCACGCCGACCTGCGGAAACTCTCCGCACAGGAGTTGGATCTGCTGTGGAACGAGGCTAAGGCGCTCATGCGAGACGCGACTTCGGTTCCCAACGTCGTGCAGCAGCGGGCGTAGTCGAGGGCACGGATGCCTTCGGCATTTCACTACGGGGAGGTTCGGTGGCGAAGGAAATAACTTGCGGTGATCTGAGGCAGGAGCACGTGGGACGTACCGTCACACTCTCCGGCTGGGTGAACAGCCGGCGCGACCACGGCGGGGTGCTATTCCTCGACATCCGCGATCGCTGGGGTGTTACGCAGACGGTCTTCAACCCAGACGAGTCTGAAGCCTTCCGGGGCGCCGACGCGACCCGGAGTGAATGGGTGGTCAGTGTCACCGGGACGGCTCGGCGCAGACCGGCGGGCACCGAGAATCCGCGCATGTCCACCGGCGAGGTTGAGCTCGCGGCCACGGCGATTGAGATCTTGAATCCTGCGGCCCCCCTACCCTTCGAGCTTGACTCAGAGAACCTTCCGGACGAGAGCGTGCGCCTCAAGTACCGGTATTTGGACCTGCGACGGCCACAGATGGTCCGCAACCTAACCCTCCGACATAAGTTGACTCGTTTCATCCGTGAGTACTTGTCCGACCGGGAGTTCTTGGAAGTCGAGACGCCGGTGCTGATGAAGAGCACTCCCGAGGGCGCCCGTGATTACCTCGTGCCCAGCCGGCTGCATCCGGGTGACTTCTACGCCCTGCCGCAGTCTCCCCAGCAGCTCAAACAGCTACTCATGGTCGCGGGCGTCGAGAGGTACTTTCAGATCGCGCGCTGCTTCCGCGACGAGGACCTTCGATCGGACCGGCAGCCGGAGTTCACCCAGCTGGACCTGGAGATGAGCTTTGTCGAGCAAGAGGACGTACTTGAACTGACTGAGGATCTGTTCACGCGGCTGACGGAGGAGGTGACCGGAAAGTGGATATTTGCCAAGCCCTTCCCACGCCTTACCTACGCCGAGTCGATGGACAGGTACGGAAACGATAAGCCCGACCTCAGGTATGGTTTGGAGATACGGGACGTTACATCCATGGTGGCCGGCAGCGGCTTCAAAGTGTTCGCGAGTGCGGCCTCGAGCGGCGGCACGGTGCGCGGCCTCGTGGTTCCCGGCGCGGCAGGCTACACTCGACGCCAGGTGGATGACCTTACTGCACTGGCACAGGGTTATGGTGCGAAGGGGCTCGTCTGGATCGCGGTTGAAAGTCTTGGTGATGAAGGCGGCTACAGGTCACCGGTCGCGAAGTTCTTCAACACCGACGAGCTTACCGAGCTTGCTCGTGCGCTGGGTGGCGAGTCTGGAGACTTGCTGCTCCTTGTCGCCGACAAGCGCGAGATTGCCTTGGACGTTCTCGGGAGGCTACGGGCACATCTTGGCGAGACGCTTGGCCTCGCGGACCCCTCAGTGATGGCGTACGCCTGGATTCTGGAGCCGCCGCTATTGGAGTGGAGCGAGGAGGAGAGCCGCTGGGATGCAGTTCATCACGCGTTCACGGCTCCGCTCCCCGGCCAGGAAGAGTTGCTGCACACGGACCCCGGCGCGGTGAAGGCTCAGGCATACGACATAGTATGTAACGGATACGAGCTGGGTAGCGGCAGCATTCGTATACATCGCCGGGACGTTCAGGCAGAGATATTCCGCCTGATGAACTACTCGGATGAAGAGATCGACGCGCGGTTCGGCCACCTGCTTCGCGCCTTCGAGTACGGCGCGCCACCCCACGGCGGCATCGCCCCAGGTATAGACCGCTGGGTTATGCTGCTCGCAGACGAGCCGAACATCCGCGAGGTGATCCCCTTCCCGAAGAACCAGGCAGGTATAGATCTCATGCTCGACGCCCCGGCGCCAGTGGACGCGCGCCAGCTGTCCGAGCTGCACCTCCAGGTCCGACTGCCTAAAGAAGGGGCCGCCCGGTCGTAGCTCCGAGTTCTACACCCGTCCGGTCGGCGCACAGTACATGGCGGTGCCGCTGCTCACGCTCGGCGAGATAGCTCCGGAGTGCGGCAATGGCGAACTAGATGCACGCCATCTGATGTCCGTGCATCAGGACGCGGCGCGCAACTCCACCAGCAACTGCCTGGTGACCTCTACCTCGTTCCACGGCAAACGGTGATCGGCGTACTCGATCGAGGACTCGTGACCTTTGCCTGCCAGCAGAACCATGTCCCCCGCCCGAGCACGCACCAGAGCCTCACGGATAGCCTCCGTCCGGTCCGCCAAGCAAACGTACTCCTCACCCTCGCGCGCGCCAGCTGCTTCCGCGCCCGCCGCGATCTCTCGAAGTATGGTTGCAGAGTACTCGCCCCGAGGATCTTCGTCTGTAAGGATGGCGAAGTCGGCGTACCGTGCGGCCACCCCGCCCATCTCGGGGCGCTTCGATCGGTCACGCTCGCCGGCACTGCCGAACACGGCGATCAGCCGTCCTCGCGTGGCTTGCCGCAGCGTCCGTAGCACCTTCTCCAGGGAGTCGGCCGTGTGGGCGTAATCCACCACGACCCCGAACGGCTGCCCCTCCTCGATGCGCTGCATCCGTCCGGGGACGCCTCCAAAGCCCCTGAGCGCCTCGCTGCACGCTCCGAGAGGGATTCCCTGTGACAGCCCCACCGAGACCGCTGCCAGGGCATTGTAGACGTTGTACGCGCCCAGGAGAGGCAACCGCACGTCGACCTCGTCCTCGGCTGTCCTCACGCGGAAGGCTAGCCCTTCCATCGAGTGCTGGACCTCCTGCGCTACCACGTCCGCCCACCGGCTAGTTCCGTACGTAATCGTCCTGCCCGCGCAAGCGCGCTCGAACAGGTCGGCGTTGGGGTCGTCCGCGTTGATGACTCCCCACTTGCCGACTCCCTTGTCCGCGCTCTCGCCCAACATGGAGAACAGCTTGGCCTTGTCGAGCCGGTAGCGCTCCACGCTGCCGTGCAGCTCGAGGTGCTCGCTCGTTACGTTCGTCATAACGGCCACGTCATACGCCACGTCATCCAGCCTTGAGAGCCGCAGGCCATGGGACGAACTCTCGACGATGGCGTACTTCACGCCGGCATCCACCATCTCGCGCAGACGACGGTGCAGCGATGGCGGCTGAGGCGTCGTGACTCGCTCAGAGCTTCTCCACTGCCGCGCGCCGATCTTCACATCTACCGTCGTTATGAATCCCGTTGTATAACCTGCGGCAGCCAGCACGGCATCAGTCAGGAAGGTGGTCGTCGTCTTGCCGTCCGTGCCCGTGACGCCCAAGACACATAGCTCTCTGCTGGGGTTCCCATAGTACTCGGAGGCGAGGCGGCTCAGCGCCTCGCGGGCATCCGGCACCTGGATTACTGGAATGCTGGCGGTTGCCTCAAAGGGACGCTGCGTAACGACGGCAGCGGCGCCGAGGCTGATGGCTCGCGGTATGTAGTCGGCGCCGTCCACATGCTCACCCGGCAGAGCTACGAACAGCTCACCACCCTTCAACTCGCGTGTATCGGCTGATATCCCTGTTACGTAACGCTCGTCCGTCCATGGCTTCGGTACGACGGCAAGGGAACCAAGGAGATCCGATAAGTTTGTCCTGAAGGCGGTCATTCGGCGGGCGGCTGGATGAGCGGGCAAAGTAGCGGCATACAGCCGGAGTTGTAGTCTGCCAGGAGTGTACTGGCATGGACCACATAGGTGCTGGGAGCAGGCAGCCTTGCTTCCGCCGCGCTACTCATTCCCGACCGCATAGACAGCCTCCGCGAGCGCGTCCTCGGCGTGGGAACTCAGCATGTCGTCAGTGTCCTGCGCTACTGCTTTGAGCCTTCGCGTAGCTTCAGGCGTTCCAATCTGTCCGAGGGCCCAGATGGCTGCCTGACGCACCTCCAGGTCGTGGTCTTGGAGAAGGTCTCCGAGTTGCGGCACAGCATCTGTCAAACCCGCATCCCCGGCAGCACGCGAAGCGTGAAACCGAACTCGGGCGCTGTCACTGTCGAGTTGCTGGAGGATGTCTGGATGCCATCGGGCATCCATAGTACGTCCCATACCTCGAAGAGCGCTTGCCTGCTGTTGCTCGTCGTCTTCAGCATGGAAGCGGGTGATTACCCGAGCCACCATCGGCTCGTCCGCGAAATAGGCAAGAGACTCGAGTGCCCTCATCTCTAGCTCGGAGCCCTCCGGCGCAGAGGAGAGAGTGGCCCGCAAGGCGAGCCGTAGTCGGTCGGCACTGTCTACATCGAGCGCACCCACGGCACCGGCGTAAGCAAAGCGGCCCAGAACTGACGCCGCGGCCGCCTGAACTTCCGGGGCAGGATCCGAGTGCAGAAGGAGAAGGAGGCGGTTGAGAACCGGCAGTGCCTCCTCCTCCCAAAGTCCTTCGACTGCTCGTGCCCTCACAGAAGGGTCAAGATCGTCGAGAGCGAGGAGGAATACCTGCTTGAAGTTGTACTCCACGTCCTCCTCAGCGAGGTCGCGCAGGCCCGCAAGTATCTGCTTGCGGCGCTCGATGCTGCCCTCAGCCCACGCCGCCCGGAGCTCACGTCGCTGCTCCATGTCGAGGTCCGACAGTTTCGCGAGTGTGCCGTGCCGGAATCTGCCGCTTGTCTGCAGCAACTCGGACACTTCTTCAGCGAAGTCCATTGCCGTGTTAGCTCCCAGCATAGGAGGCCAGTCCAAGGGCCTCATCCTCCAGCGTGAACTGGGGGGACTGCGCGCTCTGGATCAGCGACCTAACGTATCGACTGGAGAACGGCCGTTCGATATTGAGCACCGGTAGGAGGTCGTCAATGAGAGCGGTAAGGGTGCCACCCTCGCCAGGCTCGCCTACCAGCTCGAAAGCGCTCTGAAGCAGCCGGTCCACCCTCTTTCGGTCCGCCTCGCTTACGCGCTTCTTGCCGTTTAGTCCGCCAACCTTCTCCTCAGTGAGCAGGTAGCCCGGGTCTATAGGGCACTCGTACACCACGGGGCCGAAGTACCACCTCTCCTTACGGGAGTCGTACTGTAGAAGGCGGGACTCGGTCTGTGGCTGCCGCTCATACTCGAGCGTAAACTCGTTGCTGGTCGTGCCTTGTATCAGCGAGAAAGTCGCTCCCGGCACGAGAGCGCTTTGGTAGAACTCCTCCAAGCCCGCGATGTACGTTCCCCTGTTGCCGAGGCCCAGCCGGAGCTCCGCCAGGTACGTTGCGTAGTTCATCGGATCCTGCAGGCGCAGCACAACCACCGTCTGGTCCTCCATCAGAGGCTGCGGCATCATAAGCTGTGCAGAGGGACCGACGGGCAACACGCCGTTCTCGCTCTCGTACCACGTGAGCACATGCCGGAGCACGAGTGTCCCGGCACCCCCGAGCGTGGTGGTAGGATCTTGGTCCGCGAGCTCCGGATCAGTGAGATAGCGGTAGTCCTGAGCCACCTCTGTCGCCTTGCGCACAGTCTGGCCAATGGGCGGCAGTTGGCTGGTGGCCCACAATCGGTCAGCAGCCGTTCCAACGAACCTGAAGTCCTTCTTCTCGCGTTGCAGCCGGAAGTTCAGCGTGAAGCGCTGCAGCGAGTAATCGGCATCCCCAAGCCGCCGATTCACCAGCCCGTCCGAAAGGATCTCCTCGTCGGAGAGGGGCTCCCCACGCTCCTCGATGTATTCCTTGATTTCCTTGAGCTGTCCCTTTGATAGCCTCTCGAGCCGGTCTTCAAGGTAGTACTCGTTGCCGAAGCGCACGAAACGGAAGTCCTCCTCCAGGAAGTTGGAAAGCACCCTCTGGAAGGCGGGTCCATGCTGGGCGAGAATGGCGGCTGGGTCTTGCGTGAGGTCGACTTCTACGCCACCGACGAGCACCGAGCTCGCTTGCGTCGGTTCTGGCTCCTCCTCCACGAAGAGTTCTGCTTCAGCGGCGATCTCCGGCTCAACCTCGTCGGAGTACACGTCGGGGAAGATCACGTTTGTGGGCTCAGGCATCACCATGATGATCTCTGGAATGTCGCGTCCGATTCCCCGGACAGCCTGCAGGTCTTCCTCCGTCGGCACCCTCGATCCCGTGAAGAGCCTGCTCTTGTAGGTATGTGCCTTATCGACCTTCGACGCGGGATCAACAGGCGGCAAGCCCGCCTTCGTCGTCGAGAACGTGATGTCGCCGTCCGCCTCCTCGCGACCGAACACGTGGTGATTCGTTGCGAGGCTGCTGCTAATCAACTCACGAGCCATATTGGCGTCACCTGGTAGAGCTACCTGTGAAGTTGAGGTGAGGTACTCCTGCAAGTTCGTCAACCGCTGGCGGATGGGGGCGTCCTCGGAGTAGAAACGGGCACGGGCCGTCAGTAGCTCGAACACCGTCCACGCTATCTGCTGCTCCTCGACTGTCCCAGCCCACTGGATCTCCGTTGCCTGTGCCATCTGATGTACGCCCTCCTCGATAAGCGGCCGCTACTCGCCCGACCGCTGGTTGATGACCGCCCCAATGAACCACTGTGTCAACGTCTCGATGCCCTGCGGCGCTCCCGACGCGATCAGACGCTCGATGATCTCGCGAACGTGGGCTTCATCTACGTTCAACTCTTGTGCTTCCACTTCGTGTTACCTCGTCTCCCTGACCTATGCTCGCCTACAAACGGCTCTACCCCGCTCTATCATCGTCAGCGGGGTGTCGTTCACGTGGCGAGTAAGTGATACTCGTCCGCCGCTCGGGCACGGGACACACTCTTACGGACGACTCCGCCACCCTGCTCTCGCCAATACAGGCTCGAAGCTCCGAATGAGCTCTACCAGTGTCGAGGTGAGTCACCAACGTGGGAGTTCCGCTCCCATGACCAGAGAACGCTAAACTCCACGTCACCCTTGCCAATTCTACCAGTCTACGGCCCGGTACTTCCAGGCGGTAGTGGCCCGGTCCTTTCTGTGTTGTGCTGCAGGCGAGGTACTAGCTGCGAGTAGAAGGCGGAAGGTGGAGACAGTCGAATGAACCGGGCGCGCTCCGGGCTGGTGCTTATCAGTAGCCGCTCTCCATACAATACCGGCACGTCCAGCTGACCATCCACCGAAACCGCTGCATCCTGCGGACGCACCAAGCTTAGCTCGACAAGCGATCCCTCGGGCAGCACGGTAGAGTGCACTGTGCTGAGATGGGGAGCGATCGGCGTGAGCAGGATGTTCGACATCTCGGGCGCGAGTATCGGCCCTCCAGCGGCCAGTGAGTACGCGGTCGAGCCTGTAGCGGTTGCCGCGATGATCCCGTCCGCGACATAGTGGCCGAGCAGCGCGCCGTCGACCTTCACGCTGATCCATACCGAGCGCGGCCTGGCACCCCGAGCGAGCACCGCGTCGTTGAGTGCCGTGTAGCGCTCGATCTGTGCTCCCTCCCTATGGTGTTCGATATTGAGCAGGCTGCGCTCTTCCTCGCGGTAATCTCCCTGCAGCAACCGCCGCAATGCCTCGGGCAACTCATCATGGTCGGTCTCGGCCAGGAACCCCAGCCGGCCTGCCGACACTCCGAGTACTGGGATCTGATGCTGCGCGGCCGTTCGCTGACCGCGCAGCACCGTCCCGTCTCCACCCACGGCTATCAGCAGGTCTGTTCCGCGAGTCGGTGGACAGTCACGGCCCCGCTCCCGCCTGGAGCGCTCGACCGTTACGCCTGCATCCCGCAGGGTGCGCTCGGCCAGGTCCGCCAGCTCGGCCGCCTCGCGGCTCCTGGGACGCGTGATAATGAGCACCTTGGACAGTTGATCCATCAGTCGGTCCCACGCGCGAGTTGCGAAGACTCCGCAAGAGCGACTTCAATCTGGGAGCGCACTTCAGGCGGGTCAGCCACTCCTGCGCCGAGCCATGCTACGAACTCTATGTTGCCCGCGGGGCCGAGCAGCGGAGATGCCGTCAGTCCCCTCACCGGCAGCCCAAGCGTCTGTGCGTGGGTCGCCACCTTGAGCAGTACCGCGCGATGAGTCTCCGGATCACGCACGACACCACCCTTGCCTACCTCGCCGCGTCCGGCCTCGAACTGCGGCTTGACCAGCAGGACGTAGTCGGCATCCGTACGTGCCAACCGCATCAAGTTCCTGAGCACGAGGGTCAGCGAGATGAACGACAGGTCCGCCACCACCATGTCCACACGCTCGGGCAGCTCCTGCAGGTAGCGCACGTTCGTGCGCTCCAGCACGGTTACCCGTGGATCGGTGCGCAGCTTCCAGTCCAGCTGGCCGTAACCTACATCCACGGCGTAGACACGCGCGGCGCCCCACTGCAGCAGGACGTCGGTGAAGCCGCCAGTAGACGCGCCCGCGTCCAGCGCAGTACGGGACCGCGGTTCGATTCCGAACCGATCCAGCGCGTGCGCCAGCTTCTCACCCCCTCGGCTCACGTACCGGGAGCGTTCAACACAAGCTACCTCGGCACCGGTCGGCACGAGCGCAGCGGCTTTGTCCACACGCACTCCGTCCACATGGACCGCGCCCGCGAGTATCAGAGCTTGCGCTTTCTCGCGGCTGGGACTCAGTCCCCGCTCAACCAGCAGCACGTCGAGCCTGCGCCGATCCGCCCTGGGCCCTGTCAAGTGGTGCTCCGCGTCATGCCGGCGAGCTCGTTGAGGCGGTAGCTGTTACAGTGGCAGATCGCTACCGCAAGCGCGTCCGCCGCGTCGTCTGGCCTTGGCGTCTCATCCAGCCGCAGCAGCATCGTCATGAAGTCCTGTATCTGAGTCTTGTCCGCGCCACCGTAGCCCACCAGCGCCTGCTTGACCTGCATTGGTGTGTACTCGAAGAGAGGCAACCCCTGCTGCCGTACGGAGAGCAGCACGACGCCGCGGGCGTGGCCTACGACCAGTGCGGTCTTAGCGTTTCGGGAGAAGAACAGTTCCTCTACGCCTACGTGATCCGGTCGGAGCCGGTCCATCAGAGCGGTCAGCTGCTCGTGAATCATCAGCAATCGGTCGGACAGGGGAATTCCGGCGGGAGTGCGTATCACGCCGTGTTCGAGACACTCGTAGTCGTACCCGTCGTAGCTTACGAGACCGAACCCCAGGATGGCGGTCCCCGGGTCTATGCCCAGCACACGCAGGTTCAAGGATGCCTATACGGCCGAGTTGATCGCGACTTCGTCGCCCACCTGCAGGTTCGTGTACACGCCCTGCACGTCGTCAAGGTCCTCCAGCTTTTCCACTAGTCGAAGCACCGCCGCCGCCTCGCCCTCTACCGGCTCGACGCTGGTCTTCGGTGAGTACGTCTTCTCGGCGGTGATAACCGACAGTCCCTCGGAGGCGAGTGTTTCTTCGACACTCTTCAGATCCTGCAGTTGGGTCCAGACCTCTACACTGCCGTCCTCTACCTCGTTGACGTCCTCGGCCCCCGCCTCGATGGCGAGCAGCGCGATGGCGTCACCGTCCAGACCGTCCTTTGGCTCCACGACCAGCAGGCCCCGCTCATCGAACAGCCACCCGACTGTGCCGCTCTCGCCCATTCGTCCGCCGCCCCTGTTGAAGACGTTCCTGACTTCCGACACGGTCCTGTTACGGTTATCCGTCAGCGCCTCCACCATCACTGCCGTTCCACCGGGGCCGTAGCCCTCGTAGAGTATGGTTTCGTAGTTGCCGCCGCCCGCTTCGCTTGTCGCCTTCTCGATCGCCCGCTTGATGTTGTCGGCAGGCATGTTGACGGCCCTCGCCTTCTGGACAGCCAGTCGTAGCCGGAAGTTGGTTTCCGGGTCGCCACCTCCCTCCCTGGCGGCCACGCTAATCTCGCGCGACACCTTCGTGAAGAGTTGCCCGCGCTTGGCGTCCGTAGCCTCCTTCTTGCGCTTGATCGTGGACCATTTGGAGTGGCCGGACATCGGAGACCTCCAGTGGTAGGGGATTGATAGGGAGTACGGTGATCGCAAAAACTAAGCCGCCGCCTCTCGCAGGCGAATTATAGCAACCCCGTCTTTTGCCGCACAACGGCGTTGCCAGCGGGCTGACGTCTCCTTATAATCGGCTGATGACTAATACTCCCCCCACAACTGCAGGGCTGCCCGTAGTCGCCGAGCCGCACCTGTCCGCTCAGCTAAATGCCGCGGCTGTCGAAACCGAGCCCGTTCTCCCTGTCCATCCGTCGGTTGTCGTCCTCGATTTCGGGTCCCAATACTCGCAGTTGATCACTCGCCGAGTGCGAGAACTGAACGTCTACTCCCAGCTCGTGCCAAGTGACGCGACGTGGGAGCAGGTTAGAGAGCTGAACCCCAAGGCGGTTATCCTGTCCGGCGGACCGTCTAGCGTGTATGATCCTGACGCGCCTTCTCTTCCCCCTTGGGTTGCGGACTGCGGCCTTCCGGTCCTGGCAATCTGCTACGGCCTGCAGCTTCTGGCCCACCGGCTGGGCGGGAAGGTAGAGCCAGCACACGTTCGGGAGTATGGCCCCTCGGTTCTCTCGCTCGAGCAGCAGTCGCCGCTTTTCGCGGGACTGAGCGGTGACCTTCCGGTGTGGATGAGTCACGGCGACTCCGTCACCGAGCTGCCCGAGGGTTTTGAGCCGCTTGGCAGCACGCCGGCAGCGCGCTACAGTGCGGTGCGCAAGGGTGATGTCTACGGCCTGCAGTTTCATCCCGAGGTGGTGCACACACCCGCCGGTAAGCAGATCCTCGCGAACTTCGTGCACGGCGTGGCGGGATTGGCGCCGGACTGGACGGCCAGTGAGTTCATCGAAGATGCCGTGACGGCCATCAAGGGGCAGGTCGGGTCCGAGCGGGTACTGTGTGCGCTGAGTGGTGGCGTGGACTCCTCGGTGGCGGCGACGCTCATTCACAAAGCGATCGGTGACCAACTGACCTGCATCTTCGTGGACAATGGGCTGCTGCGCCAGGGGGAAGCAGTGCAGGTTGTGCAGGTGTTTCGCGATCAGCAGCACCTCGACCTGCGGCACGTCGATGCGAGCGATCGGTTTCTGGCGGCGTTGAGTGGTGTGGTGGATCCCGAGGAGAAGCGGCGACGGATTGGCGAGACCTTCATACGGGTTTTCGAGGAGGAGGCCCTAAAACTGGGCGACGTGCCGTATCTGGCACAGGGTACGCTCTATCCGGACGTGATAGAGAGCGCGACACCGGCCACTCGTTACGCCGCGAAGATAAAGACGCACCACAACGTCGGCGGCCTTCCCAGCGACCTCTCCTTCAAACTGATCGAGCCTCTAAGGATGCTGTTCAAGGACGAGGTCCGCGAGGTCGGCATCCGACTCGGACTTCCGCCCGAGATAGTTCATCGCCAGCCCTTCCCCGGACCTGGGTTGGCCGTCCGCGTACTGGGCGAGGTGATTCCTGGTGACCTCGAGGTCCTCCGCAGAGCAGACGCGGTTGTCAGGCGCGAGATAGCTGCCGCGGGTCTGGAGCGCCAGATCTGGCAGAGCTTTGCCGTTCTCACCCCGCTTCGTACTGTAGGCGTCATGGGAGATGGGCGCACGTATGGGAACGTGCTCGCCATCCGCGCCGTTACATCCGACGATGCTATGACGGCTGCCTGGGCACGTCTGCCGTACGAGGTGCTGGACAGGATCAGCACTGCCGTCGTTAACGAGGTGCGGGAGGTCACGCGGGTTGTCTATGACGTGACGAGCAAGCCTCCCGGCACCATCGAGTGGGAGTAGGCGGCGGGGGGGCGCGTGTCCTCGTCGTTGGTTCCGGAGGTCGGGAGCACGCCCTCGTGCATTCTCTGTCGCGGAGCCCGCAGGCACCGGAACTATACGCACATCCGGGCAACCCCGGAATATTCGATCTGGCCAGCCCGCTGTCCCCTGAAGCCGACACAACACAGGCTACAGTGGCTGCCGCGTGGGAGCACGGAATCGGTCTGGTCGTAGTCGGTCCGGAGGCTTATTTGGAGCATGGTCTCGTCGACGAGTGTCTGGCTGCCGGTATCAACGCTTTCGGGCCGACTCGATCCGCGGCACGTCTGGAGACGAGCAAGACGTGGGCGAAGGCGATCATGCGGCGTGCCAGCGTACCAACCGCCGCCTACGCCTCCTTTGAGTCAATCGACGGAGTCCGACGCTATCTGAGAGAGCACCCGGCAGGGACGCGCGTTGTCGTCAAGGCCGATGGTGTGGCGGCTGGCAAGGGCGTACTCGTTACTACCGACATCGCAGCCGCTACCGAGTTCGCTAGGGCCTGCCTTCGCGAGGTGGCCGGGAGCAACGGACCACCGACGGTACTGGTGGAGCAAGCGTTGGATGGCGAGGAGGTCAGCCTCTTCTCGTTCGTATCGGGTGAGACCGTCGTCCCGCTCGGCTGCGCGCGGGACTACAAAAGGGCCTACGATGGTCATGAGGGTCCGAACACGGGTGGAATGGGTGCAATAAGTCCCGTGGACCTCCCACCGAACTTCGTCGAGGACGCAACCGAGCTCGTGGTGCGGCCAGTGGCGCGAGAGATGGCACGATCGGGTGATCCGTTCTCAGGCATGGTCTTTACCGGGCTGATGCTGACGGCTGGCGGCCCGTACGTCCTCGAGTACAACGTGCGCTTCGGCGATCCGGAAACGCAGGTCCTGCTGCCCCGGCTGGAGACGGATCTCCTCGACCTGTTGATGCGGACAGCCACGGGCAACCTGGAGGGAGCACAGATCTCTCTGAGTGATGCATGCACTTGTGGTGTCACTATAGCCTCGGAGGGCTATCCGACCGCGCGAGCAGAGCCCCGACCTGTTCGGCTGGGAGAGCTCCCATCAGACACTATCCTCTACCATGCAGGCACCTCTAGCGACGTGTCCGGGACGCTGATGGCGAGTGGGGGAAGGGTGTTCACGGCCGTTGGGCTTGGCGACACACCGGCAGGGGCGCGGGCTCGCGCCTACAGCCTGAGGAGCGCAGTGTCCTTCGAGGGTGGCTGGTGCCGGCAGGACATCGGGTTGTAGGGGTCTGGAGGCGACGAGCGGAATCGAACCGCTGATAGGGGTTTTGCAGACCCCTGCCTTACCACTTGGCCACGTCGCCGGCTGTGCCCAAATCTAGCAAAGCGACCTAAACAGTGTCAACGCCGAGGCTCCCCTGTCCCGTTGCCACGGCCAGCCAGCGCCACCTATAATTGCCGATAGCATTGCCTGTGCGGGTCAATGGAACGGCCCGCAAGCGAAGGGAGCCAATCTAAGATGCCGCGTAAAACTACTCGAGGCGGCCGACAAGCCGTACGACAGCGCAGGACGGTGGGACGAGGTCCACGCACCCTGGACCAGGCTCCAGCAAGTGTTGCGGAAATGCCACAGGACAGCGTCATACCGTCAATAACCGCCACTAGCCCGGCCGCACCGGTCGCCCCAGCATCAGGTCCGCGTCCCCGACCCGCGGTGGGCAGCCGGCCGACGGTCTCTGGCAGCTCGCTTTCCACTGAGCAGGTGCGCAATGAGTTCCGCTATATACGCGGCGACCTCGTGCGGCTACTTGTGACGACGGTTGCCGTAACCCTGTTCATGGTGATAGCGCACTATATAATCAACGTTCTCAACTAAGCTCAGCGGTGCCTCACTCGCCAGAAGGGGGATGACTGCGCAGTCGTCCCCCTTCTGCTACTACACGGGCAAGTGGCTATTCCTCGTCGTCGGAGTCGTCAGTATCGACTAGTGGCTCGGTCTGGCTATCGTCCGGATCCTCCGCCTCCTCGTCGACGTCAGGCTCCGTCGTGAAGTCGTCCTCGAGGCCTGACGTCGGAACTGCCCTGCGGGCCATCGCGCCTTCCGGCGCCTGACGGGTGACTGCCGGGAAAGGTAGCTTGCCGCGTGTCTCCGCACTTCGGTACGTTTCCCGTATGAGCACGTCCATTCCGTCCGTGCTCGCGTTCAGGACCACGGCGGAGTACCGGTTCCCCGCGTTCATGAGCTCGATGAGCCTATGTGCGCGCTCCGGAGGCATGAGGCCCACCTGGTCATTCGAGGAGGTGTACAGCACGAGGTACGGCCCTTCTACCCGCAACTCCAGGGTGTCACCGGGAAGGATCGTGGCGGTCTGTTGGACAGGACTCAGGTCTTCCAAAGTCAGGACCGCGGATCGGCCCGTGTCCATGATGAAGTTCTCCGCCCGTATCTCCAGTGGGTCGGAAGGCTGGACGCTGTCCGCGTCCAGCGTCGCCAGCACGTCCCGTAGTCGGGTCGCGTTCCGCTGGGCGATTGCGTTTGCGGGCTCGATGGCGAGAGCGCGCTCGTACGACTCCAACGCCTCCCGCAGCCGTCCGAGCTTCGTCAGCGCCTTGCCGAGTCTATTGTGGCCAGAAACATCAGAGCCATCGATCTCCAGGATGGCCTGGTTCGTCTCCACGCATTCCGCCCACAACCCCTGCTCGCTCTGTTGGAGTGCGGCCTCCGTCAGCGCCGCCTTCTGCCTGCGCTGGTCAGTACTCAGTGAATCTAGGGTCAAGTTGTTCTCCTCCTAGCTGACCGCGGTGTCAACTCGCGGCGACTAATTCCCGCCGCGCGAGCTCGCCGACCGGCTCTGCCTGCATCGACCACGCCGTTGTCTGGTGTATCTTGACATTGAGGATCCTGCCTGTCAGGTCCTCGGCCGAGTCAACGAACACAAGCTTGTTCGTTCGTGTACGACCTTTCCACTTTCCCCGGTGCAACTCCTCGAATAGCACCTCTTGTGTTCCGCCCAGCAGCTCGGCGTTTATCTCGCCCGAGATTCGCTCGTGTTGCGCGTCGAGCGTGCGGTACCTCCCCTGCTTCTCGGCTAGTGGAATGGGATCTCCCATTTCAAACGCCTTCGTGCCGGGACGCGGAGAGTAGGCCGCGATGTGTACCTGATCGAGCCTGAGCTCTTCCAGCACGTCGTACGTACGGCGAAACTGCTCGTCCGTCTCACCGGGAAATCCAACGATTATGTCGGTAGCGATGCTCACGTTCGGTATGATCCTGCGTACCCGCTCGACGACCTCGACGTATTGTTCGATCGTATATCCCCGCCTCATCGCCCTGAGCACGGCGTTGTCGCCTGCCTGAAAGGGTATGTTTATGTGCTCGCACAGCTTCGGAAGGTCCGCCACGGCTTGCAGGATCTTGTCGGTCATCGTCCGGGGGTATGAGGTGAGGAATCGAATGCGCTCGATGTCGTCCACGGCATGCACCGCATGGAAGAGGTCGGCAAGGTCGGGCTTCCCGGGCAAGTCACGTCCGTAGTGATTTATCGTCTGGCCGAGTAGGGTGACCTCCTGTATCCCCCGCTCCGCCAGCTGACGTACGTCTCCCACTATCTCCTCGATGGTAAGAGAGCGCTCCCGGCCACGGCGATACGGTACGACACAGAAACTGCAGAACTTGTTGCATCCCATGACTACCGGCACGAATGCGGTTACCGAGGAGTTGGACGGCAGCTCGTACAGCTGCGTGCCCCACTCGTCAACGACTTCCGGCACGCAGGTTACTAATTCGTCCACGTCTCCGGCGGGAACGAAGTGGTCCACCAGCGGAAACTGCCTGTGGAGAAGTGCTCTGTCGGGGTGAACCATGCAACCCATCATCACGACGACAGCATCGGGTCTTTGCTGCTTGAGCCGGGCGAGGGCACCCACCTTACCCCGTGTGCGCCGCTCCGCGCTCTCGCGTACGCTGCACGTGTTGAGGATAACGACATCGGCGTCCATCACCTGAGACGTCTGGCTGTATCCGGCCTGCTTCAGTGCAGTTGCTGCGTGGCCGCTGTCCGCCACATTCATCTGGCAGCCGACGGTCCATATGTAGAAGTTTGGGTTTGCCATCCGTTACCCTCTAGCTTTCCCGCGCGGCCCAGTATCGCAGCCACAAGCCTGAATTATAGCCAAGCGCGCCTGGACCAGGCAATTTCGCC
>JADDPT010000135.1 GCA_016781735.1 Rubrobacter sp.
CGTGCTTGGAGGCTTCAAGTGTATGAGTATTGGTGGCGCTTCAAGAACAGCAACTGGATGAGTCTATCGCTCACCCTAGTTGCCGTAACAGCTGCAGCACTGCTTTGCTGGTTCGTGATCCCCATTCTAGGCAGTGCTGCCTATAGTCTCTTCAAGTCTCCTCAATCATCAACGAATCCACCCATAACGGACTACAGTAACCTTCTTAAAGCCCTCACAACCATCGTGACGGCCCTCGTCGCTATTATTAGCCTTATCTATGGGTGGAGTCGCTCACTTATGCCAGGGTCGACGCGAGCTGTTCGGACGTTCTTAGAGTCAACCCGCGATCCTATGGAAGCTCTTACGTGCCACTTCAACAGTCTGATAAGGTGGATTGGGCAGCCCGTCGCCGTCTTCATCGATGATGTCGATCGCTGCCAGGGAGGCTACATCGTCGACCTTCTGGAAGGCATCCAGACACTATTCCGTGATGTACCTGTCACGTACGTCGTGGCGGCGGATCGTCGCTGGCTGTGCACCAGTTATGAGAAGGCATACGAAACGTTCGCGGGGAGCATCGGCGAACCGGGCCGCACAGTAGGACACTTGTTCCTGGACAAAATCTTCCAACTCTCGACGTCAGTACCGAGACTGGCACCCGCTATTCAAGCAGATTACTGGCAGAGCCTACTAGGACGAAAGGAAGCAGGCATACAAGCGGCGGGTCAGGAAGCCAGAATGGAAGCCAGTGCCACACTCGAAAGACTCCATACAGAGGAGTCCATACTGACTGAACTTCAATCAGACCCGGTCGACGCTTTATACGATCAGGCCCTACGAGAGCAGGCGGTGATCCGCCTAGCCACACCCAACTTGACTACCCAGACCGAGCACAGGTTGCAGCCATTTGCGGCTCTGGTAGAACCGAATCCCCGGGCAATGAAGCGCCTGGTAAACGCATATGGAGCAATGCGTGCTATAGACATCCTTAAAGGCGGCAGGCTGATAGAACCGGGGCGACTTGCTCTCTGGACTATCGTAACACTGAGGTGGCCTGTCCTAGCAGAATACCTTGAAATTCACCCTGAGATTGTTCGCCACATTCTCCATGGAACACCGGTACAGGAGAACCATGTTACCCCCGAGCATGTTCGGAAACTCTTGGTTGACTCCGAAGTCGCACGGGTCATCCGCGGCCAAGAAGTAGGCATGCAACTGGATGAAGCGACTATTCGATCCTGCGCCAATCTACCCCCGTCAGAGAACTAACCCATTTCGGCAGTTGGATCTAATGGGCTCACGGGTTAACTGCTGGGTACAGATACGTCGAAGGCGCGAGGGTGCGTCCCTTTCCTCAAGTAACCGTCAAGCGCTCTCCTTGTCCTATGCCATTAGGGCGTCTAGCTTGGCTGCCACGTCCTTGTCCGGCTGCTCCAGGACATGGGTGTAACGCTGGAGAGTCAGGCGGATGTCTCGGTACCCCAAGCGAATCCTCAAAGACTCAGTACGATCTGATCTCCTGAGTGACCCAGTCCAGCACTTCGATGAATTGCCGGAGTTCAGCCTGGCCCCTTAGTGCAAACAGGGGAAGTGGCGCATAGTGTCGCATGGCCCTGTCGGGAAGTTGGAAGCCGGGGATTTGGTTCAGTCGTCGCAGTACCTCAGCGCGTTTAGATTCTGCGCTGAACGGAGGATTCCTCATGAGATAGGACATCTCAAGGTTCAGTCCGCCCCTGCTCCACATGCTGAAGACGTAATCGGCCTTCCCGTTATGCTTTATTCCAGCATAGAGGAACACCTGTTCGCTGCGATTGTGCCAGCCCCACCTGAACAACGGCATATTCACCTTGCACCACTCGTAGATGGTAAGGATAGTCCTCGCATCTGCGACATCAACCGCTTTGCTCTCGGCAAGAGCTTGCAGGAACGATGTTTCGTCCTCTGATCGACGTATGCGGGTAGACCTCTTTCGCTCTGCCTCCGCTGTCTGGCCGACCACCCTCGGAACCAAGGTTCGCACTCCAGCCCCGACGTACTGCTTGACCTCGACAGCCAGAACTTCCGCCAGCGATAGCTGGCCGTTCAGAAACTCCACGATGCGTCTCAGTTCCGGGGGTATCTGGTCGGCGACAAACACCATGCGGATCTTTCCCGCCTTAAGGTTCGTCCTGACCTGCTCCCAGAAGGCATCCGAGTCGCCGCCGGGTTCAAGAAGTGAAGAGAGCTCCTGCTCAGAATCGGCACTGTTGGCGTCAAAGCTAGCTCGGATGGACTCGATCGGCCAGTAAACAACGGCATTGGCGGCGTAGTCGAGCATCTGGCCCACGACTTCCCTGCGCATGCGCGTGTCAGTACTGCGCTTGACTTCCACAATGGTGGGTATCCCGTCCTGGTCGAGGAACAGGTGGTCAACTGACCACCGTCCTGGACCACCCTCTTCGGATGCCAAGGGCACCTCGCGGGCAACGAGCAACCAGCGACGCGGTGCGCGGCTATCTATTTGTTCGCCAGCCAGCAGGGACGGATATTTCGCAAGGAGCTCTTGCAGCAGACTTTCGGTTGCGTATGACTCTGAATTCATCGTGACTAGATCACCGTCATCCTGAACTAGATAGATACGTTCACTCATACTCATTCCCCTCCCAAGACTCCCAGAGGTCACTATAGCATTGGAGCCGTCGACCATTGGAGGAATCGCCTAGATATGAACAAAGGACGAAGCAGAGTTGGTGGCAGGGAGTAAGATGTAAGGCAACGCCGGATGGAAACCAGCGAACACATCGGTATGCAGTGACCCTCCGCTGGCCGTAAGTCGACGTATACCCTACAGCTCTTAGAACACACCGATACCCAATGAATGCGGCAATGCCGCTGGCTATAGTTTCGTAAACAGTAGGTCCCCGGTGCAAAGTCGGGCGTCGGCTCCCAGAAATCCTAGGCAGTACCTATACTTTCAGCAATCGAAGCCCCTTCGGAACTGCTCCGAGGGGGCTTTTGTGTGAAACGGAAGCGGGAATCATCTCTGTTGTAAGATGTGTGATACGAGGCGGTGGCAGAAGGGATGAATGCAACGCTGCTCTGATGCAGCGGTCGGGGGGCAACTCGCTGGCAGCAGCGAGTCCTCCGGTGGGGCTTCGAGTCCCCTCCGCCGGCGCAGCAGGTACAATGACCGACGCAAACGTTGCCTGAGAGCCATTCGCTCGCTGACACCAGGCAAGCCAAGTAGTAGCGAGCTCACAGAGGTGAGATGAAGGTTCACATCATCAGCGACATGGAGGGCGTGGCGGGCGTCGTCCGCTGGGAGCAGGTCACCGGCGGCCACCAGATGTACGAGGAAGGGCGCCGTCTCTACACCGAGGAGATAAACGCCGCCGTCCGAGGCGCGCGCACTGCCGGGGCCACCGAGATCGTAGTGATGGACTGCCACGGAGCAGGGCAGGGATGGAGCTTCAACTCGCTCGTCCCTGAGCTACTCGACCCCTCGTGCGAGTACGTAGTGCAGAGCCGATGGACCGAGTACACGCAGTTCCTCGAAGACGGGTGTGACGCCGCCTTATTCATCGGCATGCACGCTATGGCAGGGACTCCCCAGGGTGTGCTCAACCATACGGTCTCCGGGCAGGCGTGGCAGAACCTTTGGTTCAACGGGACGCTCGTCGGCGAGACGGGAATCAACGCTGCATTGTGCGGCAACTGGGGCTGCCCGGTCGTTCTCGTCACGGGGGATCGAGCGGTCTGCGAGGAGGCGACTGGCTTGCTTGGGCACGGGCTAACGACGGTGGAAGTAAAGCGCGGCCTGGGAAGGCAGAGCGCGAGGCAACTCGTGCCAGCAAGGGCCAGGGACCTGATCGAGGCTGCGTCCGAGTCCGCTCTCCGAGACATCAGCCGAGTTCCCATGTACGATCCAGGCAAGCCTTGCGAGATCATGGTCGAGTTCACGCGAAGTGACGCCTTCGACGAGTACCGGAGCAAGTCGGGCGTCGAGGTGGTGGCAGAACGCCGGATCGTTTCGCGTGCTGGTGACTGGTGGACCGCCTGGCGCCAGTTCTTCCTGTAGCCCGCGCGCGTCCGCCGTGGATCACGAGCCCGTGTAGCTAAGCGGATCGGATCACGAGACTACCCAGGCTGCCTTCGGGTGGGCCAGCCGAAATCGTCGCTCGTCGTCGCGTAAGAGGTGTTCTGTAAGCGGAGCCATCACGATGCGGGGCATCTGTCAGCAACCAGACCCCGGTCGTTGTCGGCAGGTTTACAGGTATGGCCCCATCCCACCCCCGACGTCTATGGACGCTCCGGTGATGTAGCTCGCCCAGCTCGAGCAGAGGAACGCTACCAGTCCGGCTACCTCCTCCGGCCTCCCGAACCGGCCCAGAGGCACGTACTGTTGCGCCAGCCCCGCGAAGAACTGCTCGGTCGCCTGGTCAGGCGCGCGTCGCTGGCGGATGTTTTCCCACTGCGGCGTCACCACAAACCCTATGTTGACAGAGTTGACGAGGATATTCTCTGGGGCGAGTTCAAGCGCCAACGCTTTGTTGAAGCCGAGACAGGCAGCCCGGTTCGCGCTCGTGGCGAAGAACGTGGGGTCCGCCATCCGTCCGAAGACCGCGTTGATGTTGACGATCCTGCCGGCGCCGCGCTCGCGCAGGCGCGGCAACACCGCCCTGCAGCAGCGGATCTGTGAGAACAGCTTCGTCTCCAGGTCCGCCTGCCATTGCTCGTCAGTTAGGGTCTCGAACCTGCCTGGGGTAGCCTTCCCGGCGTTGTTGACGAGTATATCTATGCCACCCAGGTAGTTCGCCACCAAGGTGACAAGGCGCTCGACCTGCTCAGGAACAGTGACGTCGGCCGGAATCGCAAGAACCTCGCGGCCGTGCGCCCGTCCGATTCTCTCGCCGGCCGCCTGAACCTCATCAGCATTACGAGAGCAGATAGCGACCCTAGCGCCCTCCGCGGCCAGCTGCGTTGCTATCGCCTCGCCGAGCCCCTTGCTGCCGCCGGTCACTATCGCAACCTTGTCCCGTAGTCCCAGATCCATAGGTCCTCCTGCCCGACCTCGTTGCGAGCGGGCGCTTCAATCAGCGAACCTCCGTGGTACAGCGTTCGCTAGGCATCCATCCCGACAGTGCTCACCTCAGGCTTCGCCTCCATCACGGGCGGTGAGTACGGTATGCGCAGCCCGGAAGGGACTGCATTGCTGCCGTTGAAGAAGTCTACGACCGCCATCAGCTCCAGGAGCGCCTCGTCGTCCAGACCGAGGGCGCGCAGCGCGTCAGTGTGGCTGTGGAGGCAGTACTCGCAGTTGTTGGTTGCCGACACCGCGACGGCTATGATCTCCTTCGTGACTCTATCGAGCTTGCCGGGCGTCATCACCGCCTTCAGGTTATTCCAGCTTACCTCCAGGTAGGCGGGGTTTCCCGCGATCGCCTTCCAGAAGTTCGGCACCTCCGCGAGACCTCGGGTCGCCTTGATCTCTTCGTAGATCTCCTTCACCTTGCCGGTTGCCTCCTCCTCGGAGACGTAAGCCACGAGCGGCAATTATTCTCTCCTTCGTCTGTGCCAGCTTACTGCCCGAGGCACTCCTGCTCGCGCCCGGAGGCGCCGTCCTATCGAGGGATGCTTCGGGCTCTCGCCTATCGCCCTTCCGCCTGCTCGTCCCGTTGGCTCTGCTGCACTGCGTCCAGCATCTCGCGGAAGCCCGAGCGCGGAGGTGAGAAGATATCAAGGGCGACGCAGCCCTTGTCGTACGTGCGCGCCGAGTGCGGCACGTGCGGTGGCACGACGTACACGTCGCCCGGGCGGATCATGCGCTTCTCGCCGTTCATCTCGAACTCATACTCACCTACCAGCATTGTTCCGATCTGCTCCTCAGGGTGCTGGTGCATGGGGGCTACGGTGTTGGGCTCGAAGTAGACGTAGTTGAAGAGGATGTTCCTGCCGAACACTGGTTTGAAACGGATGCCTTCCCCCAGCTCGACGAACGGCACCTCATCGGCGCTTGTGAATACGGGCGGGAAGCTCGGGTCGGCCTCTCCGTCACCCTGTCTCGCGAAGTAGTCCTTGCTAGCGTCACTCACGTTCTTCTCCTCAGAGGGTAGTAACATTTCGATTCGTACGGCTTGGACAAGCTACCGGCGACCAGACATGCCGCCGCCACCGGTGCTGGGCAGTGACCCCGGCATGCCGCGAGTCGCGCCGCCTTCCACTGCGTACACTCGAGAAGGTCCACCGGACGCATCGACGTGCTTCGGCCCGCCTACGATCAACGTCGCCCCGGCCGCGCTCACCCGGCCAAGGTTTGCCATGTTCTCCAGTCCGTACCTGCCGGCAGGAAGCACGGTGTTGTGCGTTCCGAAGTCCTTCGAAGCACCGAAGTCGAGGCTCAACGTGTCCACCCCGATACCAACGATATCGCGCTTGCTTACCAGGAAGTCCGCCGCATCCGGATGGAAGCCGGGGAAGTGAAGCGCCCTGTCCGCGCCTTGGTTCACGTAGCTGTCCGGGTCGGAGAGCCGGGACTCCCAACCACTGTACATGGCGACGAACGCACCGCTCGGCAAGCGACCGTGCCGGCTCTCCCAGGCAAGAATGTCGTCCACGACCACTTGCGCGTCGGCGTCTTGGGCAGCACGCATCGAGATGTTGATCACCGCCACGGGCGCGAAGAAGTTCTCTACGGGCAGCCGGTCCGCCGTAACACCATCGGCATCGAAGTGAGCGGGGGCGTCGATGTGCGTGCCCACGTGCTCGGTCAGGCTGAGGTTGTTGCGATAGAAGCCGTCCTCCTCAATGGTGGCATCCGTGGCCATGCTGAACGGTTGCGCGCCGGGGAAGACTGGGAACTGTGGTGTGATCGTGTGGC
The DNA here is from genome assembly GCA_016781735.1 of Rubrobacter sp. Lineage (GTDB taxonomy): Bacteria > Chloroflexota > Chloroflexia > Thermobaculales > Thermobaculaceae > LC3-1. Next base: position 6,839 of record JADDPT010000135.1, read on the forward strand.
TCAGGTCATGGATCCTCAGGCTGCCGCCCTGCGCCTGAAAGATGGTGGTTGCCTGGGCTGTTCCGGACCCGCCCGCCACGCCCGCGACCACTGCTGCCCCCGTCGCGCCCAGGAACGCTCGCCTAGAAATCCGGGTTCGAACCTGCTCCATAACCGCCGATGAACACATAGGACTCACCCCTTCCCGGAATATTGCGTACCTGTCCACTACGGCAGGGTATGTGGCCCGCGCTGATCACAAAGCTGCGGACACTGCTACCCCGCTGCGAAGCCTGCATTATAAACAGTTTGCCGCAGCGCTGCCTGGGAACATAGACCCTCCCGGAAATGTTAGATATCGACGGGTGTGGGGAGGTAGCTCGAAACGCTGCGATACTCACGACATGAATGTTTCCGCCGCACCTGCCCTCTACAAGCACCTACATTGAACTGTAGGAGGGCCGAGGGCTACTCAAGGCCGAAGTTCCGCCTTGCAGCCGATCGCGCCGCGTCTTCATCCAACGGCGGAACAGCACCTTTTCGGATTACCAGTGCCGCTTACCTGGTACTGTTCGAACATTGCTTGGTCAGGGCCAAGTGATTACGACCTTGCCCGTGTTGCCCGAAGCGAAGATCTTGTATGCCTCGCCAGCCTGCTCAAGTGGGTACCGATGGGTGACCGTATCCTCGGGGTGCAAGCGATGCCTTACCAGGAACTCGAGGAGGTCGTGCATCTGCACTAGGCCGCAGACCCACGAGCCGACGAGGGTGAGCTGCTTGTGGATCAGGAGACGGCTGGGCTCGAGGGTAACCGTACCGCCCTCGCCGACAAACGCGACCCTGCCCCACTCTCGCGCTACATCGAGGCAGAGCAACCTGCCGCCCCCGCTGCCTGAGCAGTCGATGGCCACCTCCACCCCGTGTCCGCTCGTCAGCTCCCTGATAGCATCGGCAGTGGCATCGCCTGCGGCGAGTACGTGCGCGGCCCCGAGCTTTCGAGCGAGCTCCATCCGCTCAGGCACCAGGTCCACGCCGATCACCTCCGCGCCGCTCGCCGCCGACAGCATCACGGCGCCTAGACCGACAGGACCGAGGCCAACCACAACTACCCGGTCCCTGCCTGACACACCAGTGCGCAGTACCGACTGATACGCGGTGCCGAAGCCGCAGGCGACGAGCGCACCATCGACATACGTCAACTCGTCGGGTAGCTTGACAAGCGTGCGCTCCTCGGCCAGCAGGTACGCCGCGTGACCGCCGTCGCGCGTCCAGCCGTAGGATGTGCGCTGCTCTTCAGGAGCCAGGCAGGAGATCATCCAACCTCCGCGGCACTCACGGCAATGGCCGCAGCCGATTATGTGGTACACGACGACCCGGTCACCCGGCTGGACCGATCGCACATCTGGCCCTACAGCCGCGACCTGGCCGGCAGGCTCGTGTCCCGCGATGCAGCCGATGTACCTCTCGAGGCTGCCCTCGTTGCCTCGATAGATTGCCCGCAGGTCACTGCCGCAAAGGCCGGAGGCCCTCATTCGCACGAGCACCTGCCCGTATCCCGGTTCAGGCACAGGGAACTCGCGCAACTCCACACTCTCATCACCTGGTAGTACCGCTCCTCGCATTCGCACTCCTCCTGACGGTAATTAATGTATGAACAGGTCTCCCGCGCGGCATAGAACCCGCCGCTACTGAGGTGTCAGTCGTGCCCACAAAGTCCTGGCGGTTGAGTGTCTGTGCATCGGCGATGGCGCTGTGCAGCAACCCGTCAAGGGCCCTAGTGGGCAACGCGGCTGAGTATCATCCAGCACAGCGGCACTCAGCATTCCTCCTGTGACGAAAACTTTGCTAGGTCCCGCTGCAGCTGACGTCCACGCTGAGTATCCCTACTTCAGAGCCCTGGCAGCGGCGCAGGCGAATCCCGCAGGGGCAGCGTACGCAAAGCACTACCACTTCAGCTTCGCCTGGTACTGCTTCCGGAACTTTGCAACCTTCGGTGCGACCACAACCTGACAGTAAGGTTGCTCCGCGTTCCGCTGGTAGTACTCCTGGTGATAGTCCTCCGCCGGGAAGTAGTTGCTAAATGCGGTCACCTCGGTGACGATCGGGTCGTCCCAGACACCCGCTGCGTTGAGGTCGGCGATCACCTGCTCGGCCACCCGCTGCTGCTCGGGCGAGTGGTAGAAGATTGCCGAGCGGTACTGAGTGCCTACGTCGGCGCCCTGGCGATTGAGCGTAGTTGGATCGTGGATGGTGAAGAAGACCTCCAGTAACTCTCTGTACGAGATTACTGATGGGTCGAAGGTTAGCTGCACCGCCTCGGCATGGCCTGTGGTGCCCGAACACACCTGCTTGTAGGTGGGATCGGACACATTGCCGCCCGAGTATCCGGACTCGACGCGCTCCACACCCTTCAGGTCGTCAAATACTGGCTCCAGGCACCAGAAGCAGCCGCCCGCGAGCGTCGCGACCTCCGTACCGTTGGTAGTGATCCCTTGCCCGTTTTCGGTTGTACTCACGAATTCTCGATCTTTCTAGCGGAACTGCCGATTCGCCCCGTTGGTGACGGGTGCCCACAATTGTCCAATGCCACATCACCCAGCGGTGTCGGCCACATCATGCGACCTGCGTGACGAGCGATAGTCATCACAAACAAGTACCTGTCTATCCCTCGGGGTGCCATGAAAGTGTACCTCATGGCTCTGCTGTGGACTCCTCCGTCGGTTCCCGACTACCGGGCCACTAGCTTGCGGTCCGACTCGGTGGTGGTTGGTCCGGGTCGCGCGGTCAAACCAGCCGTCCCCTCAGAAATTACCGAGGTTTGGAGGTCACCGCATCGCCGAGAGCTATCCACGCGGGCCTGCCGATGACTGGCTCCCATCAACGACCAGGTATGGCGTCGGCATGACGTATAATTCTGCCACAGCCTCGGTCCATGGGCTGCATGCACTCGGCTGGAAGGTGTGGTCTATGCCTCTGCAGAACGTACTGGCCGATTTCCTCGTCGCGGTGCTGGCGGCGTGGCTCGCGGCTACCGTGCTGCCTAGGACGCGACGCGAGTACCCACAGCTGGTCTTCGGGTGGCTGGCAGTGTTGGCGTCTCTGTGGGGCACATCGCGAGTGATCTTTCGCCTGTCGGAGGACCCGACGGTCAGGCTGGTCTCGGACAGCATCACCGCGGGGGTTGCCACCCTTCTGCCAGCAGCGCTGCTGCACCTCGTGCTTGCCTATACAGTGGGGCGACGCATGAGCCGAGTGCAGACCACAGTGCTCATCGCGGCTTACATCTCCGGCCTCTTTATAGGCTACCTATCCGTAACCGACCGCTCTCTCCCAATAGCTGTGAGCCCGCCGCACCGTAGTGTGTTCGGAGTGCCGGGCAGCGTACTGGGTTGGAGCTGGATCATCATGAGAGTCACAGTACTCGCGGTGGCCATCTGGTGGGCGTGGCGCGCGTGGCAGGCCGAGAGACCGGACGGCCCCAGAGCAGGTCAGCTTGCCGCGACGCTCGCGGCCGTCACCTTCGGCGCTGTTGGTGCCACGCTGACGATACTTGCCCGACAGCTCGTGGGGACAGAATGGGAGTGGCCGGGCACGCTGTTCGTTGGGGCAGGTCTGGGCCTCGCCACCTACGGCATATTTGGGCAGCGCGTCTTTCTCTCCCCCGACACCGCCCGCCGCTCTTTCCTAACTTCGGTGGGCGCGGGCGTGGCGACCGCTGCGTACGTGACGCTGATGCTGCTACTGGAGCGGGTCGCTCGTAGCGTGCTAGAGATAGAGTCCTCAATACTCACAGCCCTCGCCCTCGTGCTCACCCTTGCACTCTTCGATCCCGTGCGCGAGAAGTTTCGCTCGCTGCTCGACCGGCGGTCGACGAGCAAGGAGGTCGCCTACCGACGATTGATGAGGGTTCTGGGCGGGGAGCTGCTGACCTCGCAGCGGCCAGAGGCGGCGATAGGTCCGGCGCTGGAACGGCTGTGCCGTGCGCTAGGCACGCGCGCCGCGGCAGTGCTCAGCCCCGAAGGGCGCGCACTGGCCGCGTACGGACCGCCACCCGCACCCAATGCACATTTTCCGGTGAGCCTGCCTATGCACGCGGGTGAGCGTGAGCTGGGCCGCCTGGTACTGGGTCATAAGCGAAGCAGGCTGCCATACTCCGAGGAGGAGACCGAGCTGCTGCAGAATGCAGCCGCGTTCATGGGCGCATCACTGCAGCTTGCCGAGCGGCAGGCCATTCAGGCGCAGGCACTCGACACGCTCTCGCGAGAGCAGGCCGCGCTGGCGAGCCAGGAGACCCGGCTGGCGGCTGCGCTCCAGAGCGCCGACGCCTCGCCGCAAGTAGTCAACAGCCTTCGGGTTCACGCACTCGGCCCGCTTCGAGTGGAGCGAGACGGTGAGCAGATCAGTAGCTGGGGGGGAGCAAAGGCCGGCACGCGACAGGCGGAAGCAATGTTCGTTTTCCTGTTCGACCGCGCCGACCGCGGTGTCGCAAAGGACGAGTTCCTGGAGGTTATCTGGCCGGACATCCCTCTGGATAAGGCGGACCTCGCGTTCCACCGGACGCTCGGTGGGCTCCGCCGTACGCTGGAACCCGGACTCCAGCGCGGCGCTCAGTCCACCGTGATAACGTACCAGAACGACAGGTACCGCCTCAGCGATGCCGCCGTCGAGTGGAGCGACGTGGTGCGGTTCGAGGAACTGATCTCTGGAGCCGCGGGTTCACCGGAAGGTGCGATCGCGGCCCTGGAAGAGGCGCGCAAGCTGTACCGCGGTCCGTACCTCGACGACTGCCCGTTCTACGGCGACAGCGTGTATGTGGAGGAGCGGAGGAGGCTCCTGGAGGGCCGGCACATCGACCTACTCCTCGCTCTAGCGGAGTTGTATGAGCGCGCAGGCAACAGCACAGCCGCCGCGGGATGCTTTCGGCAGGCATTGCGCGCCGCGCGCGATGACTGTCCCAGAGCCGACGACGGCCTGGTACGGCTTGGTCTGCCTTTGTAAGCAGGTGACAGGCGGGTCCGAGGCTTCCGCAGCGATCCTGGCCGCAGTGGAGAACACCCGGTCAGTGCGGTAGAATAGGTTTGCCTGCCCGATTAGCTCAACGGATAGAGCACCTGACTTCGGATCAGGGGGTTGTGGGTTCGAATCCTGCATCGGGCGCCAATGCAAGCCTACGTTCTACATAGAGGTTGCTGCGCCACGCCCCTCGTGGACTAACTCAGTTGGTACTCTTCGGTGCAACGCCGTGAGACCGGGTTCCCGTCACCCCAGCATGGAATGCAAGCGCTCCGCCGCGTCTCGGCCCATGCTGGGTACGAGACGGTTGTAGATATCAAGCGTCATAGCGATCGTGCTATGCTCGAGACGCTCCTGCACCACCTTTGGATGCACACCCTGGGATTACAATAGGCTGGCCGCCCTGTGCTGGAGGGTGTGGAACGGCATATCAGGCAGACCCGGACCGCTCGAGAATGAGCTTGAATGCCCTCAATACGTTGCGCCATCCGACTCGACGTCCCTGGTGAGTGCAGAAGATGAGGTCATGATCCTCCGACACTGCTCCCGACTGGAGTCGCTCCTCCAGTTGCTTCCGCTTGCGTTCCCGGAGAGCTGTCACCGAGAGTGAGGGCAGGTCCACCTTGCGCCCCCCTGACGGTCGTGGGCTCCGAGTACGTTTTGTCTCAATTGAGCTGCCTTCGAACATACAGCGCCGGCGCATCAAGATCCACACCGCTCCACCGGATTCCCAATAGCTCGCCGTGCCGTACTACCGTCTAACGGGCTTTATCGTTTATGTCAAAAACGACGAGTGCCATTCTGGAACGTTGTGGTTGTGTATCTTGAGGCAGATGTTTCGATAATACGGTCATATGTTGGCCATTACGCCGGGGGCGATCCCACTACTGGAAGGTCTACTGCCGGGTCCCTGGGGCTCGAAGCACTTGTGCCTCCAGTCTGAGGACCCTCAATGTGTCCGCTCAACCGCCTGTATCCCACCGTTTACTGTCCCACCTCAACGTGTGATAATCCGACCATCATGAGGAGACCTGTCAACAAGACGGCGCTAGCGCCGATATAGAGGAGTATCCTCCTCCCAAAGGCCGGGCGGTCAGCGACAGGAGGATACCATTGGAGCAGGGTACCGTGCGTCGCGTCGGCGTCCGGACAACGTTGTCACGCCTGTCGGAGTGCTTAAACGGGGAGTTCGCCGTGCTAGTTGCGGGCGGGGACGGCGCGGCCTTGCAAGACCTGTACGGCCGCTACAGCCGACCGGTGTTCTCCCTGCTCCTGCGTATTGTGAGCGGCCCAGCATGTGGCCGAGGAGCTTGTCCAGGAGACCTTCTTGCGAGTGTAGCGTCAGGCCGCCACCTACGACCCCGACAAGGGGCGCTTCTCGGGCTGGATATTCCAGATCGCCACCGGGCGGCGCTCGACGAGATCCGCCGGCGGGACGCCCGCCCGCGATAGATCCACGACGATCCGGCGGGGCCGTTGCATCTGTTGGACGTCGTCGACACTGCGCCCGGGCCGCACAACCTGTGCATGATGGGAATGCACAGAGAACGTATTGCCGCAGCTCTCGCACGGCTGCCTGCGGTGCAGCGGGAGGTCATCGAGATGGCGAACTTTGGTGGCCCGAGGCAGTCAGAGATCGCCGT
>JADDPT010000007.1 GCA_016781735.1 Rubrobacter sp.
TGTGGTTCCGCGCCAGGCGGGTCCGACCAGGCCGAGGGCGATATCTATCAGGCTTGTGGAAGCGGGAAGGCACGACGAACCTCCTCCTTGAGCAGAACGGGCTCGCGAGGCTGAAGGTCGCAGACCGTTGCTCCATGCACGGGCGAGAAAGCGTGGTCCTCTATGGCACGCCGAAAGACTTGCTGGAGCGGCCCGCAGTCCAGGCGGCGTATCTCGCCGAGGGTCACCGAGCTGTCGGTGAAGATAACCAGCAGATTGAGGGGGCGTTGGATGAGCAGTGGCGAAGGACTAGCAGTGGGCGAAAGCACGCCCTCTGCCCAGCCGGTGCTCAATGTCGTCGGCGAGCGAGTCGCGCTCGGGCCGCTGAGGCGAGACCTTGTGCCACTCTACCACGACTGGGAGAACGACCTGCCAACAAGCCGGAATCGTGGTGTCAATCCGGTGCCGAGAACTCTGGAGCAGGTAGCCGAAGGGTACGGATCGACGGCAACGGACCGGGAGGTCTGGTTTACGGTTTACGAGTGTCGGGGCTGGACTCCCATCGGAGTCACGTGGCTCAGCGAGGTCTCATACAGAGACCGCACGGCAAGCTTCAGCATATTCCTCGGAACCAGGAACCAGGCTAAGGGCTACGGCACCGAGGCGACTCGACTCATGCTTGACTATGCCTTCACCGTCCTTGGCCTGCACAACGTGATGCTCATCGTCGCGGAGTTCAACACCGCTGGGCGCCGCGCCTACGAGAAGGCAGGCTTCCGGGTGTTCGGTGCGCGCACTCAGTCGTACCCTGTTGCCGGACGCCTGTGGAATGACATCTACATGGAGTGCCTCGCCACGGAGTTCCATAGCCCTCAACTGCTGCAGGTGTATGCTGCCCATCATCCGAACCCGTGACCTGGTCGAGAACGTGCTTCTGAGACTGCCCGAGCTTGCACCTCACTACCCGATACAGCTCGACCGTGACGGCCCTATGGATATGATAACCGTGCTGACGGAGGCTACCGAGGAGTGGTGCTCCGGCATCGGCGGTTGGAACGAGGATCACTCTTCAGTAGCCCAACTCTGTGGCCAGGCGCGCGCTACCCTGGAGCAGACCCTCGGAATCTCGACGGGCGTGCGTCTTCAAGCGCCCCGCAGCATCCCGCGCAGCGAAGGCAAGGCGGTCCGAATACTGGACCGGCGGAAGGGTTAGTTCGGCTCCTACCTGTGCCGCAACTCCATCAATGCGCCTACGAGAAGGAAGATCGTGCCCCCTATGGTGAGCCAGAGGCCGGTGCCCGCCACGTCGAGCAGCATGCCGGTGCCCTCGCCTGGCATACGTGAGAGCGTTACGATGAGGAAGGCGAACAAGCCGAGCACGCCCCCCGCGAGCAACAGGTGCAGTCCTCCAAATCCGGGTCCGGATTGCTGAGAGGCTGCCGCCAGGAAACCGGTGATCAGCGCCACGGCACCGATCGCGGGTATGGTCCAAAGGAGGCTGCTCATGAGTCCCGCTGAGCTCATTCCTCGGCCGAACACTAGCGACATTAGTGATGTCATCGCACGCACGTAGCCGGGCATCTCATAACCGGCGACTGAGGGCGAGCCGGCGACTTCCGAGAAGTTGATCCAAGGCAGGAGAAAGCCGCCGAGCAACAGGAGCGAGCCCGCGCACACTACCAGCGGCCCCTTTTGTAGCTTCTCACCCTCGGCCAGGTACGCCATGTCGTAACTCGCAACCATCCCGCTCACTGGCTATCTTCCCTTCTCGGGCTGGTTGAGGCGCAGAATTACATTGCCCCAGCTCTCGTTCTTCTTGGTGTCCGTGCCGATCGTCACCGTCTGGAGACGGAGTGCGTACCTTCCTGCGGCACTCTTTCCCATCTTCTTGCGTTCCTCCGGCTTGTCCTTTAGGAGCTCGCCGAGCAGGGCTTGCATGTTGAGATACACCAAGCCGCTGTCTCGACGGTCCAGCTGGTCCGTGGCGATACCGAACTCGAAGTTGTCCGCCAGCTTGGTGTCCTTGCCTGCCACCTTCTTGAGCGTGTTCTCGCTGAGGGCAAGGGCGACATAGTCCTTGCCCAGGAGGTACCCGGGTCGGACGCTCGACCCCGATGGACCCGCCAGGACGTGCGCTTCCTGGCCGGCTATTTTCTTCTTCCGGAAGATCGGCTGTCCCTTCCCCAATGCGTCCTCCAGCTTCTGGAGAGAAGCACGGGCTGCGGCCGGCTTCGGCGTCTCCAGCAGCACCAGCAAGCCCTCGGCGGCGCTCTTCTTGCCTCCGGCAGGCGCCATGGCGAGGCCGTACTCGCCGGTGTAGGGACCGAAAACGTCGCGACCGAGGTTGATGCCCGACTGTGCCTCCAGTGCCTTGAAGGGGTTCTGCCCGCCACCGACGCCACTCCCGCGCATCGCGCTGTCTAGCTGTTTCTGTACTTGCTTCCACCAGCCGGCCAAGTTCTCCCCAGCTAAGAACAGAAATGTGTTGCCGGGAGCTAGCGCGGCCAGCTTGTCACCCGCTTCACCCTCCATGCCGGCCGGCTGCAGGTTCTGTTTCCCCGGAGCGTAGCTATAGAAGTCGAGCCGGTGACCTCCGTCCATCGGTGACACGGCGATACCCGCCAGCCCCTTCTGGAACAGTCCAGCCGCCTGCAGCTCCCTCCGGTCGGATCGGTTCTTTGCCATTTCCAGGAGCGGTCCCGTATTCACGAAGAACCACATAGCGCGTTGCTCTGGAAGGTTGGCTAACACCTTCTTGTACTCTTTGCGGTCGCCGAGGCTCTCCTTGTTGGCCTGCAGCCTATCTATGGCGTCGTCCAAAGAGCTGCGGGAGTTAGCGAAGAGCGCGGTGCGTTCAGTGACAGCAGCCGCGAGCTCTTCACCATGCTTCTTCCCAGGCGCTGAGAACACCTTCACCTTTCCATGAGTCGCCTCTTTGATCTTGGCGGAGCGGTTGCCCTCTTGCTTCGACTGAGCCAGCAGCATCTTGCGGACACCGTCCCGCGCGGCCCGCTCGTCTTTGACGGCGAGCGCGAGCAGCATCTTGGGCTCTTTCCGTCTCCCGAGACTAGATGCGCCACCTGTGCCATCGCTCAGGTCCAGATTCTTGGGGCCGACTATGCCTAGTCCGACGCTGCGCCCCATCCAGGGTAGGACATCACTCTCTACATCGAGACCGTTCTTCCTCGCGTTCGAGACGAACTTCTTGAGCCATTGGGGCTCACGTTGTCCACCCACGCCACTGCCGGCTCGCGCCGTGGCGTATAGCAGCCGGGGATCAGCCGGCAGCGTGACCGAGGCGTATGCGATGGAGTCGGGAGACATGGCGAACACCGGATCTGTAGACGTCGCAGCCTCCAGCGAGGAAGCTACGCCAAGCGCCCCACCTGCCAGTAGCGTCAGGAGCACGATCACGCCACCAATGATCAGAGGAAGGCCGCATCCTCGCCGCGCGAAGCGGTCCTCCTCCTCAAAATACTCGTCACGATTACGTCTAAACACCTGGAATTACGTCCTTCCTAGAAATGCACGTCCGGGATGGTGTTGTGCCTGCAAAGCGGTGCTCAACTTGAGATAACCCATGCAGGCGTGTCGCGTGCCGTGATATCCCGCGGGTTATCGGTCGCTATGGAGACTTTGGAAACTACGATAGGGCATCGGCTCGCGTCTTTTCTCACCCAAATGAGCTATCTTTGAGCCCATAATTTGAGCTAGAAGTGGTCTCTGCTGGTACCTGGCGGCGCGATTCTGGAGAAGGTCTTTGGCGTTAGCAGGAGAGAAGCCGGCGCCTGCCCCTCGCTTGACAGGCACTGTCCGCTGGTCTACCATCAGCCCGTTGTACCCACGGAAGACGCTAAGAGCCTCAGGAGGTTGCCGATGCTGCGTGGCTCGATCGTTCCGCTGGTGACCCCTTTTCGTGACGGTGAGATTGACGACGACGCACTTCGTGGCCTCATCGATTTCCAGGTGGGGAACGGGTCGCATGGTATAGGCGTCACGGGCACCACGGGTGAGCCGACATCCCTCACGGCCGAGGAGCGTGAGCACGTTATCAAGCTGGCGGTGAAATCGGCGGGTGGGCGGCTGCCGGTTGTGGCGGGCACCGGCTCCGTAAACTACGACGAGACCGTGCGCTTCACCCACTTCGCCGAGCAGGCAGGCGCGGACGCGGCATTGGTCATCGTGCCGTACTACACCAAGCCGACTCAGGAGGCGCTGTACCAGCACTTCCGTTCCATAGCCGCGAAGGTGGACCTGCCGCTTATCCTCTACAACATCCCGGGCCGAGCAGCCGTAAACCTCGAGCCGGATACGCTAGCTCGCCTCGCTCGCGACTGCTCGAACATCATCGGAGTGAAGGAGGCGAATCCTGACTTCTTACAGGTAAGTCTCGACATCGCCGCCTGTGGCCGTGACTTCAACGTGTACTCCGGCATCGAGACGCTGTGCTACCCCATGCTCGCGGTCGGCGGAGCAGGCCACGTGAGCGCGACGGGAAACATCGCGCCCCGACAGGTGGCGGAGTTGTACGGCCTGTGTCAGGCGGGCAGGTGGGAGCAGGCACTCGACCTTCACTACGAGCTTCTGGAACTGAACGAGGCGCTGTTTATCGAGACCAACCCCGTGCCCGTCAAGACGGCGCTCGGCCTAATGGGGAAGATCAGTCCCGAGGTGCGCCCACCACTCTACGAGATGCTGCCGGCCAACCGCGAGAGGCTCGTCGGTGTGCTGGAGAGGTATGGCTTGCTTCGCGGGATACCGGCCGGAACCTCGTATGCTGTCTCCTAGCTCGGCCACCGCGCGCTTCCGCGCCGGCGGCACCGAGCGCGTAGGCACCCTGCGCGACGGAAGGCTGCTCACCTCCGACGGCACAGCTTACGACCCGGCGGAGGTAGCGCTCCTGCCTCCCGTGCGTCCCCCGAAGGTCATTGGCCTCGCCCTCAACTACGCCGACCATGCCGCCGAGCTCAAGCTCGACGTGCCGAAGGATCCAGCTCTCTTCTTCAAGCCTCTCACCTCGCTGATCGGCTCCGGCGAGCCGGTCATCTACCCTGAAGGTGCCCAGTACATGCACTACGAGGCCGAGCTGGCTGTCGTGCTGCGAGGTCCAGCCCGGAGGGTCCGGCGTGAGGAGGCATATCGATACGTCAAGGGCTACACGATCTGTAACGACGTCACGGTGCGCGACTGGGTGGGCAACTTTTACCGGCCGCCCGTGAAGGCGAAGGGCTGGGACACGTTCGGCCCACTCGGCCCGTGGATGGTGGACGAGCTGCCCGCCCCCGACGACACGGAGCTTCGCACGTACGTCAACGGCGAGTTGCGGCAGCAGGGAAACACCCGCAACTTCATCTTTGGCGTTCCGGACCTGATCGAATACATCTCCGAGTTCATGACACTGGAGGAGGATGACGTGCTGCTGACCGGCACGCCGAAAGGCATCTCGCCCATCCGACCCGGTGATATCGTGCGCATAGAGATAGACGGGATAGGGGCGCTGGAGAACCCAGTTGTGGCCGAAGCCGAAGGCTGAGTCTGACACACTACGCCCGGACAGGGAGGCAGCATATGGCTACTCAGACCGTGAAGATAGCAAGTTCAACTGAGGTGGCGGAGGTCAAGCACTTCATTGACGGTCAGTATGTGGACGGAGCCCAGGGCTCTTACTTCGTCACCAACAACCCCGCTACGAACGAGCCGGTGGGCGAGGTGGCTGAAGGGCATGCTGCTGATATAGATAGGGCCGTGCAGGCGGCTCGGCGCACCTTTGTCGAAGGTCCGTGGCGGACGATGAAGACGAAAGAGCGGGCGGAGGTGCTTCGCCGCATTGCGGATGGCATAGACGCTCACACCGAGGAGATCGCTCGCCTCGAGACGCTCGACACCGGTCTGCCGATCAGTCAGACGCTGAAGGCGCAGATACCACGCTCCGCCGACAACTTCCGCTTCTTCGCGGAGATGTCCACTCACATGGACGGCGAGACGTACCCGGTCGACGGCGAGTTCCTGAACTACACCATCCGGCAGCCAGTCGGAGTTGCCGGCCTTATCACTCCGTGGAACACGCCTTTCATGCTGGAGACCTGGAAGATAGCTCCGTGCCTGGCGGCGGGCAACACGTGCGTGCTCAAGCCTGCCGAATGGTCACCGCTCTCTGCCTCCAAGCTTGGCGAGATATTCATGGAGGCGGGCGTGCCCGACGGCGTGTTCAACGTCGTGAACGGCTTTGGGGAGACGGCAGGGGCGGCGCTCGTCGCGCATCCCGAGGTAAACCTCATCTCCTTCACCGGCGAGACCACTACCGGCCAGGAGATCATGCGCAACGGCGCGGCGACGCTGAAGCGCTACTCGCTGGAGCTTGGCGGGAAGTCACCAATGCTCGTCTTTCCCGACGCAGACCTCGATCGCGCGCTGGACGCCGCGGTGTTCGGCATCTTCTCCCTGAATGGCGAGCGATGCACCGCAAGCTCCCGGCTCTTCGTGCAGCAGGATATCCACGATGAGTTCGTCGCGCGCCTCACGGAGCGGGCGCGAAACGTTCGCGTGGGAGAACCCTTCGAGGACGACACGGAAGTCGGCCCCCTCATCCATCCCGATCACCTCGAACGGGTGATGAGCTACGTCGAGATAGGACGCCAGGAGGGCGCCACGGTCGCAGCGGGAGGCGGTCGCCCCCCCGGACTGGAGGCGGGGAACTACTTGGAGCCGACGGTGCTGACCAACGTCTCGAACTCCATGCGCGTCGCCCAGGAAGAGATATTCGGTCCGGTGCTGTGCGTGATCCCCTTCGAGACCGAGGAGGAGGCCGTGCAGCTGGCAAACGACGTTCGGTACGGCCTCGCGGCGTACATCTGGACGGGCAACGTTGCCCGCGCTCACCGGGTTGCCCGCGCGCTCGAGAGTGGCAAGGTCTGGGTGAACTCACAGAACGTTCGGGAGCTACGGGCACCCTTCGGCGGTGTGAAGGACTCCGGGACCGGGCGCGAGGGCGGCCATTACTCCTTTGAGTTCTACACCGAGCTCAAGAACGTGTGTGTCGCGATGGGTGAGCACCGCATCCCACGGCTGGGCGCGAAGCCTCGCACCGGTGGCGCGGGTCCAGGCGCCGGGTCGGACGCATGAGACCGTTGTGGACGAGTCGATGACCCTCCCTAACCTGCCGGTGCTTGTAGCCCACGCGGACTGGGGAAGCAGCCCCGGCAAGCGGTGGATGGCTCGCGCCGTACTGAGGGAGGATAGATTTACTGCTTTCGCTCCCGAGCCTGTTGGTGACCCGGCGCGACTCCTGGCGCGACTCAGGGCGGCATCTGGAGACGGACCCGTGCTCGTGGGATTCGACTTCCCCATCGGCGTGCCCGCCGCCTACGCCCGGAAACTGGGTATAGCGAATTTTCGCTCGTTCCTGCCTCGGCTTGGTGCGGAGGAATGGAGTGAGTTCTACGATGTCGCCACCCGCCCCGAGGAGGTGAGCCCACACAGGCCTTTCTACCCGAGGAATGCCACGCGCAAGGGAGAGGCCACGTTCGAGCATCTACTCAGGGGGATCGGCGTGAGTAGTCGGGATGATCTGCTGCGACGCTGCGACAAGGCGGGCCAGGGACGCCGGGCGGCATCGCCAATCTTCTGGACCATCGGGGGCCAGCAGGTAGGCAAGGCAACAATCAGCGGCTGGCGGGACGTGCTCGTCCCGGCCCTCACGTCTGACGACCTGGACGTCGCGCTATGGCCGTTCGAGGGTAGCCTGGAAGAGCTGATGCGCCCTGGCAGGGTTGTCGTTGTGGAAACGTACCCGCCGGAATTCTACCGACACCTTGGTGTCGCATTTTCTCCAGCGACGGCAGGCGCACGGTCCGGCAAGCGTGATTACAGGGATCGGGCGGCGAATGCTGGAAGGCTCCTCAGTTGGGCGGAGCGGATCGGCATCAACGTGCAGCCCGAGATGCGAGCCCTCATCGAGGCAGGCTTCGGAATATCGCCCGATGGAGAAGACCTTTTCGACGCGACCGTGGGCCTCTTCGGAATGCTCAACGTGGTGCTGGGGCACAGGCCCTCCGGCGAGCCCGCGGAGGATGATGTCCGCAAGATCGAGGGCTGGATGCTGGGCAAGCTATCGGACGCCACATACGCTGCGAGCGGGGACGCAGGCAACCACCCCCGCCTCCTGGTTGGTGGAGCGGGCGCTGTTCGGGATGCGGAACCGGGCATAAACCGCGGCGGCAAGCGCACGCTGCCACGCGAGGAGTCACGGGCGCGGGAGGCCCGTCTTATGCACGAGGATGTAGATGTGCTCAGAGCCGGGCACCTGGAGTACCTCGTCACGGACCTGGAACGGGCGCGTGAGTTCTACGTGGACCTGCTTGGCTTCGTCGAGAGCGGGAGAGACCGGGATTGCATCTACCTGCGCGGCCTGGAGGAGCGGCAGTACGCGAGCTTTATCCTCCGGCGTGCCGACCTGCCCGGTGCGTCGCACATCGCCTTCCGTGTTGCCGATCCCGACTCACTGGAACTCCTGCAACGCCGCTTTGAGGCACTCGACTTCCCCACTCGCTGGACCGACGGGGGGATGGCGCATGGCCGGGCGCTGATGGCGAAAGACCCGGCCGGGCTGCCGGTCGAGTACTACCACGATGTCCGGCCCGCGGAGCGTATGCTTCAGGAGTTCCACCTGTACAAGGGGGCGCACGTCATGCGGCTCGACCACTTCAACTGCCAGGTGCCCGACGTCCAGAAGGAGTACGACTTCTACGTCCGAGAGATGGGCTTCCGGTGCACGGAGTACACGGAGTCGGAGGAGGCGGAGCCACGCCTGTGGGCCGCCTGGCTGACGCGCAAGGACACTGTTCACGATCTCGCGCTAATGAACGGCCGGGGGCCGAGGCTGCATCACGGCGGCTTCAGTGTGCCGGATGCGCTGGCGATCCTACGCGCGTGCGACGTGCTGGCGGGCGCCGGTCGCGGAGCGGCCATTGAGCGCGGTCCGGGCAGAAACGGGCTCTCGAACGCGATGTTCGTGTACGTCCGCGACCCCGACGGCAACCGCGTCGAGCTGTATACAGGCGACTACCTCACCGCCGACCCGGATGCCGAGCCGATACGCTGGAGCCTGGAGGACCCTCGCAGGCAGACGTTCTGGGGCCACTTCGCGCCCGATTCATGGTTTCAGGAGGCTTCCCTCGTGCAGGATCTGGACGGGCAGGGCTTCGTTCCGACGGCCGAGGGGTTGTTGCGTGAGAAGCCGCAGTTCGTCACGTAACTGACTGAAAGGGGCCAGTTTGCCGACGGACGAACGGTGCTATAATCACCGCGCGGCTGAGCAGTCTGACACGGGCCGTGCCCTAGTGGCCGCCCGCAAGCCCTGCATTACCTAGCCAGGAGGATACGGACGATGGGTGCTAGAACCGGTGCCGAGTACATCGAGGGACTGCGCTCGAAGCCACGCGAGGTATGGATTGGTGGTGAGTGTGTCACCGACCCCACGCAGTATCCGGGGTTCCAGGGCGGTATTCGCTCGCTGGCGCACCTCTATGACATGCAGCGCGACCCCCGGCTGAGCGACGTAATGACGTACCATTCGCCCACAACCGGGAACCCAGTGGGAATATCCTTCCTGGAACCGAGGACGGTGGATGACCTCGCCCGCAGGCGTACGATGATGGAGCACTGGGCGCGCTACTCCGGGGGCATGCTCGGACGCACGCCCGACTACCTCAACTCCAGCTTCATGGCTATGAACGCTGCCTCTGCCTACTTCGACCGGAACGACCCGCGCCACGGCGCAAACATCCGGAACTACTACGAGCACATCCGTGAGAACGACCTCGTGCTGACCCACACCCTCATCAACCCGCAGGCCAACCGCGCCGCCGGCACATCCCACCAGCCGGACCCGTACCTCGCTGCGGGGATTGCCGAGGAGACTCAGGAGGGGCTTGTTATCCGCGGCGCACGGATGCTCGCCACCCTCGGGCCTATATCTGACGAGATAGCCGTATTCCCATCGACAGTGCTGAAGGGCTCGACGGAGGACGACCGGTACGCTTTCGCGTTCTCGATCCCGTGCTCAACGCCGGGGTTGCGCTTTATCTGTCGGGAGAGTTTCGACTACGGCGCCTCTCACGATGACCATCCTCTCGGCTCCCGCTTCGAGGAGATGGACGCTGTCGTGGTGTTTGACGACGTAGTCGTACCGTGGGACCGGGTCTTCCTGCGCCGCGACATGGAGCTCTGCAATGGTGCGTACTCCGAGACAAACGCCGTCGCCCACATGGCGTACCAGGTGATCGTGAAGAATATCGCAAAGGCGGAGTTCCTCGTCGGCGTAGCTTCCCTGATGGCGGAGACGGTTGCTATCACCCAGTTCCAGCACGTGCAGGAAAAGATCGCTGAGATGATCACATACCTGGAACAGATGAAGGCGTGCCTGCGATCGGCGGAGGCGGATGCGGAGCCCGACGAGTGGGGAGTGATGACGCCGGCTTGGTGGCCGCTCAACACCGGGCGCAATACCTTCCCGAAGATGTACCCTCGCATGGTCGAGATCATCCAGCTGCTGGGCGCGAGCGGGCTGATGGGAATGCCCAGCGCCGAGATGCTCACCACGCCAGTAGCAGGGGACGTCCGAAAGTACATGCAGGCGGCGAACGCGAGCGCCGAGGAGCGGATACGCCTCTACAAGCTGGCCTGGGACATAGCGTGCAGCGCGTTCGGCTCTCGCCAGGTGCTGTACGAGCGGTTTTTCTTCGGCGACCCAGTCAGGATGTACGGAGCCCTGTACAACTCGTACGACAAGGAACCTCTGATGGAGCGGGTGCGCCAGTTCCTGTCGCGCGCGGACGAGTCCGCGCGGATGCCTTCGTAGCACGCAGGCAAGCGTTAGGGGCGTGAGTCGATAGAGTTGACGTCCGCGCGCCTGCTCATGGCTGCTGTCTGGTAGCGCAGGCAGGGCACAAAAGATGCGGTTTCGCTGGGAGAACCGAGGACGGCTACTCGCGTGTGGTCCGCTAGGGCTCGCCCCGCGAGTCAGGAATGTGCCTTTGCTTAGGCACAGCGCAAAGGAGGACGGGTGTGGCGGAGACTAATTACGGCCTCGTGGGCCTCGCGGTGATGGGCGCGAACCTGGCGCTCAACATAGCGGATCACGGCTTTCCAATTGCCGTCTACAACCGCACCTACTCCGTGACGGAGCAGTTCCTCGCAGGCGAGGCTCAGGGCAAGCCCGTGACCGGCGCTCCGACGATGCGCGAGTTCGTAGAGCAGATCGCGCGGCCACGACGCATAATCATCCTCGTGAAGGCGGGGCCTGCGGTCGACGCCGTGATAGCCGAGCTCAAGCCGCTCCTCGAGGAAGGCGACGTGATAATCGATGGCGGCAACTCGTTTTACCGCGACACGATGCGCAGGGACAAGGAGTTCGAGGGCACGGGGCTGTACTTCGTCGGCATGGGCGTGAGCGGCGGCGAGGAGGGAGCACGGAATGGGCCGAGCCTGATGCCGGGAGGCCCCAGGGACGCGTATGACTTGCTGGAGCCCGCGCTCTCTAAGATCGCTGCGCAGGTGAAGGACGGTCCCTGCGTCACGTATATCGGGCCGGGCGGCGCGGGCCACTACGTCAAGATGGTCCACAACGGCATCGAGTACGGCGACATCCAGCTCATAGCCGAGACGTACAACATCATGAAGCATGCGCTCGGCCTCTCCGCACCGGAGATGAGCGATATCTTTGCGCGCTGGAACGAGGGGAAGCTTGACTCCTTCCTGATCGAGATCACTGCGAGCGTCCTCGGCTACAAGGACTCCGAGACCGGACAGCCGCTTGTGGACTTGATAGTGGACGAGGCGGAGCAGAAGGGCACCGGACGGTGGACGTCACAGGATGCCATCGAGCTCGGCATCCCCATCCCGACGATAGACGCGGCGGTGTGGTCGCGCGGCATCTCCTCGCTCAAGCATGAGCGCGTGGCGGCCTCGAAGGTGCTGCACGGGCCAGGCAATGGAATGGTGGGAAGCGCCCCTTATAGCGGCGAGAAGGACCGAATGCTGACCGCGCTGGAGAACGCCCTGTACGCGTCGAAGGTGAGCTCGTACGCACAGGGGATGGCGCTGCTCACGGTGGCTTCTGAGACGTATGGGTTCGAGCTAAACCTCGCAGAGATCGCCCGTATCTGGAAGGGCGGTTGCATCATCCGCGCAGAGCTGCTCGATACGATACAGCAGGCGTTCATGCGCGACCCAAGCGATACGCCGACCAACCTGTTGCTCGACCCGCACTTCGCGCGGGAGGTTAACGCCGCCAATGACGACTGGCGGTACGTCGTGCGGGTGGCACGGGAGCTCGGAATTCCGTGTCCTGCTACGAGCGCGTCGCTCGACTATTTCGACTCCTACCGGGCGGAGCGGTTGCCCGCCAACCTGATCCAGGGGTTGCGAGACCTCTTCGGTGCGCACACGTATCACCGGACAGACCGTGAGGGTGTCTTTCATACCGAGTGGGTACCGGAGGTTTCGCCCGTAGCGGCCGAGTCCGTTCCCGCCGCCAGTCTGGGGGCTACGGGTGAGGACGAGCCCGCCGAGCGTGCGGAGACCGGCAACCCCTAGAGAGCACTTAGGCGAATAGGCCGGTGGCAGGCTAACCTTCCTGGTAGGCAATTCGTGGCCCGGCAGATATGCGTCGCCTAAGCAGCGGTTATCTCCGGCGAGGTTTTCCGGGCCGAGGTGCCCTCCTGCCGACCTCAGGCATGACGGTTAGCCCGGATCGTCACTAGCGGCTCAGTGGACGACCTGGACGACACGGCATGCTTGGGCGCAACAGGCGCATTTCCATAGACTACGATCGAAGGAAACTGGCGTCCGTGTAGGCGGCGCGCCAGTGCTGCTGCGACCCGCCCGACGGTATGCCGCTCAGAATGGAGGAGTCAAGGGTTCAGCGTGGAGGCTCACCGCGCTGACTCACCTACTGGCAACGACCATAATGTGGTTCTCATACGCAATCCGGGTTAAGACACTTGTTTTCGCGGCAGCGTCGTGAACAGTACGGGCGAAGCATTCAGGGGCAAGACCTTCAGGTCGACAGCACAGCTCTACCACCCGAATGCTTCGCCCGTACGTTGACAACCCCGCTGTTTAGCCGGACACCGTATCACATCCAGACGGTAACGGGCCTCCTGGATCTTTCCGCCGGCAGCCTCCAACTCAACTGTGCCTACAGTGTCGCGGCAACCAGGCGAAAAACACCCGATCATATAGGCAAAAAGTACTATTGTCAGCTATTGACCGGTCGGATATTCGCGTTTAG
>JADDPT010000035.1 GCA_016781735.1 Rubrobacter sp.
GGGGACAGGCCCCCAGCTGCGGCTAAGAGGACGACGAACCCAACAAGGATGATTAGCGGTAGTCCCCAGCGAGGCAGCAGCCGGGCTCGTGCGGCGGCAAAAGTCAGGAGCAGCATGCTGATGAAGAGAATCAGAAAGCTCACTATGCTTGTCTGTCCAGAGGCGGAGTGAATAACACCGGAGTCCGGATACTCGATGACTGCAGACGCTGCCTCGATCAGTTGGCTTATCGCCAACGACGCTAGTCCTGCGACCAGCAGCAGCCAGCCCAACCGACCTCCTCGGCCTAGGAGCGTACCCTTTCGTCGACGTAGATTGACAGCCATAGGGGTGAATATGGCGGCGGGAATGGCAACAGTGAGGTGTGACACGAGGTGCCCGGCCCAGCCGTCCATCTGATTGGCGGCAACGTTGACTAGCCACAAGGCGCCGATCACCATCACACCTGCTACGATCCAGCCACCTCGCTTCGAAGACAGCATGATTCTTCCCTCCTGCCTATCCTATTTGCTCCATCGAGGAGACATCGGCCCGTGGCCCTGGGCTTGTACCCTGCAATCCAGAGCGGACGGTGATTCCAATCAGTATCCAGCAGGCTCCGAACGCCAGCGCGAACGTCAAATGTATCAGCCGAGCCCATATCTCGACTACGCCGTAGGAGTCGGTGAACGCCCAGGCTAATCCGAGTACGCCGGTGGCGAGCGGCAGGCTGCTCCGGCTTCCTAGCACCTCGGTTGAGATAGTGACGACACCAATTAGGACCAAGCCACCGAGTAGGGCGACCAAACCGAGCGCTGGCACAGGCCATTCACCCCATATCTCGCCTATGGAGCCAGCTATGGCTCCGAGGAACCCAAGGGCGAATCCTGGCCATCCCAGGCGACTTATCCGTCCCTTCATCCCGACGAAGAGCGCAAAGAGTCCAACGAGAAACAACATTGGCGGAATGAAGGCCAGATCGTCCGTAATATCAGTGCCGACTGTCGGCCCGTCATTGATGTCCCAGAAAGACTTGGCCGTGAAGAGCAAGCCACCCAACATTCCGGCCATCGCTCCCCAGCGTGCCAGCGCTTGTGTGGGCGATCCCAACACTTCTGAGGCGCGCTCGCGGACCGCAGAGCAGGCCAGGTCATGCGCGGCCCATAGCCAAACCCGGAGCACCTTCACTCTGCCGCCATCGTTGGCTGCCGCTCTGCAACAGTCGTCAAAGGCCTGCGTCATCGAAGGGCCGTACTCTCGTCGGAACGACTGCGGATGGAGCAGCAGCAGCATTCGGTAAACGCGGGCGGAACTCCACACTATCCCACTCTTGGTCGCCATCCTCACGCTCCTCGAGTCTGGGTCAGAATCTCAGGATCACTTAGGAGATGCCGTTTGCGCGAGACATCTACGATCCCCGCTATTCGCCGCGCCTCGGCTACAGCGACCTTCTGACCCGAGTTGGTAAGCCTGTAATAGCGCCGTCGCTGGTCATCTAGGGCCGGGTCAGGCCGCTCACCTGTTTCCTCGATCCAACCCGCGGCGAGCATGCGCTTTATCGTCCCGTAGAGGGTGCCGGGCCCTATCCGGAGTGCTCCATTCGTGTCCGCGGTTATGTCCCGCATGATGGCGTAGCCGTGCTTCTCGCCATCCGTAAGGGCCAGAAGGATGTGGAATACCGCAGGCCTCAGCGGTAGAAAGTCCTCCGGATTCTGCGAATTGTTCAGGATGATGCCCCATGCTCTATCGATCTCAGATATAACGATAGTCGATATAGTAGGTCAGTCCCATTCCGTTGTCAAGCGGTGAAGTTGCCGAGATTTGAGGGTTGCCCTCCCTCGCTTGGTAAGGTGGAAGTCACCTTTTAAGGATCAACCGACACGTAGTTAGGGTATGTTCGTCTTACTGCTTGAACCGCTGACCAATTGCACATGGCAAATGCCGTGGGGGGCGATGGCTACCTGGTTCTCGGACGACGACGGTAACAACTTCTTCCTTGCGGAAGATCTGTAGATCGCAGGAGGGGAGATGATGGCAGGAGCAACTGCACATAATGGCGATCGGGTGGCGCGAGGTGAGTGCCGGGTCGAGTTCGTGTCTACGACTGGTCCTGCCCCAGCCCGGCCGCACGGGCCGCCATCATCGCCTCCGCCCGGTCGGCCACCTGCAGCTTGCTGAGGATGTTGGAGACATGGTTGCGCACCGTCTTGGGGCTCAGTACGAGCCGCGCGGCGATCTCGGAGTTAGAGCGGCGCTGCGCGATCAGGGCCAGGATCTCGTACTCTCGGTCCGTCAGTTCGGGGAAGACCGGCGGCGGGGACGAACGGGCACGACCGAAATAGCTCATTAGCCTTTGGGCTATTGCGGGGCTGAAGATCGCCTCTCCGCTAGCGACTGCGGTGATCGCCCGGATCACCTCGTCGAGCGCCGCATCCTTCAGTAGGTAGCCTCGGGCTCCAGCACGCATCGCGGCGAACACCGAGTCGTCGTCGTCGAACATCGTTACCATCAGCACCCCGATATGTGGCCTCGTCTCCACGATACGCCGTGTAGCCTCTATGCCGTTGACGCCCGGCATCTTGATGTCCATGAGGACAACATCGGGCTGGGTCCTGGCCGCTAAGGTCATCACCTCCTCGCCCGTCGCTGCCTCGGCGACCACCTCGATCCCCGGCACAGCGCCGAGCATGGTGCGCACGCCCTCGCGGTAGAAGTGGTGATCATCGGCGACCAGCACGCGGATAGGGTCCACTATCTACCCCTTTCCGAGAGGCAGCCGGGTACGCACCAGTGTCCCGCCAGCCGCTCCCGACTCGATGCGTAGCTCCCCACCCAGCTCGGCCGCGCGCTCGCGCATCGACGTGATGCCCACCCCTGCTTGCTGATCCGGCAGTAGCCCTGTGCCGTCGTCGGCAATCTCCACGCAGAGTGCGTCATCATCTACCGTCATCCAGATGCGGCAGGTTCGGGCCTGTGCGTGGCGCACGACGTTGGCAAGTGCTTCGAATACGATGCGGTAGGCCGCGACCTCGACGGCTGCGGGTAGGGGAGGCAGCTTCTCGGGCGCCTCTACCGCGATGCATAGGCCGTCGGATCCGTTCAACTGGGCTGCGTGTTCACGAACAGCGCTGACAAGGCCGAACTCATCCAGTGCGGGCGGGCGCAGCGCGTACACTAGGCGCCTGACGTCCGCGATCGTGGTCTTGACCCGTCCCTTGAGGTCGCCGAGGAGTGCCACCGCACCTTCCGGGTTGCTCCTTACCAGCACGCTGGCCGTATCGAGCCGCTGGAACAGGCTGGCTAGCGTAGGTCCGAGCCCATCGTGCAGGTCACGCTGCAGACGTCGCCGCTCTTCCTCCCGCGCAGTCACCAGTCGCTCCCGCGAGAGCTGCAGGTCCGAGGTAAGCCGCACGGCGTGGACCGCTACCCCGGCTTGGCGGGCGAGGTCCTCGAGCAGGCGGCGCTCGGATGCGGTGAAGGAACCTTCGCCGATCCGCGGGCCCATGACCAGCCGGCCCAATTCCTCCCCGTGGTAGGTCAGCGGCAGCCGCAGCGGATCGGTCGAGGATTGTCCTGCCGAGGCGGTAAGGGTATACCCGCCCTCTTGTTTCAGCTCGATGGCCGCGTACGGCAACCTGAGGGCCTCGCTCAGTGTGTGGACTATCGTCTGCAGCACCTCCAAAGGGTTAAGCGTTGCTTCCAACCGTCGGCCCAGGCGCGCGATGATCCTGTACGGCTCCTCACGTTCGCCGTACATCAATCTATTCACTGTTCGTTGCAGACGGTCTCGCAGCGGCTGGAAGGCCACCGCTATTAGGCCGGTGGCGACTAGGGAGATTACGAGGTTGCCCCTTGCCTGTAGTATCGCCCCTAACCCGCCGACTACGAGCACGTACAGTCCGATGACTATGCCTGTGAGTGAACCATAGACAAGCGTGCGGTTGATGATGACGTCTATTTCCCAGAGGCGGTACCTGAGGATCGCTATGCCGATGGTCACCGGAATCAGGAGCATAGACAGGTACATGATGGCGTTCGCTACCAGGAAGCCAAAGGGGTTCTCGTCAAGCGATGGCGGCAAGGTAGAACCGACCAGGATGAAGACCAGGAAGGTGAACATGGCTGCGACGAAGCCGAACACCACCCATTTGGTCTGCTGACGCTGGTCGTGTCTTGATACTCGCCGGTACCGATAGACCTGAGCAAAGATGGCCGTGCCCAGAAACCCCAAGTACATAGGCACGAAGCCCGCTGGTGACGCGTGCAGGTCGAGGGGTGTGCCGGGCGCGAAGTACCTGGGAATCCCGAGGACGGCCCACAGGAGCGCCAGCGGTCGTGTCCAGCGCGGCACGAAGGACCCATCCGGGAAGAGGTAGAACAACATGAGGAAGGAGACGTGTCCGGCATAGCCTGCGACTGCAACCGGGAGTGCGAACGCAGGACGAGCTTCCGCCAGGACATTGAGCACATTGGGGAAGGTCACCGCTCCGAACGTGATGAGCGCGAGTGCCGCAAGCATGGGGGGCTGGCTCGTCGGTCGATGCCATACGATCAGTCCCGAGAGCGCGAAGCAGACGAGTGCGAAGACGACGTCCAGCGCGACTAAGAACGCCGCGTACAGCGAGACCGAGAGACCGAGGCGGCTCAGTTCTCGCACCATGCTGGGTGTAGGCTGGGGTCCATCGCAGGTGGGTTCCGTGCACGCGGTCTGGAGATACTCGAACGAAGCTGGCACTCCGGCCAGGAACAGAATAGCTGTCAGGAGTGCGATGGTCACCCACGCAGCGCGAGCGAGCGTCAACCAGCGCCCGCGCAGTTCGCTATTCTCACCGCTCTGGGTATGCACCATGGCTACCGCGAGCGCAGAGGGCGAGTCCATGCCAAGGCTCCTTCTCTCCCGTTGGTTGCTGCCCAACCGCGCCTTCTCCGACGGGATTGTAACTTAACTGGACGATGTTGACGTCGCACGGATCAGGTCAGAGTATGTAGCTCGGTACTCATAACCGCCACATCCTGTCGGCTGAGGTGGTCAGCGCAGTGGAACACATTGGGGCGTCCTTCCTGTGTAGGTGTCCTCATCCAGTAGTGAGTCGTTGGGGAGCATACTCAAGACGCCCCCCAACGACTGGACGCTGACCGCGTTTGCTCCTACCAGCGCCTCCGCAAAACGTATCCGGCGGCTGCAAGCAAGAGGAAGGATGTGCCACTGTACGCCGGGACACCAGCGCTCGCCATACCCCCCGCTCCTGTATCCGGCATTTGGGGAGCCTGTTGGTTCCCGTCTGCATCCCCGACCTGATACTTGGCGGAGTTGACGACGTCCCGGTCGAGAGTTTCGAAGTCTTCCGGACCACCGGGTTCTCCTGGGCCCTTGATGCTGCTGAAGAAGACCTCCTCAGTACCCACTGGGTCACTGGCCAGCAGCGTGAAATACATGAAGGCGAGCTTGGTTCCACGCTTGAATTCCAGTTCCGCGGTGTATACGGTGCCGTCCCCCGTGCAGGCCTCCATCGAGATTATCCGGCTGGCGCCAGGGTCCTGGACACCGCCACAGAACTGAATCGCCTTTGGGTCGGCTCCGGCCTTGGCTTCGTCCTCCGTGAGGTACTTCACCTCGAACACCCGCTCCGCCGGCACGTCGCCGTACAAGGTGAGCTCGAACGTCTTGGTAACCGTGTCATCCTGGTCGCCGCCAGCGAGCGCGGGCCCCGCCAGTATCAGCGCGAGCGTCAGGGCCATTACGGTCGATGCTAAGGTCTTCATCATTCCTCCTCTTAGGGATTGTTTACTTCGGTTTCAGCGCGCCTGGATATAGGTTAGTGCGCCAAATATCCCGACGTCATGAGGCAGCGTCCCGGTTTTGTCCTGATTGGTGTCCCGATTGTAAGCATGGGCGTGATGGCAGGGGGATCGAGATGGATAGCCGCGCCGAGGGCGATTCGAGGTTACGCCAGGCCGGGAACGGCTGCTGAAATGACTGCTAACGAACGGCGTAAGGTCCTGGGGGATTGACTGCTCATGGCGCCTGCAGGCGCCTGCACGGTGGAAGTGAGGGGACCACCCGCTGGCGAGCGCGACAACCACCTGGAAAAAACCGATATTCACCGGAAGGATTCACAGGTGTGGTGCAAGGAGACTCGCGCATGGGTAAGCTACTGTTGGCTCGCCCAAAGACTATACGAGCGGACCAGCCAGCACATCGAAGCAGTGGGAGGAAGTAGCAACGCTTATCCGCTTCTCCGGCAACCACGGCAACAGCTGCTTGCCTGAGGAGGAGCGACGGGGAAGGGAGGAGAGACGATGGCAGGAGCACAGGCCGGGCCGCGTGGGATCAGCGAGGCGGCCGTGCGGGCGAAGACAGGAAAAGGGTGGGAAGAGTGGTATGCCATACTTGACGCCTGGGAGGCGCCGGGGAAGGGGCACACAGCGATTGCTCGGTACCTGCGTGAGCACCAGGCCGTCAGTCCCTGGTGGGCACAGGCCGTCACCGTGCGCTACGAGTGGGAGCGCGGTCTACGAGCAGAGTCGGCGGATTGACGTTCTGATCATGACCCATTGCAGCCTTCCGTCAGGCGGCTAGACAGCGCGCCGCGCCCGTCCTTCGGACATATCGCTTATAATCAGTTGCCGGCAACTGCACATAACGGCGACAGGATGGCGCGAGGTGGGTGCCGGAAGGAGGGGTGAGGTGGCTGAAGCGGTTACCGCGGACAGGGCGGCGAGGAGCCTGCAGCAGCTCGGCTACCGGCTCACGCCGCAACGCATAATGATCCTCGAGGCGGTGCTCGAGAGCGACGACCATGTGACGGCGGAGGAGCTGTACGAGCAGGTGCGGGTCCAGTATCCGCACATCTCCTTCTCGACCGTATACCGCACGATGGAGCTGCTTCGCGACTCCGGCTTCGTGACGCAGACCGACCTGGGCGGCGGGAGGGTGCAGTACCATCCCGTCGGCAAGGCAACGCACCACCACCTGGTCTGCCAGGGTTGTGGCTCGGTCGCTGAGGTGGGGGAGGAGATCTTCACTGGGCTCCAACAGGAGCTCAGAGAGCGCCACAACTTCGACGCGACTCTGACCCATTTCGCGATCTTCGGCCGCTGCGAGCGATGCAGGTAGCGGCCACGCTCCCCTCCTGGCGTGACTGACCGCCTGCTGCTCGATACGTCGAGCCTAATGTACCGGGCGTACTTTGCCCTGCCCGCCTCTATCTCCGACCCGGCGGGGCATCCGGTCAACGCTGTCCATGGATACCTCGACATGACGGCGCGCCTGATAGCGGAGCACCAGCCGGACGAGGTCATCCACGTCTACGACCACGACTGGCGTCCGGCGCCCCGTGTCGCGGCCTACGGAGGTTACAAGGTGGACAGGCCCCCGGACCCAGAGAGCTTGCCGCCCCAGTTCGAGCTGCTCCGCGAGGTGCTCGACGCCTTCGGGCTGCTGCAGGCCGAGGCGCCTGGCTGGGAGGCGGACGACGCGATCGGCGCACTGTGCGCGCGGGCGGGGAAGGACGACTGTGTGGCGATCGTCACGGGTGATCGCGACCTCCTGCAGCTCGTACGCGACCCGGAGATCAGGGTGTTGTTCACGCTGCGGGGCGTCTCCGAGCTCGGCGTGTTCGATGAAGCGACCGTAGAGGCCAAGCACGGTGTGCCGCCATCGAGATACGCGGAGTACGCCATCTTGCGGGGAGACGCTTCCGACGGCCTGCCGGGAGTGAAGGGAGTGGGCGAGAAGACGGCACGGAGCCTGGTCGCGGCCTACCCCAATCTGGACACGATGCTCGATGATGCACGGACCGACGTGCCAACGCACCCCGTGCTCGGGCGGTCGACGAGGCTTTCCGCGAGTCTCCGGGAGGCGTCGTCGTACCTCGTCGCCATGCGAGATGTCGTGCCGATCCGGTCCGACGTCGAGGTCCGGGTCTGGAGTGGTGAGCGCGATGACGAGCGCCTCGACGATCTTGCTGAGCGCCGCCGCATCAAGGGGCCGGTCCGCCGCTTACATGACGCTTTGGGGGCTTGAGCCATTTCTGCCCGGTGGAGCAGGTTCAGCTACACGTAGTCGATAAATGCTTACTCAGGCAATTATGGCGAGTGCGTGCAGTACAGGCTCGACGAGGCGGCGCGCGCCGTCGAACGTAGCCTGCTGTTCTGCCCGTTGTGGTGAGATGCCCTTGGTGTAGAGGCGCCAGGCTACGGACTGGTCGAGTGTGACGCGGGCATCGTGCGTTGGAGGCGTGCCGACGCGCAGCACCCAGCCGTCCTCTTCCCGCCGGACCGTCCAGTCGCCGCCCGACTCTCCCAGGATCTGCAAGTGTACTGAAGTGCCCGCCTTCGCTTCGACGCCGCGGAATGCGAACGGCAGTGCGTGGACGAAGATAGCGAGGACAGGCGCGAGGAATCTGCGTTCCGTCAGGCCCGGCTTGCCTACCACGTCCCTGATGTGCTGCTGGTGCACCCACCGCTCCGTGTACTCCCGCGCCACATCCAGCCACACCGGCGCTGGCTCCGGTCCTGCCCAGCTCACCGGCCCACCGAGTTTCGAGAGGTCGAGGGATTCAAAGTACGCCACTAACTGGGAGCCGCTGATTCGGAGAAGGTCGCACAGCATTCGGGGACTGAGACGGCGCGCCGCCCGCACCCATTCTTCGTTGAACCGGTTTACGGATGTGGCGAGATCCTCGCCCGGCATGGGGAAGTCCCCTTGGTAGCTGTCACGTCTCGATACCAGGTTCCCAAGGTCCACGCCGAGGATGTGCCATGCGACATCCTTCACTGACCAGCCCTCGCATGCGGTCGGCCTGCCCCAGTCGTCCTCGCTCAGGCTATCCAGCACGTCGAGCAGGGCTGCCCTCTCCGCTGGGAACAGGTCCAACACCAGCACAGGGTCCGGCGGTCTCAACCGATCCCTCCCTTCTGATGGTCGAGCGCTCCAACTCGGCCCGCCGACGCCTGGTCGGCCGGGCGTGGACGGATCATGCCGCTACCGGCTACGGACTGCTGAGTTGTGAGGTCTGCGATCCGTTCATCAGGCACTCGATGCACTCCTTTGTAACGGGCCACTCGGACGCGATGACGCTGTAGAAAACGGAGTCTCGAACGTACCCGTCGTGGAGGCGCATGTGAGATCGCAGCACACCCTCGCGCACAATGCCCAGGCGCTCCATTGCCTGCTGTGAGCGGGTGTTTCGAGAGTCGGTCTTGAGCTGCACACGATAGGCGCCGAGGCTCTCGAAGGCGTGTGTGAGGAGCATGTACTTGCACTCGGTGTTTATGCCCGTGCGACGGTACGGCTTGCCGAGCCAGGTGCGTCCGATCTCCAGGTGGCGGTGCTGCACGGAGATGTCGTACATGCTCGTTGTGCCCGCCGCGCGGCCGCTCTCCAGGTCAATTATCGCCAGCGCGACGTCCGGGCTCTTCTCAGGGTTCCACACCGCGCTCTCCAGCCAGGCGCGCAGGTTCTCCTCCGACTCCAGCGTGCCGAATCCCATGTACTGCCAGATCTCACGCTCGCCGCTGATTAGCGCGAGGTCCGGAAGATGGCGCGGGTCGAGGGGCTCGATCCGGGCGTGCCTGCCGGTGAGCGTGACGGGACGCACCTCGAACGGCCTCTCCTGTGCATGCAGTATCGTCTCGACCAGAGTCATTCTTTATCTCCATGAGCCGTATTTAGGCCAGCGTATCTATTCGTACATTGAAGCGTGTTGGAGGTTACCAGCATAGACTCCCAATATGGTGTCTCCAACGGACGGAGGGAGCGTCGTCGTGTTAGGCAGAGGTGACAACCGCTTTGGTCACACGTCCGGAAATGCCTAGCGTCCCGTGGCGGAAAAGTGCTGGTAGTCCGCCGGGTTCGTCCAATCGCCACCCCAGTGCCATCCGATATCCTTGAACGCCTCGACGGCGGGGTCGCCGGCCCGGAGCATTCCAACGGCGCGACGGGACCTGTCTGTATACGCCACTCCCTCGGCGGGCAGAACTGTACCGTTCGCTGCGACGTAGGGGTTGCGAACCGGATTGATGTCTATTGCCCGGCCGTACGAGTGCTCGGACCAGACGCCGGGCACCCCTCTCACGGAGCGGCAGTTGAGCGCAGTTGTGTTGTTCGCTGCTACGGCTGCGCTCGGACCGGTGTAAGTGTTCACCGGCTCCATCCGTTCGATCGGGAAGCGCACCTCCCACAGCCTGCGCATCGCCTGTAGGACGGCTCCGGCCACATCCTTGTGTATCACCACCTCGCCCTGGTGCTCGCTGCCGTCGAAGCCCCAGTGGTCTACCTGCAACAACCGGAAGTCCTCCAGCGGGACCGGGCACCCGGGCCTCCACAGGACGGGAGTGATGACCTGGCGGGTGCGCTGATCTAGTATCGAGATCGTGCCTTGAAAGGTGGGTGATACCACGGTCGGTGTAGGAGCTAGCTTCCTCGCCGGTGGGCGGGAGGCGGTTGCCTGCCGTAAGCTGTCGCTCGCAAGCCTTCGACCGCTCATGACAAGGTTGTTGACGAAGCGCACTGGACGACCGGCAACCCGCGAATGCACTCTTTGCTGCTTCGGTTCGCTGACCGATCCCTCCGTTGAGTGGGCCGAGTGGGGTCGTGAAGCGGCGCCATTTGTAAGTGGTGCCACGCTGGTTGCC
The DNA here is from genome assembly GCA_016781735.1 of Rubrobacter sp. GTDB lineage: Bacteria > Chloroflexota > Chloroflexia > Thermobaculales > Thermobaculaceae > LC3-1. The sequence continues at coordinate 10,618 of JADDPT010000035.1, forward strand.
GATGCGTCAGTGGCGGGTGAGCCGAGTGATAGGAGGATGAGTATCGGCTGAGCCTGCAACCCGGTGGGATAGTCCTGGTGGGTTGTCCCGGTAACAGCGAACACTGCTGCGTGCGACTCCAAGGGACTCAGGCGAGAGATACCAGTTAGTGCCAGCAACATGAGTAGGCAGAGACGAGCTGCACGACCCGCTACGCGGAGTCGATGGTTCAATAGCCCCCAGCCTCTGATGTGGAGTGATTGTCGCCTCATACCGAACATGATACCGGGTCGTTACGTCGTTGCGGCGGGCTGCCAGTACTCGACTCCAGCCCGGTCGGGCTGCCGGATGGTGTTGTGACCAAGTCGCATCGAGTTGGCGTCGCGTCTAACCTCGGCCCGTGGACGACCCGGAGCGACAGCAGGAGGCAGCGAGAGGACACCGGCAGGACGCGTCCGCCCCGCCGGTGCGTAGCTACAGGGTGGCTATGCGTTCCTCCAGTAGCCGTGCTCTTCCCTCCGCCCTGGTAAGCTGCTCACGAGCGCGCTCGACGACGGCTGCGGGAGCGCGCTCGGTGAACTGTGGGTTGTCGAGCCGGGCGCGGGTGCGCTCTGCTTCCGCCCGCGCCTCCGCTGCCTCCTTCTCGAGCCGCGCCCGTTCCTCACCGAGGTCCACCATGCCGGCTAGCGGCAGGTAGACCTGCGTGCCGTCGACGACAATGGCCTGGGCCTTCGCAGGCGGCTGGGCAATCGCCTCGTTCACGGTCAACTCGCCCGGCTCGATGCGCGCGAGCCTGCTCAGGAGCGGAGCCTGCTCGCGCAGCATGGCCGCATCCTTCCCTGCCGAGATGTAAGCGCTCACCTGCCGGGCGGGGGGCACGTTCCTCTCCGCGCGGGCGTTGCGAACTGCGCGGATGATCTCGATGAGGAGCCCGTACTCTCCCTCAGCCGCCAGGTCTCTATCATCTGCCTCGGGCCATGGCGCGGTGATCAGCGCGTCGCCTTGGTGCGGCAGGTAGTGCCACAACTCCTCGGTGACGAATGGCATGAACGGGTGCAGCAGGCGCAGAGATCGCTCCAGAGCGTAGGCAAGCGTCTGTCGGGCAGCTGCCCTAGCGTCCTCGTCCGCGCCAGAGAGAGCCACCTTCGTGCTCTCGATGTACCAGTCACACAGTTCCGACCACGTGAAGTCGTACAGCCTGCGCCCGGCCTCGTTCAGGTCGTACTTCTCGAGCAGGGACGTGACGTCCGCTGTAACCCCCTCCAGCCGGCTGAGCACCCAGCGATCAGGAAGCGTCATGGAGGCAGCGTCCGGCCGCTGGATCGAGCCGTCGGGGTCGAGGGTAATCTCCGTCCCCTCCAGCGCGCGCAAGGTGTAGCGGGTGGCGTTCCACAGCTTGTTCGCGAAATTGCGGTTGGCCTCCACCTTCTCTGTGCTCAGCTTGAGGTCGGCGCCTGTCGGGCCTGCGGTCGCGAGCGCGAACCGCAACGCGTCGCTGCCGTACTGTGCGGTGACGACGGTTGGGTCAATGCCGTTCCCCTTGGACTTGCTCATGCGCTGCCCTTTGGCGTCGCGCACCTGTCCGTGCAGCATTACGTCGCGGTACGGCGCCTCGCCCATGAACTCCAGTCCGAAGAAGTTCATCCGGTGGACCCACAGGAAGAGGATGTCGTACCCCGTCTCCATCACAGAGCCCGGGTAGTAGCGGCCCAGGTCAGGCGTCTCGTCTGGCCAGCCAAGCGTGGAGAACGGCCACAGACCGGAGGAGAACCACGTGTCGAGCACGTCGGGATCCTGCTCGATCCGGGCGCTGCCGCAGTGCCCGCATATCTCGATGCTCTCCTGCTCGCTGGGAGTGGCCTCGCCGCACTCCATGCAGTGCCAGACCGGGATGCGGTGACCCCACCAGAGCTGGCGGGAGATGCACCAGTCGTGCTCGTTCGCTACCCAGTTGAGGTACACGCCGAGGAAGCGCTCGGGCACGAAGCGGACCGTGCCGTCCCTCGCTACCTCGCCGGCCCGCTCCTTCAGCGACTCCATCGCCAGGAACCACTGCTTGGAGATGAACGGCTCGACGATCGTGTTGCAGCGGTCGCAGCGTCCGACGGAGTGGGTATGCTCCTCCGTGCGGACGAGGTAGCCTTCCTCATCGAGCCGGGCAATGACCGCGGCCCGCGCTTCCTCACGCGACCGGCTGACGTACAGGCCCGCGTTCTCGTTGAGCGTGCCGTCGAGGTTCATGATGTTTATCGCGGCGAGGTCGTGCCTGCGGCCGATCTCGAAGTCGTTAGGGTCGTGCGCGGGCGTTACCTTCACAGCGCCGGTGCCGAAGGTGGGGTCAACTGCCTCGTCCGCGACGATCGGTATCTCGCGCAGCATTATAGGCAGCGTGACGGTCTTGCCGACGAGGTGCTGGTAGCGCGCGTCGTCGGGGTGGACGGCGACGCCGGTGTCTCCGAGCATCGTCTCCGGTCGGGTGGTCGCAACCTCGACGTACTGGTCGGCGCCGGTAATCGGGTAGCGCAGCGTCCAGAGGAAGGACTGCTCCTCCTCGTGGTTCACCTCCAGGTCAGAGAGCGCGGTCATGCAGCGCGGGCACCAGTTGAT
>JADDPT010000134.1 GCA_016781735.1 Rubrobacter sp.
TCTGTCGCACCCGTGTGGGAGTATACCCACCCACATAAGATACAAGGGGGCTGCAATGGCGAAGACGCGAGTGAACTACACGCTCAGCCCGGAGGCAAAGTGGCTAATAGAGCAGCTCGCCAGGCGCCTGGGTGTGTCTCAGAGCACGGTATTGGAGTTCGCGGTGCGAGACTTCGCAGCGGCACGCGGCATGGAGCCGCCGGTAGGCAATGATAGGGAGAGCTAGTTATGGCTGAGTTCAGGTTCGGGCACGTCCTGTCGGACGAGACGGAGCAGTTGCTCAAAGAGCTATCGGAGCGGTTGGCTCTGTCCACCGAGGAGGTGCTCGAGGAGGCTGTACGGATGTACGCGTCCAGCGTGCCGGCAAGCGCGGAGGTTCAGGCCGCCGATATGTCGATGAATAGGATATCGGCTGCCATAGCACTGGACGCTTCACCGGCGGTTGTAGTGCAGCTCGCACAGGCAGGGAGGATCAGGGTGGCCCGCACAGAGCAGGGCGACCGCTACAGTCGGGAGGACGTTGAGCGCGAGGCGAAGGCGTTGGAGCGTGAAAGACAGCGCGGAAGGAACGAGTGAGGACTTGTGGTCCCGAAGACAGTTTTGTCCCCGCCCTATAAAAGAATACGGGAACAGAATTCGCAGGCGGCTGGAGGTAGGGAGAATGGGCACGAGACGAGGTAATGGCGACGGCTCCATCATCAAGCGTGGTGACTTCTATAGGGGGCAAGTGCTGATATCCGGAGTGCGCCATAGCGTGACGGGCAAGACCAAGCGCGAGGCACAGCAGAAGCTGAGGGAATTACAGGTGAACGCCGAGCGAGACATCGTCCCGTCCACCAACCGGCTCACAGTGGCACAGCACCTTGCGCTTAGCCAAGCTATGGAGTGGGGAATGGTGCCGCGCAATGTTGCGGATGTCGCACACCCACCACGCAAGAAGACCGAAGAACTGCACGTCCTCGCGCCTCAAGAGATGCGGCGCCTGCTCACGGCGGCAAAGGGCACGCGCTGGGAGGCACTGTTTACTACCGCTGTTGCAACAGGTGTGCACCAGGGTGAACTGCTCGGGCTCAGGTGGGGCGATATGGATCTCGAGATAGGGATATCCGCGTCACCCGGCAGTATGGCACTGACAAGCAATTCTCGGAGCCGAAGACCGGGAAGGCAAGGCGAAGCATCCGACTTCTGCTGTCATCACTCGCTGTGCTGCCTAGGTATCGGGTCCAGCAGAACCAAGAGCGGTTGCTGCTAGGAACGGAGTACGAGAATAGCGACCTTGTGTTTGCCATTGAACTCGGTCGGCCCCGACACGGGAACAACGTATGGCGAGCATTCAAGGGACTGGTACGCAAGGCGGGTCTGCCTGACATGCGATTCCACAAACTGCGCCACACGTCCGCAACGCTAATGCTCCTGCAGAGAGTTCATCCGAAGGTGGTGCAGGAGCGGTTGGGGCACTCCCAGATTAGCATGACGCTCGATACTTACAGCCATGTGCTACCCGTTTGGGAGCAGGATGCCGCAGACAAACTTGACGCCCTGCTGGCATAACTGCACCAAAATGCCCTTGAGTCGCAGAGGTGCCCAGCCACTATAACTCAGAAACCCTAGCAAGGACTAGGGTTTCTGAGTTATAGTGGCTGGGGGACAGGGATTCGAACCCCGATTGACTGATTCAGAGTCAGCTGTCCTACCGTTAGACGATCCCCCACTGATGCCGCGGTTATTCTAACAAACGGGGCGATATGCTGGCAAATCAGCATGGCAGCAGTCCGGGGGCGACACCTTACGCGGAGGCACGCTCCTCAGCTACATCGTCGAGCTTAAGGCTGAGTACCTGGCTGATTCCGCTGGACTCCATCGAGACGCCGTAAAGACGGCTTGTGCGCTCGATCGTGCCGCGGTTGTGCGTGATGACTATGAACTGGGTATCACGCGACATCTCTTCCAGCAGGTCACAGAACCGTCCGACGTTGTTCTCGTCGAGTGCCGCGTCGACCTCGTCGAGCACGCAGAATGGCGCGCCGCCGGCGCGGATGAGCGCGAAGAGGAGCGCGGACGATGTGAGCGCGCGCTCACCCCCGGAAAGGAGCGAGAGGTTGCCGAGCCTCTTGCCGGGTGGCTGGGCCTGTATCTCCACCCCTACTGTGTCTCCCTTGGTGACCAGCACCAGTCGGCCACTGCCACCACCGAACAGCCGCTGGAAGTAAGAGTTGAAGCAATCGGAGACGAGGCCGAACGTCTCTGTGAACCGTTGCTCCATCTGTTCCTCAAGCGTCGAGATCACACGGTGCAGGTCCTGCTCCGCGACGCGCACGTCATCAAGCTGTCCCAACAGGAACTCTCGCCGCTGCTCCAAATCCTCATGCTCGTGCGCGGCTAGCTCGTTGATTGGGCCGATCCTGGCAAGCCGGTCGACGCTGCGTCGTATTGCGTCGCGCACGTCAGCCGGTGGCTCCAGGTCCGAAGGCACGGGTATGGGGCCGAGCTCTCTGCGTGCCTCGTCGCGAAGTGCTTGTCGACCGTCCTCCAGCTTCTGTAGCTCGAGGGCTGCTGCGAGGCGCTGCTCTTCAGCGCGGTGGAGATTGGAGGCGATCACGGAGGCGCAATGGTGAAGCGCATCCTGCTCGCCTCGGAGCGCGCGCTGCCTCTCCTCAAGGGGCTCAATCGCACTTGCTATCCTCTCCAATCGCGAGGCAAGCTCGTCCCTGACCTCGCGCGCGATATCGGCGTCCCGGCTCGCCGTAGCGAGTTGGTTCCTAATCTGCTCGTGCTGCGTCCCGAGCCTGTCGGAACTCTCCGCGAGCTGTCGCACCGCCTCCGCTGCCTTCTCCCTCCGCGCTTTTGCAGCGCGGCTCTTCTCGACGCCCACGGCCACGCTCGTGCGGAGGGTCGCCACCCGCTCGGAGACTTCGCGTGCTTCTCGCGCGGCGTCGCCTATAGCCACGAGCGCTGCGCGAGCTTCTCGTGAAGCCGCCTCCGCTGATTGTCCAGCTGTCTGTGCCTCGCCCGAAGCCTCCTTTAGCCGTAGTCGGAGTGCCTCGCACTCCTTGCCGGACCTTGTGACGATCGTCAGCGCCCACTCGCGTTGCTGCGCTACGCGTGCGAGGTGCTGAGCGGCATCGCGCGCTGCTGCCTCGGCTGCTCGCACAGAAGAGTCGGCCCCTCGGCGCTGCTGGATCAGCTCACGTTCCCGATTCTCGAGCTCCCCCCTCTTGCGCTTGAGTTGCAGTAGCTCGGTCTCCAGCGTGTTCAGCTCTGATCGGAGCCTTGCGCTGTCGCCGGGCAGCGTGCGCAGCTCTCTACGGCGGGCCAGCACACCGCGCTCGCGTCCCGCGGAGCCACCGGTGAGCGATCCTCCGGGCCGCACAATCTCGCCTCGTAGGGTTACCAGGGCACTTATCCCGAGGGACTCCCGGAGAAGCGCACGGGCAACCTGCAGGTCATCCACTATGAGCACCCGCCCAAGCGCGTGGCGTACGGCGGGCTGCACGTTCGCGGCGGCAGAGACGAGGTCCGAGGCGATCCCGACCATTCCCCGACGGGGTCCAATGGAAGGACGGACCGGCGGGCGCAATGTATCGAGGGGCAGGAACGTTACCCTGCCCATTCCGGAACGCCGGAGCAGCTCGATTGCAGCCTCGGCCTGGCGCCACTCTTCCACGACAATATTCTGGAGGGCGGGACCTAGCGCAGCCTCTATGGCATCGTCAAGCTCCTCGGGCGTCTCGATGAGCGAGCCTAGCGGTCCGACGATACCGTGTAGTTTTCCTGCGGTGGACGCCCGTACTGCTGTTTGAGCTGCTCGGTTGAGTCCGCTGCCGGACTGGTCCATCTCCGTGAGGAGAGCCAGACGAGATTCCTGCTCGCGCAACTGGGTAGCCTTCTCGCTTCTCTGCCCTTCCAGCTTCCTCGCATCCTGTTCTGCCGCTCTGAGCAAGTTGCGCACTTCCTCCAGCCGGTGCGCGACCACGCTAGCAGTGGAACGAGCGTCGTCCAGTGCCTGCTCGGTCTCCGAGGCCCGCCGCTGAGCGCCGGCGAGCACGGAGTCTTGGCGTCGAGCCTCCCCTTCCTGCTCCATCAGCTCGGTCTCCCCGGCGTCAAGCCGGTCCTGGAGAGCGGTGACGCGGTTCCGGGCACGTGTCGCGGCCTGCTCTTGCTCGTACGCGGTGGCTTGCAGCCTCTCGACCTCTCGCCGGGCAAGGCTCTGTTGTCGGGCCTGCTCCGAGGTCTGGGCTTCCAGGTGTGCCAGTTCCCGCCGGGCGTCGGCCTCCTGCTGTACGGCCTCCTGGAGAGACTGCTCCGCCTCCTTCAACTCAACTGCGGCTGCCTCCCGGGCGGCAATGACGTCCCCCAGTCGGCTGGCCGTCGTGTCAAGTGCGTGCTGGAGTTGTGTACGCCGGCTGTCGGCAGTTATAAGGTTTCGCGTGGCGTTGGCCTCCGCTTCGGCAAGTTGCCTGCGGCTGCGGTGAAGTTCCGCAAGCTGAATCTCAACGGAACTCAACGCCTCTCGGAGCCGACTCTCCTCCGAAGCCCTTACCTGCTCACTCCTCTGCAGCTCTGCTACTCGCGACTCGATGTCGCTGAGTTTCAGGGCTACTCCGTGTACCGATTCATCGGAACGTCGAAGCTCGCTGGAGTAGTACGCGAGCTGAAGTGTGCGGAGCCTCTTCTCCTCGGCTGCGCGCTCGCGTGCCTGTCGCGCCTGCCGGGCAAGCGCGCGGAGGCGAGGCTCCAGCTCAGATAGCAGGTCCTCGACGCGGGTGGTGTTAGCCTGCATCTGGGAGAGTTTGCGCAGTGTCTCGTCCCGGCGGGCGTAGTGCTGTGTGATGTCCGCCGCTTCCTCGAAGAGCCCGCGTCTGCCTTCAGGACTCAGCGAGAGGGCGGCGTCCGCCATTCCCTGGCTGACGACGCTATAACCCTGGCCGATGGCGCCAGTGAGCTCGATTACATCGCGTAGGCGGACACGGCTCCGATTGATAAGATACTCATTCTCACCACTGCGATACGCGCGCCGGGTGATCGTCACCTCTGCGTACGGCAGCGACAGGGAGCGGTCGGAGTTGTCGAGTGTGATGGAGACCTCGGCCATGCCCGACGGGGCGTGCTTGCCACCACCTGACCATATCACGTCTTCTGTGCGTTTGCCCCGCAGTTGCGAGTAGCTCTGCTCGCCCAGCACCCACCGGACCGCCTCGACCAGGTTGCTCTTGCCCGAGCCGTTGGGGCCAACGATGCCTGCGAGGCCGGAGTCGAACTCCAGGCGCGTTGGGTGGGCGAAGCTCTTGAAGCCGTGTAATTCTACGCTCTTGACTCTCACGCGGTCTCCACTGCCTATGTTCTCAAGCAACTCGCATGGTAACAACTGACGGGCCAAGCGGCAACACTAGCCGGGCGCGCCCGTGGTAAGATTCCCTCATGAGTGCGGCCGGAGAAAGCTCTGTATCTCCAAGTGGACGCATACTCCGCCTCTGCGAGAGGGCGCGAACGTGCGGCGAGCAGTACGTGTTTATCGCAGGCAGGTGGGTGCTCGGCGACACGCACGCCGAACGCGCTGCGAGCCTGGGGCTCGTAGCTGCTAAGGGGCTGTACCTGATAATCGCGGACGAGAACATTACGCGAACGCCGCAGGGCCAGGAGCTGCCGCACCACCGGCCCCGGGTCTGGGAGGACGACTGAGCGCCACCGAGCCTTGTCCTCAGCTCGGCGCCGGGTCAAGTCAATTCGCCGTACTGCGGAAACCGGTAGGCGTGATCCCTGCCGATCAGGCCCCCGACTGCGAGTGAGGTCAGGGCCCGCGCATTGAGCGTCTCGCCGCTGAAGAAGGCCGGCAGCAGGAGGTCGAGCGCCGTCAGTTGCGAGAACATGCCGCAGGACGCCAGCCCGAGTATGGGGGTGGCTTCGACTTGGGCCAGCCAGTAGGTGCTTCCTGGATGTGCGGGCACGCCTGTACGCAGTATGGTGCCGCCCAGGCTGTGGATGGCAGCGAACACTGGGTCGAGAGGGTCGGTGGAACCGGTGCCTCCCACGAGTACCAACTTCGTACCTTCCGTGAGTAAGCTGCCAAGCCCCCGAGCGGCGGTAAGGGGGTTCGCGCCGACGTACTCTATTGCAGGTGGCTCCGACCCAAACCACCGCACCTTCGCGGTGATGCTTGCCTCGAACTTGGATCGCGCGTTCTGCGGCATCCGCTCGCGCACGAGCACGCCGATCCTCCGTGAACGGTACGGCGCTATGCGGACAACACCGGCGCCGGCCGCAGTCGTTGCTGCCTGGAGGACGTCCTCACTGATCGCCAGGGGAGCTATCTTTGCCGACGCCACGTGCGCACCCGCCTCGACCGGCACCCTGTCGTCGAGCGTCCACACGGTCACACCGTCGTGGTCATTCACCGCCGCGAGCGTCCCTGTGTCAACGTGCAACAGCCCACGTATCTCTGCCTCCAGACGCACTTGACTCTCGGAGTTGCCGCCGACCTTCACGCCGCTGCCTTTGACCGCCGAGGCCAGCCGCTGGCCCGCTTCATCTTCGCCGATGTCGCCCTGCCCTAACTGCAACAAGTGTAGAGACACAGTCCCTATCCGCTTGAGTAGATCCGCGTCCTCGGTGGTGAGCACGCGTCCCTTTCTAAGCAGCACCTTCTTTGGCTCCGCGGGGTCGAAGACGTTGTGGCAGAGGACCAGACCAGGACGCGACGCGGCCTCGTGCGCGGTCATCTCCAGGGCTTTCAAGCGTACGCTTCCTGAGATTTGGCCCAGTCGGCAAGAAACGCAGCGTCCCGAGCGAATGCCAACTGGGGAAGCTCGTCAGGTGAGAACCATTCGATTTCAGTCAGCTCCTCACCCGGCTGGGCGGTGCCCGTAATTAGCTCGGCTGCATAAACTGCCAGGACGACGGGCTCGCCGGCTGCGGAGTGCAGGCGCAGTAGCGGTCCCAGCTTCACGGTCAGCCCCGACTCTTCCCGAACCTCACGTGCACCTGCGGCCTCTACCTGCTCGCCCCTGTCCACGAAGCCGCCGGGAAGGCTCCACAGCCCTTTGCCTAGTCCGCGACCCCTTCGACCCAAAAGCACACGTCCATCCCTATGGACGATCACGGCTACCGCCAGCTTGGGGTCTTCCCAAAGAACCCACCCGCAGCTTGGGCACCGTAGCCGCTCCTTGCCCTCTAGTGGCACCAGGGTCAGCTCATGGCCGCATTCAGTACAGTATCTGGTCAACCGTGTGTCTCCTCCAGCAGCGCCTCGTACTGCTCCGGCGTGTCTATATCCTTGAGGGAGCCGAGGTGGCCGATCTCCACGTGGCGTAAAGAGCCCGGATGATCGGCGACCACGGCCCGTGCTCCGATGTCTCCTGTCAGGGTCTCGAGGTGCGGCCAGAAGGTCCGTGCGAGCAGGACCGGTGTGGCCCTCTCTCCATGGTAGAGCGGGACCAGCACGCCGGATGGCGTCTTGGTGAAATCCTCGACTAAGCGGTTGATAACCGCAGTACCAATTCCTGGCTGGTCGCACATGAGCACGAGCGCACCCAGCGAACCAGGTGAGACATGGGCGAGCCCAATCTGCAGGGAGGAGCTCTGCCCTTCCTCCGGGCACGGGTTGATCACCAGGTCAACTCCGTCCAGCTCGGACGCACCTAGCCGGTCCGCGACTTTCTGGGTAGTGACGAGCACAGTCTGTGTGAGCGCCGAGTCGCGGCACATCGCCAAGATGTGACCAAGCATCGTGGTTCCCTGGTAGGGCAGGAGTTGTTTGGGCACTCCCATGCGACGCGACAGACCAGCAGCAAGAATGACACCGGAGACCACCTCAGCGCTGCCCCGGGCGGAGTGCGTGCTGGCGTGCGCTAGATCCGGCGGTGTGAGAAAGCACGCGCGCACGAGGCCAAGATGAGTCATTGGGATATCGAAGGGCCAGCTGAGCTGCGCACGAAGCGGGCGGCATGCGGCGATTATACCAGAGCCTCCATGTTGACCCGTGAACGTGCCCAGGGAATTTGCACGCCCGGCAGCTTGTGGTTAGCATGTACCTATGGGGAACGCGGTGGAGTACGTGGTTGTCGGAGGCGGCGAGTGGGGGTGCCACCACACGTCTCTGCTGCTGCGGGCCATGTCGAACGGCAAGCTCGAGCCGGGCACCGTCTGCGTGGTTGATAGAGATCCTGTGTGCAGGGCGACGCTCCAGTACGGGGACGAGCCTCTCTTTCGCTTTACGAACTCGGAGTGGGTCCCGTTTCTAGTGGCATATATGTCCGAGCCTCCTATTCCGATAGCGGGCCAGATCGTGCCCAGTCCGCACGCGCCACACCTCTTCCTCGACTGGCTGGAGGGTTACGTCAGGTTGCAACACCCCGAAGCCCGGTTGACTCGGATGCCGTTCAGGGCTGAGCTTAGCCTGCCATACCAGTACGAGGATGCTGATAGGAACCTGTACCTGAGCGCCGCGGCGTGGGAGTGCCCGGTCTCGTGCCGGGAGCCGCGGATCTGCCCGGCGATAAGGGCTCGCCGTACCTGGGAGTTGGAGGACATTATCCGCTCCAGGGCGCAAAGCGAGAGCTCTCCGTCGCAGCCGCTGGTTTGGAGGACCCAGTACGTGTGTCCTGGCGTGGCGACGGTGCCGGTCGCCAGCTTGCTCGAAGGAGCCAGCCAAGTGCTGCAACAGCCAGGCAGGGCCGGACGCGCGGCCGTGGCTACCGTGTCTGCATGCCATGGCGTGGTGGGGTTGGTCGAGTACGAACTAACTGGTGGAGCAGGCCGATGCGCATAGACGGCTTGCCGCTTTTCCCACTCAACGTGGTACTGTTCCCGGGTATGGTGCTACCGCTTCATATCTTCGAGGAGCGCTACAAGCAAATGATTCGGCGATGTCTGTCAGATGATCCCCGCTTCGGTGTCGTGCTCATAAGTTCCGGACAGGAGGTTGGCGGTGGCGCGGATGTGTACCAGATGGGCGCCATCGCCAGGATAGTGAGCGTCAGCCGTTATGACGATGGCAAGCTGGACCTGGTAACTGTCGGGGTGGAGCGGTTTCGTATCGTTCGGACGACCGAGAATTTCTCGTACATGTGTGGTGACGTGGAGACTGTGCACGACGAGCCGGAGGATGCGGACCAGCTATCATCCAAAGCTTTGTCGGTTTACCGCCTGCTGAACGAGTACAGGCAGTCGATTCGGCAGGAAGACGAGGAGCCGCCCCAACTGCCCGCGGACGCTGAGTCGCTTTCTTATGTGGCCGGGGTGCTGGATATTCCAAACAGAATCAAGCAGGAGTTGCTTGAAAGTCTGTCGACGAGCGAGCGGCTCTCGCGGATCGAGGATCACCTGCGGCAGGAGATCCGTTTACTCAACCTTCTTGGTCCGACACGCACCGTGCGGCACCCATGGGGGATATCGCTGAACTAGGGGCCTGGTGCTGAGAACAGAGAAAGCCGGGGGCAACTGCCCCCGGCTTTCTAATGGACTGGTGGCTTAACGGCAGCTTCGCGCAGTCGAGGCGTTGCTGCCCGTGTCGAAGGAATGTCCGCACGAGCAGGTGCTGGTCGCGTTCGGGTTGTGAATTGTGAAGCCGGATCCCATCAGCCCGTCTACGTAGTCGATCTCCGCACCCTTCAGGTATGGGGCGCTGTACGAATCCACGAGTATCTTGACGCCTTCCATCTCAACTACGTGGTCGTCCGCCTCGGCATCTTCATCGAAAGCCATGCCGTAGTTCAGGCCGGAGCATCCACCGCCGGCGACATATACGCGGAGTGCCTGGCCCTCACCCTCGCGCTGGATGAGCTCCTGAACCTTCGAAGCTGCGCTGCTAGTAATATTTACCATCTGAACGAATCCTCCCCACTGCCTGCGAGCGAGTCATCCTGATCTCTCTCCAACCAATTATACCGCCGACCCGACATGCCGGTCAAAGCCCACTTCCAGGCCCGATACGATGATAACACGATGAATCAACGGGTTATTCCACCTGCATGGGACTTGTAGTGCGTGAGTTACGTTAGCCCGTATTGCGCGCGCTGGGGATAAGGAACGCAAGCAGGGCTAGGAGGACGAGGGAACAACCGGTCACAGCCCACATCGGCTGTACACCAAAACGTTCCGCCGCGAGTCCGACAAGCGTGTTCGAGAGTATGAACGCCGAGGTGATCAACGCCGAGCGGAAGCCTATCACCCTGCCTCGCAGCTCTGATGGAGTCAGCTGCTGCACGAGGGTAGTGCTCGGTATCAGGGCGAACATGTTGCCCGCGCCGGCAAGAGCGAGCATGACGCTCGCGAGCCACATGTTGGAGAAGAGAGCCAACGACGCCGTCGAAGTGCCAAGCAGGAGAAGCCCGCCAAGTATGACATGGCCGTGGCGGTTCCCCATACCCCATCTTCCGACGATGATGGCGCCTATAGTGGCGCCAAGTCCCGTTGCCGCCTCAAGGATCGCATATCCAAACGCGCCCGTGCCGGTAACCCGTGCCGCGTAACCGTATGTCAGCGTCCACGAGCCGTATGCCAAGAATACTGCGCATGTGAATATGATGGTGTTGGTGTAAAGCACGGCATTTGACCTAAGGAAACCCACGCCAGTTCGAACCATACGGAGCAGTCCGTCAGTCCTCTGCTGTCCCTTGGCAAGATTGCGTTCGGACGACACGGACATTTGGGCGATGAGTGCGGCGGACAGCAGGTAAGTTGCCGCGTCGACGTAGAACGCGAAAGTGATACCCTGGTCGTTTGCCATCAGGCCGGATAGTCCTCCCACAATGAAAGCTGCGGGGAGGTACCCGAGCACATCCATCACGGTGTCGGTCGCCGCGGAGAGCGAGTTTGCCTTCATAAGGCTCTCTTTCGGCACTATGTCGGGGATGACCGCCCCCTTCGCCGGCCGGAAGAAAAGGCTCACGGTTGTCAACAGGAAGGTCAGCACGTAGACCCAGATGATGTCCAGGCGAGCCATCAGCGGGATGGCCAACACTAGCGGAGCCCGGATCAGGTCGGATGCGATCATCACGCTCTTGCGGTCCCACCTGTCCACGAGCGCTCCAGCAAAAACCCCGAAGAGCAACGAGGGTAGCCCAATGGCGGCGAATACGAGGGCAACTTGGCTGAGGTTCTGGGACGTGAGGGTGCCCACCAGCGCGAGCAGCGCTACCTGGTGAAGCCGGTCGCCGAGCGTGGAAACGAGTTGGCCCAGCCACAGCGCTGCATAGTTTCGGTTGCGCAGCAGCGTTCCGTAGCCGACGGTGGAGAGCGAATCTACCTCAGTCACCTGGCATGGCTCCGAGTATCCGGGCTTGCGCCGCAAACACACAGGGCCATCCGCGTGTAGCCCCGCCACGGACTGGCGCCGAGTGTCGCGCTTGACAGCCGCACTCCAAGCCGCAGCCGTGGGGTGGACGCTTCACCCGCCTCCGGCACGACGGGCCGGACGCGCGCGCACAGCGATGGTGTCATCGAGTTGTCGAGAACCTTTCAGGGAAGAGAAAGTCGTTATATCTGTTGCGCTCGACATTCGCTACTTGACGCGCAGAGACACGGACTACGTTGCACCTAACCATCATCACCTTTTGCAGGCGTCAACAGCCGCGCCCTCCTCGGACACGCGAATGCGAAGGCGTGGACCCTCGGCTGTCTCTTGGTCGAAGACCGCACCGAGCTACCCAACCGCCGGGAACCTTTCCAGGACGCCGTTTGGTGACCTGGCGCCAAGCGCTTCCAGGAATGCATCGACGACCAAGGGGTCGAACTGCGCGCCGGACTGTCGTCTTATCTCGGCGAGAATAGTCGACTCATCTATGTCGTTTCTATAGACACGTCTGCTGGACATCGCGTCGTAGGCGTCGGCAACGGCCACAATGCGTGCGCCGAGTGGTATCGCCTCACCGGACAGTCCGTCGGGGTAGCCCTTTCCGTCCCAGCGCTCGTGGTGATGACGAACTACCCGGGTGCCGGCGGCATACGTCGTGACGACCGCCAGGATATCGGCTCCATCTACCGGATGCCGTTTTATAACACCCCATTCCTGGTCCGTGAGCTTGCCCGGCTTGAACAATACACGGTCGGGCACTCCGATCTTGCCGATGTCATGGACGCGAGCGGCGGACACCACCGTATCCGCCAGGTCCGTCGGTAGTTGCATCTCCTCGCAGATCAGGCGGGTGTATTGCGCGACCCTCTCCGAGTGCTGCACCGTCGCAACGTCACGCCTCTCAAGCAGGTCCGCGATCCTCTCGATGATCAAGGATGTCTGTCGCCTGGTATCCTCCACGTTCTTCAGGGAATAGTGGACGGCCACCAGTGGCAGTGCAACTATCAGGAATGCGATGGGAGCTTCTTTGTAGAGAACCGCGACGAGGACTCCGAGTGTTGGTAGGGTTAGGAACTGGGTCACTATACCCTCGAAGCTGCTCCGCACGACATTACGGACGTTAGCACGGTCTGCAAGCGCTACGACGATTGTGACGGCGAAGGCGTTGATGAAGACGAAGACGATGCCTGCCAGCAACCAGGCTGCTGTTGCCGTGGCGGATCTGAGCGTTTCTATGCCGACGGGCATGACGGGATTGGTGAATGTTTCCCAGACGAGGGCGGAGCACCAAACGGCCAGGGACCAGTTCGCTGCGTTGAAAATGATCTTGACTGGGGCTTTTCGAAGGACTACGTCGGCGGCTGCGCATCCGAGGGCCAGGACAACGGCTGCCTGACCGAAAGTGAGGACTGCCCCGAAATATAGCACCGTGGACACGGTTATTGATACGTGGTAGGGAAGTACGTGAACCCGGTACGTGTCCGCGATTACTACGGCTATAGAGAAAAGAGCGAGTGCCGTCCAATCAAGAGGGGTTAATCTGAGAAACTCCTGCACACCCAAGACGAGCGTCATGGTGCCCAGGCAGGTGATTAGCACTATCCAAGCTAGCGCGGCTCGCGGTAGTCGAGTACTCAACAACTACTCCATATCGATCGAACGCCAGCAAATATAGTACCCGATTCTGATAGCTAGAAGCGTGCCTCCGTACCAGGGAGCAGGTGACGGACTAAAACGGTCACCATTATACGATTG
>JADDPT010000052.1 GCA_016781735.1 Rubrobacter sp.
ACAGCCGTCGCGCGCCCGAGCCCACTACTCGCACCGGTCACGATCGTAACCTGACTATCGAGCGCGCCTGCATTTATATGAGTTACGGCCGCTCCTCCCTGCTTTCGCGCTCCTGAGGTGGCTGTGACACGTCGCTAAGTTCTTCGGTTCTTCGTCCGTTCGGGACGATCAGCGGCTACCTGATTGGGCAGGCGCTATCTCATCGATAAGCTGCCGTTCCTGCTCAGACAGCAGCGGGCGGACGGACGCCGCAGCGTTCTGCTCTACCTGCCCAGGGGTCTTGCCGCCGGGAATAGCTGTGGAGATAGCGGGATGGCTGAGCACGAAGCGGAGAGCTAACTGCCCCATCGTCTGTCCATCACCTACAAGTTCACGCAGCCTATCTACACGCGCAAGGTCTGTCGTGTACCACTCCTCGGAAGGCCAGCCAGAGCGCACGTCTCCTTCTGGGAAAGTGGTATCAGATGTGAACTTGCCGGTTAGCAGCCCCTTTTGCAGTGGACCGCGCACCACAACACCAATGCCGTGCTCCTGGAGGTACGGTAGTATCTCCCTCTCCGCTTTCCGGTTGAGGATGCTGTACTCTAGCTGCACGACATCGAGACCGCCGTTCTTGTTGAAGTGCTTGATGTACTCGAAGTCGTCCGTGGACACGCCTACCGCTCTGGCTTTGCCTTCTGCCTTGAGCTGTGAGAGCGCTTCTATGAACGCCTCGGTCTCCTCGTGTCTGTCCCACCAGATGTGGTCGAAGTACACGTCCACGTAATCGGTGCCCAGCCGTCTCAGGCTGTTTTCGAGCGCTTCCCGTACCTTCTCGGGCCGGTCGTAGACTGGCGTGCCGCTCGGATCGCGGTGGTGGCCCATCAGCCCGCCCTTGGTGGAGACGATCACCTGGTCTCGCCTGCCCTTTATCACCTTGGCTACCAGTTCCTCGCTGTGACCGTCGCCGTACACATCGGCTGTGTCTATGAAGTTGATGCCGAGCTCAAGCGCTCGCTGCATGGCTGCTATGGAGGCATCGTCCTCCACCGGTCCCCAAGCGTCGCCGCCTATCGCCCACGCCCCGAACCCGATCTCCGATACCTCTAGCCCCGACTTGCCCAGTTCGCGGTACTCCACTCTCACATCCCTTCGCAATCTATTGCTCGCCATCGTCTGCACTCTCGCTCTTGCCGGTCGTCCTGCTTCGGCTACGGCCAAGGAGGACTCTTCTCCGCCTTCTCCTCCGGTCGGCTCCTGAGCTCCTCCAGCCACCGGTCGAAGTTGCACTCCGGCCTGAAGCCCAGCACTCGCTCTATGTGGTCCATCGGGTAGTACACTGTGATCGGCGCCAAGGTCTCGACACCCCGCTCTCGCAACAGCTCCGAGGCACCCGGGTAGTACTTGTCGAGCACAGGCATAGGGTCCTGCGCAAGCTGCTCGGCATCTGCCTCCTGGAAGGGCACGACCGACTCAATGTTGAACGCGTCCCAAGTTACATTACCGCTCGTTAGTGCCTCCATGGAGCTCATCACCGAGCCCACGACGTCGTGCGTGTCCACGCCGCCGTAGAGGAGCCGGATGCCGTATGGGAAGAACGGCTCAGGCACGAACATGCCGAAGCGAAGCGCCACGCTGGGGATGCCGTGGGTGCGGCCGTAGAGCTTGCAGAGCTCCTCACCTGCCACTTTCGTCCAGCCGTAGATGTCGCCAGGACGCAGCGGTGCGTCCTCGCGTAGCGCGGCGCCCACGCCTGGGGCGTTGTGCGGCTTGTACACGCCCATCGTGCTGCTGAACACCACAGCTCGCGCGCCAACCTCCACGGCTGCCTCCCATACGTTGAACGTGCCGGTGAGGTTCAGGTCGTAGAAGTCACGGGGTGAGTGGGTGGACAGGTGTATGCCATGGATGGCGGCAGTGTGAACGATCACCTCCGCGCCCCTTGCCGCGCTCAGGACATCCGAAGGGTTGCGGACGTCGCCCTGGATGAACTCGTACGGCGTCTCCAGGGGGCGCACGTCCTGTAGCACCGGCTCGTGCCCCGCCTCAGCCAGCATAGGAGCAAGTGCCGTTCCCAGCGTGCCCCCGGCGCCCGTAACCAGTATTCTCATGCCACACTTCCCTTACTTCTATTATCTCGCGAACTGGCCGGCTCTACTGTGCAAAGTCCATGCCGGGGACCGAGGGTGGCTAGGATGCACGGCCATTTCTCTGATCGACGCTTGGGTTCCCCTCTATTGCACCAAGCGTAAACACCTGTGGTGATGTCACAAACTGGGGGGCCAGGGGTTCTCCAAGGCTTGCGTACAGGGCCGATCAGACCAGTCGGCGAACGAACCCGCGCTACACACTTACTATGTGTAGCGGCAAACCTGCAGGCGCTGACCTGGAAGATGACCATCGGTTGGCCACGCGACTGCGCCTGCTGGCCTCTGACTGTCACGCCGAGAACCAGACCAACCGCCAACCGATAGTCGATCCATAGAGCAACAACATCAGAAAGCGCCCACTTACGACCATACAGAAGAAGGATATGGTCGCAGCCTTCCAGCCCTGAGACATCGTTGAAGTTTGGTATAATTGCCTCCTGCGGGCCCGTAGCTCAGTGGTTAGAGCGAGCGGCTCATAACCGCCAGGTCGTAGGTTCGAACCCTACCGGGCCCACCCGCAGGCCGAGGCCGTCCCCGTCAGGACGGCTTCCTCGCTTTTCACGCCCCCGCCTTTTCAACTCCTCCTGAACTGTGTGCGCGGCCGTCCGATCTCTTCTCTGGGGACGCAATATCCGGCAACCTCCTGTTCGGTGCGAACAGCCCGCGTAGCGCCACGCTCCTGCGTATCGGTTCCTTATGCATAGTGTGCAGGGGGCAGGAATCCGCTCAGCCCAGGCTGTAGCGCACCGCGGCACGGGCGGCGAGGTGGCCGCATAGCCCGTGGACCCCGCCTCCGGGTGGAGTCGAGGATGAGCAGATATACAGGCCGGGCACGGGCGTGGCATATGGCACCGAGTGGAGTGTTGGCCGAGCGAAAAACTGCCGGAGGTCCATCGAGCCCCCGGCGATATCACCGCCAATCAGGTTTGCGTTCTGCCGCTCCAGTTGTGCTGGGGAAGTGACGCACCTAGCCAGTATGCGTTCCCGGAATCCAGGCGCGAAGCGCTCTATCTGCCGCTCTATGCGCTCGGTCATATCCACAGTCGCTCCGTTTGGCACGTGGCAGTACGCCCACGCCGTGTGCTTACCCTGTGGCGCCCGCGTTGGGTCAGCGAGAGTCTGCTGAGCCAGGAGCACGAACGGTTGCTCGGGGATTCTACCCCGGGCCATCTGGCGCTCCGCCTCTGCTATCTCCGTCAGCGTTCCCCCGACGTGCACAGTTCCTGCCCGGAGGCACTCGCTCGCCGTCCACGGAATTGGCCCGTCGAGCGCCCAGTCGAGCTTGAACGCTCCGGGTCCGTATCGATATCGCTCCAGCCTTCTTCGGTAGCTACCGGGCAGTCGTCCCCCGGCTATCCTCACCACCTGGCGGGGCGTGACGTCGAGCAGGACGGCGCGGGTTGGCGGCAGCTCATCGAGCGAGGCGACAGGCGAGTGAGTAATGATCTCACCACCGAGCGAGCACAGGTGACCGGCCAGCGCGTCTGCGATCTTTCCCGCACCGCCACGCGGAAAAGGCCAGCCCGAGACGTGTCCGATTGTTCCGAGGACCAGCGCGGCCGCGGAGGTCATGGGTAGTTCAAGCGCGGATACGGAGTGCGCCGCGATTCCCGCGAAGAGCGAGCGGGCCTCCTCTCCGTCGAACAGGTCACGAGCGAGCATTGTTGCCGGTCGGATCGCAAGCACGGCGAACCGCGTGAGCGCCAGCGGGTGGCGAGGCGGCCGCGGCGGTCCCAGGACGGCCGGTGATATCTTCCGCCAGTCCTCGGCGAGCGGGGCCATCAGGTTCCGGTACGCCCTGCCATCCGCGCCCAGCCGCTCGGCCGTCCCCTCAATCGATCGCTCCATCAGAGGCGCCGATCCATTGTCGAGCGGGTGCGCCAGTGGGGCGTCCGGGTGTATCCACTCCAGCCCGTGCTCGTGGAGCGGCAGGCTCTCAAAGAAGCTGGACGATCTCCCCAACGGATGTACCGCACTTCCCAGGTCATGAATGAAGCCCGGCAGGGTCAGCTCGCCCGAGCGCGCTCCGCCTCCAATTGTCGCCTCGGCCTCGACGACCAGTACGGAGTGACCGGCCCGTGCGATCGTGATCGCCGCCGAGAGGCCATTGGGGCCGGAGCCCACGACGATTGCATCGTACTTTCGCTCGGCGGCCCTCTCTTTGATTCCCGTGCTCAAAGCTGCATTCCGCCTTCTATGCTCGCTACTGCCCATTGAGGTCGTATGGCGTGCTGCATCATATCCTACTCCGTGCTGGCGCGAAGTTGGCGGTCATCACCCCGTGCCGCTGACGGCCAGATGTGACTGCCCGTGCGCCCCCAAGAATCCACGAACCGAGCGGCCCCGAATCATTATCGGGCCTCCACGGCGGATCCCGAGTCCGAGGCTCCGTTACGGCCGCGCTCACCTCGCGCGGCGCTCTCGTGATATACTCGCGTCCGGGCCGTGCTGCGCGGCTACTACAGTAGATCGAGAGGCAACAGAGCGTATGTCACAGGACTCACAGCGGGATTGGGCACTCATCCTCGGTGCATCGAGTGGCTTCGGCGGTAGCACGGCGAGAGAGCTCGCACGCGCGGGAATGGACGTGGCAGGCGTCCACCTCGACCGCAAGCAGACCATGCCGCTTGTGGAGCAGATCAAGGCGGATGTCGAGGCTGAGGGCGCGCAGACGTTATTCTTCAACATGAATGCGGCGGACCCCGAAAAGCGTGCTGAGGTGCTCGATGCTCTGCAGCAGCGGGGCGCGAGGGTGCGCGTGCTGCTGCACTCACTTGCCTTCGGCACGCTCAGGCCGTACATCGCCGAAAAGCCCTCCGATGCCATCAACCGCTCGCAACTCGACATGACGCTCGACGTGATGGCGCACTCGCTCGTGTACTGGACGCAGGACCTGATGACCCACGGCCTGCTGGCCGAAGGTGGGCGCGTCTACGCGATGACCTCTTCCGGCGGCACGCGTGTAATCCCTGGCTACGGGGCGGTGTCCGCTGCAAAGGCCGCTCTCGAGTCGCACGTGCGGCAACTCGCCTATGAGCTGATGCCCCTCGGCATCACCGTGAACGCGATTCGCGCGGGCGTGACAGACACCCCCGCGCTTCGCAAGATACCCGGCAGCGACCAGCTTCTTGAGCAGGCCGCGGCGCGCAACCCCGGCAAGAGGCTCACGACGCCCGATGACGTGGCGAAAGCCATCGCCGCGCTCGCCTTGCCCGGAACCGCATGGCTGACCGGGAACGTGATCGGTGTCGACGGTGGTGAGGACATAGCCGGCTGAACTTGGTAACGGCGATGGCGTGAAAGGGGATCGGTGTGATCACGGCGCTCGTCGAGATAGATGTGGAGAAGGGCAGGATCGCGGAGACTGCCCAACAGCTTGTGGATGTTGACGGCGTTGATGAGGTGTGGAGCGTCACCGGCGACCACGACCTCGTCGCGCTCCTCAAGCTGAGGGATTACGACCAGCTCGCCGAGGTGGTCACGAACAGGATCGGCAGCCTGTCCCAGGTGACGAAGACCAAGACGATGCTTGCGTTCAAGGTGTACTCCAGGCAGGAGCTTGAGGAAGCATGGAACATCGGCGTCGAGTAATTTCGCGCACGCCGCTTCATCATACGCTGGAGCGCGGTCGCGGACACGAGAACACGTACTGATTCGGCAGGAGGTTCGGCAATGGTCCCCAGCGTCGTCGCACGGCAAGACCATGAGCTAACCGCCAGGATAACGCGCACCGTGCAACTCTTCTATGAGGACGATGCCAGCCCGGGCAGTGGGCGCCCCTCGTTCGTGCGCGCCGGATCCAGCCTCGCCAACTGCGCCGGGCGCTTCGCCGTGGTACAGGACGACGCCAACTTCCTTGCGCTGGTACATCCTGAACAGGGAATCGCACTCTCTTTCGCCCTGCCGGCCGGTGAGGGCGGTAGCCGCGCCTTCGACGACGATCACCACAACAAGCGAGACAAGCTCGACCTGGAGGCGGGTGTGATGATTGCCGGCCGTGGCTCGGACTTTCTACTGATGATGGGGTCGGGCTCCGCACCTCAGCGGGAGAAGGTAGTAGTAGTGAGCTGGCGAGGCAGCGAGCCGGGAGATACGAGGGTGCTGGAGGCTCCAGCGCTGTACAAGTCCTTGAGAGATGTCCGCGACTTCTCCGGCAGCGGTCTGAACGTCGAGGGGATGGTCCTTCTGGGCGATGTGCTGCGCCTCTTCCAGCGCGGTAATGAGCCGCCGCACGGCGGCGTTCAGCCGGTAAACGCCACGTGCGACCTAGCTTGGGAGGAGCTCTGGGCGCACCTGCAGCACCCGGAGGTCGCGCCGCCACCCGAACTTCGCAACGTGATCCAGTACGAGCTAGGCGAGCTCGATGGCGTGCGCCTCGGCTTCTCCGATGCCGCCGTAGCGGATGGTGGGCACATATTATTCTCCGCCTCCTCCGAGGAATCGCTGGACGGAGGAGACGGCCGTGTGACCGGTTCCGTTCTCGGCGTCATCAGTTCTTCCGGTGAAGCGCGTTGGACTCCTCTCACACAGCCCGACGGTGAGGTCTACCGCGGCAAGGTGGAAGGGTTGGAGCCGGCTCCCGGCGATCCCAATGTCGCCTACTTCGTAGTGGATGCCGACGACCCTGACGAGCCTTCGCAGCTATGTCGGGTTGACCTCTCAGGTCCGTGGTACGAGTGAGACGCTCTTCCGGCGATCACTTTCCGTCGGTGCTCATGCCAGCAGATCGGAGAGTCCCCCAGCGTTCGGATAACGCGAAAATTTATTTCAGGTGACAGTGACGGGGCAACTCGTCTAGAGCTTGTTACGAACTGTGATCACTTGGGCAGGTAAGCTTCAGGGTCCGTTTCATTACGTGCGGGAGGTTATGTCTTGGATGCTTCGCTTAGCCCTTGGTCAGCAGTCCTGCTGGCGGCACTCCTTTGGTTCTTGATGGTGTCTGCGCTCGCCTTCGGCATAACGTGGGAAATGTTAGAGGCGGGTTGGCGCTGGTTGGCTCTCTCAGCCGGTCTACTTGGTGCATCCGTCCTGCTCCTGTGGCTCTTCGGTCGGTCACTAGGTTTGACTTAGGGAGACAACCAATCGGATTTGCACGACGCGATGCCGGAGTCGGAGTGACGAGGGACGTCTTGAGACGAGAATCTATCATGCTAGGTCGCGGCGCACCTCGCCAGCCGGGATGTTCATAATAGGCAATGGACCGCGGAAGCCTGCCGAGTGCGCTACGTCGGTCGGTCTAGGCTCTGATGTTGGGAAGCAGAACGGGGGAGCGTACGTTGTCCGTGCGCTCCCCCGGTACGTTGCGGGGCCCCGTACCCCCCATTCTGTTCTAGTCCACCATCTATCTCACGCGCGTCGCGCGTGGTCGCCCCCGGAGGGGCTACTGCGGCAATTCCTGCCTTGCTCCCGGATGCACGCTCCCCCAGCCGCCGGAGTCGCCCCCGACGCTGCGGCGATCTTACCGCCGCTGTTGCACCCCTTACCTGTGGCCGTGGCCCATCGGCGGGTTAGCTTTCTGTTGAGGTTGTAGTCGTCGCGGCTCTCGCCACGACCCGCCCTGGCTTGCTGTTTCGCCAGGCATCCTTGCCCTCACACGGCCCGAAGGCCGCGGGGCTGGGAGTGGGGAAGTTCCTCTAACGATCTCTCGCCAGCGGTGGACCGGACCCTGCGAACCCACTATACAAAGCCCCGGACGACGAGTCAAACCCGCGCTGTGGGCCGGATTGGCTGGTGAACCGCCCTTGCGACTCCTCGGTGGATCCGGCCGGATTGCCATGGCATCCTGGGCCGGAGCGTCGCCCGGACCACGCGCGCAGCGCCTCGTACGACAAGCTCGTGCCCTTATATTGCATGCTTCCGGTGCCTTACGGTATATCTCCACCACGCTGGTTGTCTGGGTCACTACTGTTCGGACGCCGAGGCCTGACTTGGAAGCTGTCGGCACGTCGCGTCGTTCCTACCTGTCCGGCTGGTGTGCTCCCAGAGGTGCCACGAGTCGTTGCCTGACGTACCACGGTGCCACCCCCTTCTCCCCTGGCCAGCAGCGCCAGCGGCAGGAAGAACAGGCCCCAGAGCCAGAGGGGGTTGAAGCCGCCGCCATCGTCGGCAGGCGCGCTCTGAGCAACGATCCTGCGGGGCCTGTTATCCGCGCCGAGGGTCACGGTTACCGTGTCACCGGGTTGAATATCGTCGACTGTGGCGTTCCTGCCGTTACGCGTTACCTCCAGGTTTCGTGTGTTCGCCGTGCTGATGTCGCGCGCGTCACCGCCGCTCGTGAGGACGTTGAAGGCGTTGTTATTTCGGGTGGTGACGCGCCCAGTAACGACTTGTCCTGCGGCGCCCGCCCCGGCGCTGGTGGCGACTATGCGCGTTGCCCGCCCGTTTGCGTCACGCTCCACAGTAACGCGGTCGGTCGCTTGTATCTCGCCAAGCTCGGCAGACTGGCCGTTGCGGACCGCAGGTACATTATCTGTCGCACGTATCGTTTCCTGCCCGCCCGCTGCAGTACCCACTGTCAGTGCTCCGGTGGCGATCTTCGTGACCGTGCCTCTGACGGTGTCGCCCTCATTCGCCCTGTCCCCGCCAGCCGTGGGAGTTTCCTGTCCGGCAGGTCGTGCCGAGATCCTCACCTCGTTCCGGTTCACCCGCTCAAGCGTCCAGCCCTGGGAGTAACCACCGTAGTCAATGTCCGGCGAACCAAGGTCGGTCATGAGGTCCACCAGGCGGTTGCGAGGCGCTCCCGTCACCCGGTTGCCGCCAGCCTTGTCTAGCTGGTTGGTCGCGACCTGCTCTATCTCGTTTCGGTCCCTGAGCTTGCGCGACACCACCTGCTCCTGGGTGTTAAGGACCACCTCTGATGCCTGCTCTCGGTCGCCCAAGCTGTCGCCGAGCTCCACCGTCACCGCCAGCTCGCGCTGTGCCAGCCGTTCTCGCTCCGGGTCGAGCTCGCCGCCGACGCAGGGGGAGAGCCTGTACGCCTTGAAGATCCCGGTCAGCGCAGTAAGGCCCTCAGCCTTCGCATCGCTCGGTGCAGCAACCCGCACGTTCGCGTCCGTGATGCCCGCGGTCAGCAGCGACTGAGCGTACATGCCAGCCGTTACCTCTTCGATGTTGGTGATGCGCACGCGAAGCCCCGACCCCTCCGGCTGGCAGGTGATAGCTGTGGAGGAGATCGCAGGGGTGCCCGGTGGTATCTCGATGATGCCTCGAGATCCCCTAGTGGTCTCTTCAGAGGTGACCCTGATGATCCTGTCCTGCCGACTCGCACCGAGCAGTTCGAGTACCTCACCTTCCTGCGCCCGTGTAAGGTCGTCACCAAGCGTGACGATGCGTCGTTCTTCCTGCGCGAAGCCGGGGGACACGAGGAGCCCTGAGAGCACGAGGGTGAGCAGTATTATTGCGGGCCGCGAGAGGCCGGCGATGTGCTTGAATGACACGTTGGGGTATCCTCCATGACGTTTGCGTTGTTTTCCAGGCGCCTGGGCATGCCATGACGGCCTGCAGCGGCCCGCACACCTAGGCAACGAATGTGCCAA
Source organism: Rubrobacter sp. (assembly GCA_016781735.1). Classification (GTDB taxonomy): domain Bacteria; phylum Chloroflexota; class Chloroflexia; order Thermobaculales; family Thermobaculaceae; genus LC3-1. The sequence goes on from JADDPT010000052.1 coordinate 9,665, forward strand.
GGTTGTGCAGAGAGTTTGCAATCGAGCCGCCGGGCGCAAAGGGGCATTCCATGCCGACCGTGCTGATGTCATTTTCCACTCGGGTATATCAAGCCGTCATCGGTCGATATGCACTGCGCCATCGTCGATAGACGACGGGTGCACCCGACTGTCCAGGATAGAAGCCGGTGTACGGATCTATATCGCCGTCCGCATCCATACGCTTGCTCCTAGACGAGTAATTGTACTAACGCATGTGGTACAATTTGGGCGTGGAGATGCATATACCCGAGGGTCCGGGACCGATATACGAGAGGATTATCGCGGAGGTGAGGCTCCGGGTTGCGGAGGGAACCTTGCGGCCCGGCGAGCGGCTCGCTCCCACGCGCGTGATGGCGCGGAAGTTGGGAGTAAATCCTAACACGGTTGCGCGGGCGTACGGAACGCTGGAGCGCCAGGGGGTGTTGGAGGCTAGGCAGGGAAGCGGCACGTACATCGCGTCCGATCCTCACGCTCAGACGCTCGCCGCGGCTCGCGACGAGCAGCTAGCACTGGTGATGCGGCGCGCGCTTGTGGAGGCGCTCAGTCTCGGGTATGGCGAGCAACAGGTGGAGGCGGCTTGGCAGGCTGGGTATGCCGACTGGCTTGCCGACCGAGACGGCGAGGCGGTCCTGCGGTTCCACGGCAGTCACGACCCCGCTCTCGACCTCCTGTGGGCTCTCGCGTCCAATGCCCGACCGGGTTACCACGTACGCTCCTCCGCCGTCGGCAGCCTGTGGGGACTCGTGGCCCTGGAGCGCGGTGAGACGCAGATCGCGGGCACGCACCTTCTTGACCCTGACACCGGCACGTACAATGTTCCGTGGATTCGCCGGTTACTTGCCGGAAGAAGCGTGGCGCTCCTTCGGCTCGGTGACAGAGAGCAGGGGCTGATGTTCCGAGGGGACGAGCACGCGTACGCATCCCTGGCGGATGTCGCCGCTACGGGCGCGCGTTTCGTGAACCGGCAGCGTGGTAGCGGCACGCGCGTGCTGCTCGACCACCACCTGCGAGCCGAGGGCATACCTACTGAGAACATAGCTGGCTACGACAGCGAGGTGACGACTCACTCCCAGGTCGCTGCTGCCGTGGCGAGCGGCGCAGCGGATGTCGGCCTCGGGCTGCGCTCCGCTGCTCGTGCCCTGGGACTCAACTTCGTTCCCATGGCAAGTGAGCAGTACGACCTCGTGACGCTCGCTGAGTCACTTACCCTTCCTTCCATATCAGCCGTGCTCGATGCACTGCGTTCTGGAGAGTTCCGGCGCGCGCTCGAGTCCACGGGCGGATACGACACCACGCGCACGGGCGATATGCAGATACTTCAAGCATAGAAGGGATGCGTCCTTGCGCTCTCGACACCTGACTTTGGCCCTCCTCATGCTCCTGGCGGCAGCGTGTGGTGGTGCTCCGGGGGGATCACAGCGATCCACGTCTTCCTCTCCAGGACCTCCCACGGTCAAGGGGGAAGTAATCCTTGCCACAACGACGAGCACCCAGGATTCGGGCCTGCTCGACCTTCTCGTGCCGCGATTTGAGGCGACCACCGGCTACCGGCTGAAGGCAATCGTGGTCGGCACCGGCCAGGCGCTCCAACTCGGGACGATGGGCGAGGCGGACGCGCTGCTGGCTCACGCACCAGGTGCCGAGAAGGAGTTCATGGCAACCGGCGCTGGTGCTAATCGCAAGCTCGTGATGTACAACGACTTCATCATCCTGGGCCCGGTGTCAGATCCTGCGGGCATCAAGGGCATGACTGCAACATCCGAAGCGCTGGAGAAGATCGCATCGACCAACTCACCCTTCTACTCACGCGGCGACGACTCCGGCACTCACGAGAAGGAGCTTGACCTGTGGGATGCCGCTGGTACCGGCCGTCCTGATGGAGACTGGTACGAGGAGACTGGCTCGGGAATGGGACAGACGCTCAGAGTCGCCTCTGAGAAGGGCGGCTACACTCTCAGCGATCGGGGCACGTACCTCTCTCTGCAGGACACTCTGGATCTGGAGATCGTGCTCGAAGGTGACCCGCCGCTCCTCAATATCTACCACGTGATGCAGGTAAGCCCCGAGAGGTTCCCACGGGTGAACGGCGCCGGAGGGCGGGCGTTCGTCGAGTTCATGGTAAGCCCCGAAGTGCAGAAGCTGATCGGTGACTTCGGTCGCGAAAAGTTCGGACAGCCGCTCTTCGCACCCTGCGCCCGGAACTCGTGCGGATTGGAAGACCCTGGTGACTGAGGAGCGCCACCTGTTGTGGAACTGATCTGGAACGGTTTCGCCGACGCCGTCGGCCTGCTGCTTCGCGCCGATCCAGGGGTGCTAAGAGTTGCCGCGCTATCGCTTGCAGTCTCCGGCGTGGCCTCTCTGCTGGCGGCGCTCGTGGGGGTGCCACTCGGCGTTGTCCTCGCACTGAAACGTTTCCCGGGACGAGCGCTCCTCTCCAGCGTCGTCAATACAGGCATGGGGCTCCCGCCGGTCGTCGTGGGGCTCGGCGTCTCGATCCTCCTGTGGCGGAGTGGACCGTTCGGCTCACTATCATTGCTCTACACTCCTCCCGCGATGGTGCTTGCCCAGTTCATCGTCGCCGCGCCGCTGGCGTCGGGCCTCACTCGCTCCGCCATCGGCCTGCTGAACGTCGAGCTAGTCGAGGCGTTGAGAGTGGACGGCGCGAGTGAGTCGCGAGTTGGGTGGGAGACCGTGCGCGCCGCCTGGCCACAGGTGCTTGTGGCGGTCGCCGCTGCGTTCGGACGCGCCATCTCGGAGGTGGGCGCCTCGCTGATGGTTGGAGGCAACATACTCAACTCCACGCGGATCATGACGACCTCAATCACGCTTGAGGTGCAAAAGGGGGAGTTCGCGCGCGCGATCGCGCTCGGGATCATCTTGCTCGCACTTGCGTTCGTGGTGAACGCTGCGCTCGTGCGCGGTGCCGGTGCTACTCTACGCGATGCGGCAGCGTGATGGGCAGGCAGTC
>JADDPT010000096.1 GCA_016781735.1 Rubrobacter sp.
GAGACGGCCCTGTGAAGCCCGGCAACCAGCGCTTATAGCGCCAGGTGCCAATTCCGGCGGAGAAAGTCCGCGAGATAAGGGTGCCCTGAGTATACAGCGTACACCCCTTGCGAGCGGCGAGGGGTTTTTTGTTGCCCTGCTCCTCCCTGAGGCCGAGAACGTGGACGTGAACGGTGCAGCAGTACAGCGAGAAGAAATACTTTCATCTCCCTGAGCCTCTTCCCCTGTGGAGAGGCGGGGCGCTTGAGACCGTCACGCTTGCGTACGAGACGTGGGGAGAGCTGTCGCCCGATCGTGACAACGCGATTCTCGTCCTTCATGCGCTGACCGGCGACTCTCACGCCGCTGGCCGTCGCGGTCCGGAGGACACGAAGGGTGGATGGTGGGACCCGCTGATCGGGCCGGGCCGAGCTTTCGACACCGACCGTTACTTCGTAATCTGCTCCAACGTGATAGGGGGCTGTCAGGGCTCCACCGGGCCTGCCTCGATAGGTCTGAGCACGGGCCGGCCGTACGCGCTCTCCTTCCCGCAGGTCACCATACAGGACATGGTCCGCGCGCAGCGCGCGCTTGTGACGTCGCTCGGGATCGAGAAGCTCGCGTGCGTCACGGGCGGTTCTATCGGCGGGCAACAAGCGCTGGAGTGGGCGATACGATACCCGGATGCAGTTGAGGGCGCACTCATCTTCGGTGCGTCGGAGCGCATCGGCCCGCAGGCGATAGGGTTCAACGCGATCGGCAGGGGCGCGATCATGCTCGATCCTGCGTGGATGCAGGGGGCTTACGAGCCCGAGCAGGGACCGGACGTCGGTCTCGGCCTGGCTCGCAAGATCGCCATGATCACGTACCAGAGCCAGGAGAGCATGTGGGCGCGTTTCGGGCGGGAGCCGGTCTCGCGCCCGGTGGCTCCCTCACCCTTCGGGCAGGAGTTCGACGTCGAGAGCTACCTCGAGTACCAGGGGGTCTCGCTCGCGCGCCGGTTTGACGCCAACTCTTACCTGTATCTCACACGCGCCATGGACCTGTACGACGCCGTGGAAGGCTTTGAGTCGGAGGAGGACGCGCTCTCGCGGGTGCGTGCGAGGACGATGCACGTGGGCATCTCCAGCGACTGGCTCTACCCGGCCGCCGACGTGCAGGCAACGGCGCAAAAGCTGCGCGCGCTTGGAAAGGAATCGAGGTACTGCGAGCTGGAGTCAATACACGGGCACGACGCATTCCTCAAGGAGTGGGAGGCCATGATTCGGATCGTGCGCGAGTACATCAGCGAGCTCGAGCCACGCGCCGGGGGAGAGTCAGGTTGCACGCGCATGCGTTGGTCAGTTGGGTGAACGAAGAACCAAGTTTGGGAAAGTAGTCAGCAGGACATAAAGGAGACACGGCATGTCATTGGAAGAGACACAGCAGTACGGATTTGAGACGGTAGCACTGCACGGGGGGCAGGTTCCGGATCCCGGCACGAACTCGCGGGCGGTGCCTATATACCAGACCACCTCGTACCTGTTCGACAACGCGGATCACGCGGCGAACCTGTTCAACTTGTCTGAGTCGGGCAACATCTACACGCGCATAATGAACCCAACGACGGACGTGCTCGAGAAGCGGGTGGCACAGCTCGAGGGCGGGATAGGGGCGCTCGCGACTGCCTCGGGACAATCGGCCGAGACGCTCGCGATCCTCAACATACTCTCCTCGGGCGATGAGATGGTGTCGGCGACGAGCCTGTACGGCGGTACGTACAACCTCTTCTACCACACGCTGCCCAAGTTCGGCATCAAGGTGCACTTCGTTGATCCCTCGGATCCTGAGAACTTCAGGCGCGCGCTGACCGAGAAGACACGCCTGATATTCGCGGAGACTGTCGGCAACCCCCGGCTGGACACGCTCGACATCGAGGCGGTTGCAGCGGTGGCGCACGAGGCGGGGATACCGCTCATGATCGACAACACCCTGCCGAGCCCGTATCTCGTGCGCCCTCTAGAGCATGGCGCCGACATAGTGATCCATTCAGCCACGAAGTTCATCGGCGGCCACGGCACGACTATCGGCGGAGTCATCGTTGACGGCGGCAAGTTCGACTGGGCGAACGGGAACTTCCCGGAGTTCACGGAGCCCGATCCCTCTTACAACGGCCTCCGATACGCCGAGGCGCTCGGGCCGATTGCGTACATCGTGAAGGCACGCATCCAGTTGCTTAGGGACATCGGCCCGGCGCTCTCGCCGTTCAACGCGTTCCTGCTCCTTCAGGGACTGGAGACGCTACCGCTGCGGATGGAACGACACAGCCAGAACGCGCTCGCCGTGGCCAACTTCCTTATGGATCACCCGCAGGTCCGCTGGGTGAGCTACCCAGGCTTGCCGAACCATCCCTCGCACGAGGTCGCCAAGCGGTACCACAAGGGCGGCTTTGGGGCGATTCTCGGCTTCGGAGTCGAGGGTGGCCTGGAGGCCGGCAAGCGGCTGATCAACGAGGTGAAGCTCTTCTCGCTGCTGGCGAACGTGGGCGATGCCAAGAGCCTCATCATCCATCCTGCGAGCACGACGCACTCGCAACTGACTCCAGAGGACCGTGCGCTCACCGGCGTAACGGAGGATTACATCCGACTCTCAGTAGGTTTGGAGACGGTGGACGACCTGATCGCTGACCTTGATGGTGCGCTACACCGGGCATCAACCGGTCAGGTTGCAGAGACCAGCGGTCCACCGGAGGAGTTGGAGAAAGAGGCAGCGGTTGCCGGAGAGGCGTTCTAAGGCCCGATTGCCGTAGGGGTCATGAATACCATCCTGGGCTAGGGCGATGTCCAGGTCCGTTTAGTGGGGTGTATACCGTGTAGAGACGTAGCATGCTACGTCTCTACACCCGCACCTCGGCCCGTCGCGACGCCCATACGGGTCAGTAACACGCCTGAAGAGCGGCCGAGGTGGCTCAAGGCCAACTTTGGAGTGACCATTATCCTGGGCAGGGTTGGTGCCTTTGCTATTTACCTGGCTAGGGTGTGTGGTCTTGTGGGATATGTAATGCAGGATACGAAAACAACAACATATCACTCAAGGAACGTCGTATTTCTATAGGACTGCCGAGGCGGCCTCGCTGCCTAGCCCAGTTACACTTTGTTGTCGGAGGTATCCAGCCTATCTTGTTAGTACTCAAGTTCGGCGGCACTAGCGTCGGAACATCGGAGAGCATCCGCCGGGTGGCGCGCATCACGACCGAGAACCTTCACCGGTCTCCCGTCGTCGTGCTCTCCGCTATGAACGGCGTGACGGATTCCCTCCTGCTCTCCGCCAGGGCTGCCGCAAGGGGTGAGGAGGCAGAGTCATCCGCGGCGCTCGAGCGGCTGCGGGACCGGCATCGCCAGGCCGCACGCGAGTGCGTCGTCGAACCGTACTTGGAGCCGCTGCTTGCCTGCCTCGACAACACGCTTGACGCCCTCGGCAAAGTGTTCTCGGCGCTCGCGCTCCTGCGAGAGGCGAGTCCGCGCTCACTCGACCTCGTCGCCGCGCACGGCGAGCGGCTCTCGTGCGCGCTGCTCGTCGGCACGCTATGCTCGCAGGGGATCGCCGCCGAGACGCTTGCCGCTGAGGCGCTGGTGAAGACGGATGACAACTTCGGGGAGGCTATGCCTTCGATGGAGCTCACATCCGAGGCGGCGCGCGAGTTTCTGCTGCCGGTACTCGCGCGCGGAGCCGTACCAGTCGTCCCCGGGTTCGCGGGCGCTACCATTGATGGCGTGACGACCACGCTCGGACGGGGCGGCTCCGACTACACCGCAACCATTCTCGGAGCTGCGCTTGGGGCGCACGAGGTATGGATCTACAGCGACACTGACGGCGTGCTCACAGCGGACCCGAAGGTCGTGCCCGAGGCACGGCCACTTCCGCACCTTTCGTACGCCGAGGCGCGCGAGCTCTCCTTCTTCGGCGCAAAGGTGATACACCCCCGCACGGTGCTGCCCGCAATGGATCACCAGTTCCCCGTGCGGGTGCGAAACAGCTTCAATCCCAGCTTCGAGGGCACGGCCATAACCGTTCACGGCGAGCGTAGCGGACAGTCGGTGAAGTCGATCGCGTACACGCGCGACATCTCGACGGTGACGGTAGAGGGCAGCGGCAGACCGGGCGGGCCTCGGGTTGCCGGCCGCGCCCTGGGCGTGCTCGAGCGCTTGTTCACCGATGCGTTTCTAACGAATGCCTCCTCTCCTGAGCAGAACCTCAGCTTCGTGCTGCCGACCAGCAAGGCCGGGTCCGTTGTGCGAGGGCTGCGTGAGGAGTTCGCCGAGGAGATCCGTCGGGGCGAGGTGAGGCACATCGAGCGGCAAGACGGCCTGGGCGTGTTCGCGTGCGTTGGCGAGGCGCTCGGCGACACGAGCGGCATAGGCGCACGGGTCTTCGGCGTACTCGGCAGGCTGGGCGTGAGCGTTCACGGCTTCGCCCAGGCGCCTTCCGGCACCAGCTTCTCCTTCGTGGTTGACGCCGACCGGCTGGATGAGGCAGTCCGGGCGCTCCACGAGGAGTTCATAGGCAGAGAGGCAGCGCGCTGATGAGACAAGTCGGTCTCATACAACTGGGCGTCGGTGTCGTTGGTCGGGAGGTAGTGCGCCTCGTGATCCGCAATCGGGACTCATGGCGGGAAACGTATGGGATCGACGTGGGATACCTGGCGCTGCTCGATAGTAGCGGCATGCTATCCGGTCCCGACCGCCTCAGCGACGATATGCTGGCGGAGGCAGTTGCCCAGAAAGAGCGTGGTGGTAGCTTACGGGATATGTCGAATACCGTACCGGATGCATCTCCCGACGCTCTACGAGCGCTCCAGTCTGTTCAAGTCCTCGGCAGCGTCATCGACTGCGCCGCCGGTGAGCAGACCTACGAGCACGACCTGCATGCCCTGGAGGGATCCTTCAATGTGATCCTTTCAAATAAGGCGCCACTAGCCGTCTCCCAGGAGAGATACGACGCACTCCACGACGCAGGCAAAACCGGTTCGTTATGGTACGAGGCCACGGTGGGCGCCGGCCTTCCGGTCATCTCCACCCTCCGCTCGCTGCTCGACACGGGCGACGAGGTTGAAGAGGTCGTATGCTGCGCGAGCGGGACGCTCGGCTACATCACGAGCGAGCTGATGCACGGAAGAACGTACTCCGAGGCGGTGGGGCGGGCGCGCGAGCTGGGCTACACTGAGCCCGATCCACGTGATGACCTCTCCGGGCTCGATGTCGCCCGCAAGGCGCTCATCCTTGCCCGGACATTCGGCCGCAGGCTCGAGCTGGAAGACGTGCGCGTCGAGCCCCTGTTGCCGCCGCTCGACTCCTCCCTCTCGGTGCCCGAGTTCCTCCAGGCGCTGCCGAGCGCGGACTCGCAGTTCCGAGAGCGAGTAGAGCGTGCCGGACGGGACGGGAACTCACTCAAGTACATCGCTCGTGTGCCGGCGGATGGGGAGGTGACGGTGAAGTTGGAGGAGGTACCCGCCGCCAGCCAGATCGGGTCGCTCACCGGTCCCGACAACATCTTCTCGTTCCGCACTCGTGAGTACCGCGAGCACCCGCTCGTCGTGATCGGACCCGGCGCAGGACCGGTAAACACCGCGATGGGTATACTGTCCGATGTGTTAGCAGGAGCACGTAGATGAGACGGATCAGCGTAGGCGTGTTGGGCGCAACCGGCACCGTGGGGCAGCGCTTCGTGGAGCTGCTGGACGGCCACCCGTGGTTTGAGCTCTCGGCGGTCGTGGGCTCGGAGCGGACCAGAGGTCAGCGCTACGGGGACGCAGTGCGGTGGCACTTGGGCGCGGACGTCCCGGCATACGCGCGCGACATGGAACTCCTGCCGAGCGAGCCGGGACTGCCCTGCGAGGTGCTCTTCTCCGCACTGCCGTCGGAGCAGGCGGGTGAGCTGGAACCGCCGTTGGCAGCGGAGGGTTACAAGGTATTCAGCAACGCGAGCAACTACCGCATGGCCCCGGACGTGCCGCTGATGGTGCCGTACGTGAATCCCGAGCACCTGGCTGCGATCCCAGTCCAGCAGGAGAGGCGGGGGTGGCAAGGCTTCATCCTGACCAACCCGAACTGCTCCGCCATACCGCTCGCCATGGCCCTCAAACCGCTGCAGGAGCGCTTCGGGGTGCGCCGCGCGCTCGCGAGCACGATGCAGGCGATAAGCGGCGCGGGGTATCCGGGCGTGCCGTCGTACGATATCCTCGGCAATGTCGTGCCGTACATCGGCGGCGAGGAGGAGAAGGTAGAGACAGAGCCTCGCAAGCTTCTGGGGTCGTGGAACGGAGATACCTTCGTGCAGGCGACGGTCCTGTTGAGCGCACAGTGCCACCGCGTGCCGGTGCGCGACGGGCACCTGCTGGCTATCTCCGTGGAGATCGACGGAGCACCATCGGAGACCGACGTTCTCGCTGCATGGGAGGAGTGGACGCCCGCGGTGCTCGAGCTGGGACTGCCGAGCACGCCCGAGCGTCCGCTGATATACCGCGCGGAGCCTGATAGGCCGCAGCCGGGTAAGGACTCCATGGCATCCGACGGCATGGGGGCTGTGCTGGGCAGACTACGGCCTTGCCCTATCCTCGGCTGGAAGTTCAGCGCGCTCGGGCATAACACCGTGCTCGGTGCAGCGGGTTGCTCGGTGCTAAACGCCGAGCTGTACTTCGCCTGCACCGAAGGAGCCCAGGTTCAGTCGGCGGAGGAAGGCAGTCCAGAAAGGGAGATAGTATGATGCTTAAGCGAGCCAGGCATGACCGGCGAATCCTCGGCGTCTGCGGCGGCATAGCGCACACGTACGGCCTGAGCCCGAGGGGAGTGCGCATACTGACCGTGATACTCGCCATCATAATACCGGGCTTCAGCGCGATACCCACCTTCATTGGGTACCTCCTGCTCGGTCTCCTCCTTCCCGAGAGCAACGAGTACTAGGCGCGCTGAAAATGCGATGGTCTCGGTAATGGCTGCGTTTGGTCCGCGCGGGTTGGATCGTTCAGCACTCCATTATCCTTGAATGGCACCAAGGACGGGACTATGCACGGATGCGCCGTGGCATAGAAAGGGAGGAGCGCAACCTTCCGCCGTCCAGCGCCTGCCGCTTCCCGACTACTCCCGGCACAGGGCTTGCCATTCAGGGACCTATCCCATGACTTTCAACCCTGCCTAGAACGGACCGCGTACAACCCATGACCGCAACCTTCCTGTTCCTCATCTTCGGCGTGCTGTTCGTTGCAATCGCCTTGATCTCGCCGCTTCTAGAGCGACTGCCGGTATCCACGTCGAACGTATACCTGCTGGTGGGGTTGCTGATGGGACCCGAGGTGCTCGGGCTACTCTCTCGCGACGCCATGCGTGAGGCCGGAGTCCTGGAGCGGCTGACGGAGGTTGCCGTCATCGTCTCGCTGTTCACCGTGGGGCTGAACATAAGACGCAGCCTGAGCAACCCTCGCTGGCTGCCGCCACTCCGGCTTGCCACCATCACGATGGTGCTCACTATCGCAGCAATAACACTGATCGGCACAATGCTACTTCGCTTGCCTCTGGGCGCAGCGGTACTCCTGGGTGCGGTACTCGCTCCCACCGATCCGGTGCTGGCTTCGGACGTACAGGTCCAGGGAATAGCAGACCAGGATGACGTGCGCTCTGGGCTGACCGGCGAGGCAGGACTCAACGACGGCGCTGCGTTCCCGTTCGTGATGCTCGGACTTGGTCTGCTCGGGCTACACCCGGACGACCAGGCAGGCTTTCTCAAGCTGTGGGCCGGAGGAGAGTTCACCCTGCCGGTTTGGCTCGCATGGGATGTCGTGTGGGCGGTAAGCGTGGGCCTGGCAGTGGGATGGGGCACCGGGTGGGCGGTTGGGAAAGCGGCGCTGTACCTGCAGCGCCGACAGAGGACGGCGCTTGGTCTGTTCGAGTTTCTTGTGCTCGGCCTCATCGCACTGTCGTACGGGCTCGCCGAGCTACTATACGCGTACGGCTTCCTTGCCGTGTTCGCAGCCGGTTACGCGCTACGCTACCTTGAGATACACAGTACTGAGTACGCGGACGTACCTGTCGAGTTGCCCGCCATAACACCAGGAGATCGGGAGGCCGCCACCGAGATCGCAGTCGCGGAGCCGAAGCAGGCGGCTCATTTCCTCACCGTGGCGCTGCTAGACTTCAATTACCAACTGGAGCACATACTTGAAGCCGGGGTCGTAGTCCTAGTCGGCGCGCTGCTCACGCGGGAGTACTGGACGTTCGAGGTGCTGTGGCTCGCACCGCTGCTCTTCCTGATCGTGCGCCCTGTGTCGGTTTGGCTCGGCTTACTCGGGAGCAAGCTTAGCAGGGCGCAGGTAGGGCTTGTAGGCTGGTTCGGCATCCGCGGACTCGGGTCCATATACTACCTCACGTACGCCACCGAGCACGGCCTACCGGAGGATATGGCACGGAGGCTCACCAGCCTGGTACTGTCTGTTGTGGCGGTGTCGATCGTGGTGCATGGAGTAAGTGTCACGCCGTTGATGTCTTGGTATGAAGGGAAGCGTGATGAACGACAGGCGATAGCCGCGAGACACGACGAGCTGGCTTCGCAGGTTGACGCCTGATCGCAATGAGAAACGCCGTACCTGGTCGGGCACGGCGGCCTGTCATGTCCTCGTAAGAGGGGGCAGGGGAGCAGTTGGCTGGACAGGCGTGGCGAGACCCGTACCTGTAAAAGGAGTGGTATCCATGGCGGTCAATATGGAGGTGGCTTGGGAGAGGTTTCACCCTAGACTCAAAAGCTTCATCCTTGGGCAGGTGAGGGACCAGCATGTGAGCGAGGACATCCTGCAGGACGTGTATCTGAAGGTGTACGCACATATAGAAACCCTGCGAGATGAGAGCAAGCTACAGCCATGGCTCTATCAGGTAGCTCGTAACGCCATCGCAGACTATCACCGCAGCCGGGTGGCTACGTCCGAGCTACCTGAGCTGCCGTACTACCCGGACGACTCTCTCGACGAGGCGATGGCAACGGGCCTCAACCGAAGCGTCAAATCGATGTTGGAGTACCTTTCACCCGAGCACCGGCAGGCTCTCGTCCTCACCGAGTACGAGGGGTTGACCCAGGCAGAGCTGGCAAAGAAGCTGGGGGTTTCAGTGTCCGGGGCGAAATCGCGCGTGCAGCGAGCCAGGGCCAGACTCAAGGAACTGCTGCTGGCATGCTGCCACTTCGAGGTGGACCGCTATGGCAAGGTGCTCAACTTTTATCAGCGGAGGCCCGACTGCTGTGCCGGGAGTGGGTGCGGCGTCGCGTAAGTCGTACCCCCATGCTTCACGGTGCGTCCTTTTTCCACTTTCTCCGTCTATACATACGAGAAGGAGGTCGTAAGAACGGCCGCAACAGGGACGTGGTCCCGCACAGGAGGTGTTACCGTGAGCACGAGGGGTACAAGAGCAACAGCCGAGGCACAGTCAATACACGAGTTGGTGAGGGAGAGGTATGCAGCCGCTGCGACCAAGGCAAGCGAGGGAGGGTGCTGCGGCAGCTCGACATGCTGTAGCGATGCCGACCCTATAACGTCGGATCTCTACAACGCAAGTGAAGTGGTGGGGCTGCCTGCATCCGCCACTGATGCATCGCTGGGCTGTGGCAACCCCACCGCGCTGGCTGAGCTGCACGCGGGGGAGGTTGTGCTCGACCTCGGAAGCGGTGGGGGACTCGACGTGCTCCTCTCCGCGAGGCGAGTGGGTCCCGGCGGTAAGGCGTACGGTCTCGACATGACGGACGAGATGCTGGAGCTTGCCAGGCGTAACGCGCGGGAGGCCGAAGCGGAGAACGTGGAGTTCCTCAAGGGCCGGATAGAGGAAGTGCCGCTGCCCGACGGCTCGGTGGATGTAATAATCTCCAACTGCGTGATCAACCTGGCGCCGGACAAGGACGCGGTTCTTCGGGAGGCTTATCGGGTGCTGCGGCCCGGCGGGCGACTGGCCGTGGCGGACGTTGTGGCACGAGGCGAGCTTCCCGAGAAGGTACGCCGTGACATGGAGGCTTGGGCGGGCTGCGTAGCCGGAGCACTGGAGGAGACGGAGTACATCAGTAAGTTGGAGGCGGCGGGCTTCGTCGCTCCAGAGATACAGATAACCCAGACGTACTCGCCGGACGAGGCGCTTGGATCGAGCTGCTGCGCGGGGTCCGTTGCCGGGGGTGGCACGCTTGCCAGCGCGTTCATCCGGGCACGGAAGCCGGCGTAGGCGGAATCAGCGACTGCTGGGACACAGTCGAATGTAGAGAGACATCCGGTCGGGATGTCTCTCTACGCGACAAGCGTGCGTCGCGCAACCACCGCAGGATGAATCACGACGGAACGGCCACGCTCTCGACGAACTTGGAGACGGAGCGCGCGAACTCGTCCGCGTGGGCGATGCAGTGGTCGTGGCTGCCTTCAGATAGGTGTAGTCGAGAACCGGGTATGACCGCACGCAGCCTCGCCGAGCAGACTAGCGGCATCGTGTGGTCTTTCCTGCCCCAGGCCACAAGTGTCGGCGCGACCACTGCCGGAGCCTGCTGGAGCACGTCGGCCCTTGCCGCAAGCCTCACCTGGTGTAGGAAGCTACCTGTGTGGAAGAGCAGGTTCCAGGCTACGTCCGGCCAGCCACGCGCGCTCAACCCCGGCTCTAAAGCGGCGTCAACTGCACGAGCAAGCAGCAACCGAAATAGCGAGTGGCTTTGCCTGGCGCCGATGGCATCGGCCAGCACGAGGCTCGACACACGCTCCGGGCGCCGCGCTCCCATAAGCAGGGCGACCGCCCCGGAGTTCGAGTGACCTACTATGATGGCGCGTTCTACAGCCACGGCATTTAGAAAGCGCTCCGACCAATCCGCGTATTCTTCCAGGCCCCACGTCTGTGTGAGACGAGAGGATCGTCCACTGCCGGGCAACTCCACCGCGAGCACCCGAAAGTGCGGTGCAAGCCTCGCTATCAACGGGGCGTACGTTCGGGCTCGAACGAGCATGCTGGCGAGTAGCACCAGCGTGGGGCCATCACCCACCTCAAGGTAATGCGCGCGCATGCCCTCGACGTGCGCCGTTCGCTGGTGGATCACCGGAGGGGCGCTTGCCTTGGCGACTGTCTTCGTCCTCAGCCGGGGTGTCCGTCGGTGTCCGGGCCGCTGTCCCCATTGTCCCAGCCCATCCAGCGCGTCACCTCGGCGGCAGGCCTGCGCCTGGCCTCCGGCGCCGTCATGTCGGGGTAACCTACGTAGACGAACCCGAGGAGATGGGACGTGGGCGCCAGACCGAAGAAGGCCTTGACGTGCGGGTCGTAGGAGGCACCGCCTGTGCGCCACATAGCGGCGAGGCCGAGGGCAGGAGCAGCAAGGAGCATGTTCTGGATAGCGGCGGCGCCAGCTTCCACCTCCTCTATCTCGATCACCTTCGGGCCGATGAAGGGCTCGACCGCGACGGCGATGATCACCGGAGCACGGAGAGGTTTTACGCGCGCCTTCTCGATTGCGGCTCGAGCGGCCCCGCCAGGCTCCGCCAGACTCGCGGCCTGGGACGCCACCATGGCATCGCCGAGAGCATTCCGAGCCTGACCAGCCACGACGAAGAAGCGCCACGGCTCAGTCAACTGGTGATTCGGCGCCCACGTCGCCGCCTCGATGAGCTGCTCGATAAGCTCCCTCGGCGGTCGCTCCGCCCGGACCCTACCGATGCTCCGCCGAGACCGTATCGCATGGAGTACAGCGCCGGCCTCGGCGGATAAGGCATATCCGTCTCGGCTACTATCCACCACTTCAGCTATCTCCGTGCTAACCCTTACGGGCTCGTGAGCGCTCGTTGTCGGTGAGGAGTTTCTTGCGGAGGCGGATGCTCTTCGGCGTCACCTCCACCAACTCGTCGTCCGTTATGAAGTCGAGCGACTGGTCGAGCGAGAGGATCAGGGGCGGAGTCAGGCGCACGGTCGCGTCGGCGTTGCTCGAGCGCATGTTCGTGAGCTTCTTCTCCTTGCAGATGTTGATCGGCAAGTCCGTGCCCCGCGAGTTCGCGCCGACTATCATCCCCTCGTACACTGGCGTGCCAGGCGGGATGAACGTGATGCCCCTCTCCTGCGCGTTCTGGATGGCGTAGCCGGTCGCGGGCCCGGTGTCAGTGGCGATCATTGCGCCAGGTCGGTCGCTGGCAATCGGCCCCGCGAGCGGCCTGTAACCTATGAACACGCTGCTCATCACTACCGTGCCGCGGGTAGCGGTTAGCAGGCTTCCCCTAAGACCGAGCAGTCCGCGCGTCGGCAGGTCGAACTCAAGGTGCGTCTCGCCCCTGCCTTCGTTGCGCATCTCCGTCATCGTCGCCTGCCTGCGACCCAGGTGCTCGACCACCGTGCCCACGTGCTCCTCGGCAACATCTATCGAGAGGTGCTCCCACGGCTCCTGCTTCACGCCGTCAAGCTCCACGATGATGGCCTCTGGCTTCGATACCTGGAACTCGTATCCCTCGCGGCGCATGTTTTCTATCAGAACCGCGAGGTGCAGCTCGCCACGACCCGCCACCTCGAATACGTCCGCGGACGCGGTGGGATGCACACGCAGCGACAGGTTCGTCTCGAGCTCCGTGTAGAGCCTCTCTCGCAGCTTGCGCGACGTGCTCCACGTGCCCTCGCGGCCGCTGAACGGGCTGGTGCTCACGCCGAACGTCATCTTGATCGTCGGCTCGCTCACGGCGATGCGGGGCAGCGCCTCCGGATGCTCAGGGTCGGCGATAGTGTCGCCTATGCCCACAGCGTCCATGCCGGTGAGCGCCACGATGTCACCCGCGCGCGCCTCACGGACCTCCTGCCTGGTCAGACCCTGGTACAGGTACACCTGGTTGACCTGCGCCGCCACCGACTCTCCCGTCGGCGTAAGCACGACCACAGGCTGAGCCGGGCGTAACGTGCCCCGGCTGATGCGCCCTATGGCGTACCGGCCGCGATAGGAGTCGTAGTCCAGCGTCGTGACGAGCAGCTGCAGTGGCGCCTCGGGATCGCCGGCGGGCGGGGGAACCTGGGAGAGTATAGACTCAAAGAGGGGAACCAAGTCCGTGCGCGGCGCGTCGAGGCTCTCCGCCGCCCACTCCTCCCTGCCGGAAGCATAGAGGACGGGAAAATCAAGCTGCGCCTCATCAGTCGCCAACTCGAGGAAGAGGTCGGAGACCTCCTCGAGCACCTCATCCACCCGTGCCGCAGCCCGGTCCACCTTGTTTATCACCACGACGGGCTTCAGGTTGAGCTCGAGCGCCTTCTTCAAAACGAAGTACGTCTGGGGCATCGGCCCCTCCACCGCGTCGATAATAAGAAGCACGCCGTCGGCCATCAGCAGCACGCGTTCCACCTCCCCGCCGAAGTCGGCGTGGCCGGGCGTGTCGATAATGTTTATCTTTGTGCCCCTGTACGTGACCGCGGTGTTCTTGGCGAGGATGGTGATGCCCCGCTCGCGCTCGAGCGCGTTGGAGTCAAGCATGCGCTCCTCGAGCACCTGGCTCTCGCGGAAGATGTGGCTCTGCTTTAGCATGCCGTCCACGAGCGTCGTCTTGCCGTGGTCAACATGGGCGATGATGGCGACGTTCCGAATGTCGTCGCGCCTGGCGTCAGTCATGCGGCTCCCTTTTGCGCCTCTGCTCGCGAGGCGCGCGAAAAGGGCGTGTACCGTGCGGTCCACGCCCGAAGTAACTACACCTATTTTACCACAGTGGACACGTCCTCCCAAAGGCCGGATCCGACGTGCAACGCGCCCAGGGTGATATGCATAGACCGAGGTGAAAGTCTAACCCTCACCCCGGTCTATGTGCGATGATGCCCTTTCAGACTAGAGCTATGACGTTCCGGCCCCGGTCCTGGCATGTCGGCGCCACCGTCGGACTAGAAGCAGGACAGGGCTCATTAGTCCGCCGGAGAGGATCAGCGTGAGAGGGAGGCAACAGACGAAGCACCTACCCCTGCGTTGTGGTGTCTGGTACTGATAAAAGCATGTCACTCCCTCTCTACGCGCAATCACGCTACTACTAGGCCTGGGACTCGTACTGCTGTCGGAACTCGGGGAAGTGCCGCTTGAGTTCCTCTGTCGAGCTCTGGGTGACAGACTCCGTCAGCCCGGTCGTGATGTTGCTCATCGTCTGCCCCTGCCCCTGCTGCGCCTGACTACGCGCCTTCAGAACTTGGGCGAGGAGCGCAGCTACCAGCAGCCCTCGGGTACCGCTCAGGCTCCTGTCCAGGACGCTGGGAAGTCGGCTCTCGGCGAACTCCTCGCCCTTCTCGGTAATGGCCGCGACCACGCCGGCGCGAAGAGACGTCTGCCCGAGCACACCCTCCAGGTTCTGTTCCAGGTAATCGCGCAGCTCTCGAGTCGTGAACTGCTTCGCACGCTGAACGGTTGCTGGTACGAGCGCCTGCCTGATATGGTCTACCTCTTGCTGGTTCGGCAGAGCCCCGGAGGTAGAGATGGTGCTTCCCAGATTGCTGGCCTGGGTACGTACGGCCTGCGTCACCTTCGACACCTGCGGCGCGAGGGTCGGCTGAAGTGCCGCACCGGTGACCACGGCTGCACTCAACACCGTGAGTGGTCGCTGCTGCACCTGCTGGTTGACGGAGGTTCCGAGATTGCCCACGCCGCCGCTGAGGCTACTGGCTAGGCCGGAGACCTGCTCGGACACCGTACTCGCCACGCTACCCGTCGTCTCCGCGACCTGGCCAGCCACCTGGCTGGTCGTGTTCACCGCCTGACCGGCCACGGTGGCTGTGGTGTCTGCTATCGCCGCGACTGCGCCGGAGGCCGTCTCGCCGACCGTCTGCGCAACGCCGCCCGCAACATCACCAACTGCCTGGGCTGCGCCCGCGGCGGTGTCCGCGGCGCTCGAAGCTGCGCTGGAGACTGTCTCACCCGCGCTGGCGGAGCCCGCCTTCTCGCTGACCGTGCTACCGACCTGCGAGAGCGTCCCCGAGACTCCGCTCGTTGCGCCACCTGCAGTGCCCCGCAGGCTGCTCGCTGCCGACGTTATGGAGCCACCTTGTCCACCAGACAGTACGCCCTTCAAGACCGAGCCGGCAGCTATCGAGAGGCCAAGTGCCAACAGGGGCCGCTTCTGTACCTGCTGAGTAAGGCTCGCGGTCACGCCTAGGCCACCGCCACTCTCCTGAGTAGCGGAGATGGCGTCGAGGCGCGTACTCATTCGGTCGCGCGTCTGTGCTATCTCAGTCTGGATGTGATCTGATGTAGTATCCATTCTTTGTCCTCCTTGAGGCTATTGATAGTCTTCTGCGGGACGATATCCAGGCTCGCAAGGTTGCGCCAGGCGCGTCCCACAAGCACCGTGCCGGCAAGTACGAGCGCTCCCCCCGAGAGGAGCGAGGCTGCCCAGGGTGGCATCCGAGTCGCGAGTGCACGAACGGCGGCTTGCAGCAGGTACGATATGCCAAACACTGACAACACGCCCCCGCCGATCATCAAGCCCGCGGATCGGAGTGCGGGACCAAGTTTCTCCTTCGACTCCTGTTGGGCGAGCCGAGCCTCCTGCCGCACAAGCTCCGCTCCATCGCGGGCGACGCCAGCCACCTGAGACAACACCCTCACGGCCTGGCGGGCGCCGCCGTCCATACTGCTCATTCACCGTTGCCCGGCTAAACCGTCGGGCGTGAGCCGCCGCTGCTGGTGGTATCGTCCGATGTTCCACCTTCGGTGTCAGTGGTGTAGCCAGTCCCTGTGTCGGCTCCCAGCAGAGGGTCGTCCGCCGTGAGTACGTCGACCTCGACCACCGTCAGGTCGTCGGTAGTGGGATCGGTACCGTACGGGTCCGTTCCGGTGGAGAAATCATCAATCGCCGCCGCGCCGTAGACATCAGTGGTGACAGGCTCGACAGGAACATCCACGAGTCCCGTATCCCCCAGACCTGCAGTCGCGGTCGTGGCCGTTGTATCGTAGTCGTATACGCCGGTCGCGCCAGTGTCGGAGAACGTGGCGTCCGTGGTCGCGGCGCCCGTGGTGGCAAGGTCCGTGGTTGCGACGTCCGTGCCCGAGGTCGTGGTCTGTGAGGACT
The DNA here is from genome assembly GCA_016781735.1 of Rubrobacter sp. Lineage (GTDB taxonomy): Bacteria > Chloroflexota > Chloroflexia > Thermobaculales > Thermobaculaceae > LC3-1. Next base: position 16,019 of record JADDPT010000096.1, read on the forward strand.
GGCCACCACCCTGTCCTGAGAAGAACGTGCCCCGCGCCAGGTAGCCGAGGCCGAGGCCGACGAGCAGCGAGCGTCCCGGGTTCCTGCGGACGGCGCCACGCAGGTCCTGGGCGATTATCGTTAGATCCGGTTGCCTCAGGTACTGAGCCAGCTTGTCGAGCACGTTCGAGGTCGTCACTGCAACCGACCGCTGGACACCGGATGCGTCCGGGCCGGCTCCCCTCTGCTCGACTGTGTCGGCGAGGCTCTGAACCGCGCCCGCCGCGCCACCAGTAACCCTGCTCACCTGCGCGCTCGTCGCGCTCGCCGCTTGCTGGGCGGTGTCGCCCACTGTCGAGGCCGCTTGTTGTACCGTGTCGGCCACCGTTGAAGCCGCCTGCTGGGCAGTGTCGGCCACGGACGAGGTGGCCTGCTGAGCCGTACCAGCGGCAGACGACGCGGCTTGTTGTACGGTGTCAGTGGCGGACGATGCAGCCTGCTTCACAGAGTCGGTGGCGGAACTGCCACTATCCTGCCCGCCGGTCGTCGTGGAAGACACAGTACCAGTATCCATACCAGTGGTGGTAGAACCCACCAGCGGGTCCCCGAAACCGATACCGGCGTCCGTCATCGCCGCGGCCATCGCCGTGTTCGGGGTCTCACCGAGCAGCTCGCGAGCCCTAGTCTCGTAGCTGGCGATCACCCTCAGCTTCTTTCCGGTGCGGAACACCATGTTGTCGTTCGCGCCACTCTCAATCAGCATGCTCTCGGCGGCCTTGGCGTCATCCGTCGTGTCATACTCCCTAATCAGAACTCTCTCAGCACTCACGTCTGCATCTCCTCCCAACCGTACATCTACTCTTCGTGGCCGTTGCCACCCCTACCTCGCCCAAGACAAACATCAATAAAGAACGGCGAGCGTTAAATCTCGATGCACGATTGGTGCCACTGAAAAGTCGGGCGCCACCTGTCTGCTACGTTGATCAGTAAAGAAATACCTGACATTACGATCGAGGAACTCGGGGGCAACCCTCAACGCACTGGAGGCAGTGCGGGTGCGAGGTAAGCCCGTCAGCGAATGCTTCTACACCGTTAGGAGAGGCAAAGGCTCCTGGCGGTTCGCGGCGTCGTTCCAGTGCAGCAGGTGGGCTATAGGCTCGCCGGTCTCGGGGTCCATCGTCACCTGAACGAAAGAGAACCGCTCGCGAGCGCCGAGTAGCTCGAAGGCGTTGGGGACGACGGGAGTCCATGTGCCCGTGTTGAGGTAGCGCGGGTACGCACCATCGAGAACGAGCGGGTATTGCTCGGCGTTATGGGTGTGACCAAACACATACACCGGCACCTCCTTGCCTTCCTTCCTCAGTATTCGATGTATGGAGAGAGCCGCCCTGTGGAGATAGCCGAGCGGGTGAGCAGCTGGCCGAAGCACTCCTCGCTCACGCCACACCAGGCCCGCCAGTCCAGCGGCAAGCAGTAGAAAAGAGCTGATGCTGCTGCGTAGGCGATTCAGCGCGGCCCAGAGGGTGACGAAGGCACCCGCCAGGGGAACGAGCGGCAGGAGCGGCTCGAGGAGGAGGGAGCGCAGCAGGCGCGTCCTGCTCCTCATGGCAGGCACGGCAGCCAGCGAGTCTATCGCCACGAGAGTTCGGTGGCTCAAACCAACGACCTCCGCGTGAGCGCGAAGGTGCTCCTCGCGGTACGCCCTGCACCGCGCCTCGGTCTCTGCGACGGGTACGTCTCCAACGCGCGTCCACACGTTGAACAGGAAGCGGAAGTACTTTCCCAGGAGCATGATTGCGAGTACGGGATGCACCCGAAACGACCACAGCAGGTAGCGGTTCACGGGCCGGATGTTATCGGCAAAGGGGTCCATGCTCTCGATCCGGTTGAAAAGATAGGTTACGAAGTACGAGCCGAGCGGCAGGTCTATAACGTCGACATCGTCGTCGACGTACGGGGTGAGCAGGGTCGCAAAAGAGTTTGCGTGCTCGTACTGCTGCCCGTGCTCCGCGTACAGCACGCCGGGCACGTAGAGGATCCAGGGATGAAAGTTGATCCGTGCGGAAACCTCGGGCGTGCCGCACTTCTCGACCAGCAACTGCTTGAAATGCTCCTGAGTGCGTGGACGGATCATCTCGATGTCGTGGTTGCCCACGACTATGTCTACGTTGAAGCCCTGCGCCGCGAACTCTCCGAGGGCCTGGAAGAACTCCGCGTGCCCGGCTACCACCCTCTCCAGCTTGGCGATCGTGGCAGCTTCGGACACGTCGGGCCCCGGCCCGTCCTTACGCGCTTCGGGTACGTCCACCTGCAGAAAGTCGAAGAAATCACCCAGGATAACGAGCCTCCAACGCCGGCCTTCTACCTCCGCGCGCTTCGACAGGTCCGCCAGGAAGCGCGCGAATGCAGCGTCGTAAAAGAAGTCCTCGTTGCGATTGTATGCCCCGGTCCGCGGGTCGTATCCCGCGGAGAGGTGAAGGTCGCTCACTATGACGATGTCGTTACTGCCGCTCTTGGACATGCCGCTGTCGATCTCCTCGCTCCGCGGCCCGATGCTAGCACCGTCGGACAGGGGTGTCAACGCCGGGAACTCTCGCTGCTCGTCACAGCCGCATCATTGGCCAACTTCTCCGTGAGCACCGGTTCCTCACCGGACGCCTCACTCCCCCGTCCTCGGCAGTACGCCGCGGAAATTTCTGCGCCGAACAGGAAGATGGCGGCGGTGATGTAGGCCCAGAACAGCACCACTGCAATGGACGCTAGCGAGCCGTACACCTCGTCGTACCTGCTGCCGAAGGTGCTGATGTACGCCTGAAACGCTTCCTGGCTGACCTGGAACAGCACCGTGGCGACTACGGCTCCCGGCAAGGCATCGCGCCACTGCACTCGTCTGCGCGGCATGTAACGGTAGAAGAGCAACACGATGGCGAACCCTGCCCCCTTGGCCGCAACCTCCTCGATGAAGTTGGGCCAGCCCTCCTCCGGAGACGCCGACCTCGATAGGAGCGAGGACCAGAGTGAGGCAGCATTCGCCTTATACAGCATGGTAACGGAGACGACGGCCACGGAGAGCGCGACCAGAAAGACCTCGATCAGGAGTCGAGTCTTCATCTTGTAGTTATGCTTCACGTCCCAGGCATCGTTCATGGCGCGCGTCGTGTGCGCGAAGATGCGAGTCCCGGACCAAAGCAGGGCAACGATCGATATGCCTGCCGCCGATCCGCCAGCCTCGATCGCGCCGCGGAGCGCGTTCTCGATGAGCTTCTCACCTAGGGGCACATACTCCCCTATGACCTGCACTAACCGACCGGGAGCCTCCTCCGGATCGAGGACGGCCCGGCTCACGAAGACGGAGAGTAGGAGCAACGGAAAGCCGGAGAAGAGCACGTAGAATGCGAGGCTGGCAGCGAGAAGGGTACAGTGGTCCTTGAAGAATCCGCGCACCGCCGACTCCAGCACCCGCGCAGCCGCGAGCAACCAGCTCATCACACCTCCAGCCCTCGCAGTAACCCGATGGCGGAGCATACCATATAACGCCCAGGTGATCCCGGACGCTTCTTCTGATCCGGGCGCTTGATGCATCTTTCCCAGCCTGGTGCGTTCGTTGTCCCAAAGAGAGCGCCCCGGCGACACGAATGTCTCGCCGAGATATCGACGGCAAGAGGAACGCTGATGCGGCTCTGGCACTGTCCTGCCCGAGCCAACAACGCTGACACAAGAACACCCTCCGCCGGGGCAAAGTAGCAGGTCGAGGTCACCGGGCCGGCGGGAGCGAGTCAGGGAGGGCGCGGCCGGGCCTGGCCGTCAGATCTTCTCAGTGCGGCGACGATGGCTCCCTGCCCTGCGCCCCAGGGCCGCGGCCAGAAAACCAAGCACCGCCGCTAGCACAATTGTTCCCCCTGGCGCCAGGTCCAGTAGATAGGAACTGAGCAGGCCGCCCAGCACCGATACTACGCCGAAGGCGACCGCGTATATCATAGTCTGCCGAAAGCTGCGGGCCAACTGGAGGCTCGCGGCGACCGGGATGACGAGCATCCCCGCGACCAGCAATATCCCCACTACTCGAAGGGCCGCCACGACAGTTACCGCAGCCAGCACGACTACGAGGTAGTTCAGCGCACCCACCGGTAGCCCCGACACCCGGGCCAGGTCCTCGTCGTAGGCGAGCGCGAACAACTCCCCTCTAACCAGCATCAGGACTGCCAGCACCGCCGCGCCAGTCACACTAATCACCAGCAGGTCGAGCGAGGTGACCGTGAGGATGCTGCCGAACAGGTACCCGAAGAGGTTAGCGCTCATCCGCCGAGAGAGGCTGGTCAGCACGACTCCGAGCGCGATCCCCGAGTAAAACACAATTGCTAATGCCAGGTCCCCATACTCTCTACGCCATGACCGCAGCCGCTCGATGCCCACGGCTCCAAGCACTGCGAACACCGCGGCGCCCAGCAGCGGGTAGATTCCGAGGAGCCAGGCGCCCGCGACGCCGGCAAATGAGGCGTGACCCAGCCCGTCCCCAACCAGTGAGAGCCGCCTCAGCACCAGGTACACGCCGACGGCGGGACACACCACTCCGACCACCAGGCCGGCGAGTATCGCGCGCTGCATGTAGCCCTGCCCGATCGCTTCGATGAGGCTCTCCAACCCTCTTACCTCCCTCCGTGATCGTGGTGGTCAGCCGCGAGAGCCGCCTCCACCAGCTGGCGCTGGATGTCGTGCTGGTCGCCCAGCTCCTCGCGTGTTCCAAAGAACACCAACTCCCGGTTCAGGAGCACGACCTTGCTGAAGTAGCGCCGGAGCGTCTCGAAGTCGTGCGACACGTACACGACCGCGAGCCCGCGTTCCTCGACCAATTTCCGCAGGAGCTCGAGCAGCTCCAGCTTTGCAACCGCGTCCACGCCTGCCGCCGGCTCGTCGAGGAGGAGCAGCTCGGGCTCGCCGGCGAGCGCGCGCGCCACCATCACGCGCTGGTGCTGGCCTCCCGAGAGCTCTCCGATCAGGCGGTGGCGGAACGCGGACATCCCGACGGACTGGAGCGCGTGCTCCACCGCGCGCCGATCAGCCTGATTGGATCTATGGAACAGGCCCCTACGACCAGCGCGACTGGTTGACACTACCTCCGCGACGGTAGCGGGAAAGCCTGTCCTCGACGCCGTGGCCTGGGGCACGTAGCCGATCCTGTGCCGGTCCCGCACTCGGTCAATAGGCATGCCGAATAGGCGCACCTCGCCAGATGTGGGACGCAGCAGCCCCACGGCGAGCTGCATGAGGGTCGATTTGCCCGACCCGTTCGGGCCTATCAGCCCGACGAACTCTCCCCGATTGACCGACAGGCTCACGTCCTCGACCACAGGCTCCCCCCCGTAGCTGTAGGAGACCCGGTCGATCTCGAGGACCAGATGGTCGCTCACCGGCATCCAAGCCCGGCCCGGAGGTTAGCGAGGTTCTGTCGCATCAGGTCCGGGTAGTCCTTCCCCTCGGATTGCTCCTCGGGTGTCAGCCCCTCGATCGGGTTGAGCACCATGGTTCTTGCGCCTACCTCATTAGCAATGGTCTCGGCGACCCTGGGGTCCACAAGCGTCTCGAAGTAGATCACCTCTACGTCGTGCTCCCGAGCGAAGCGCACGATCTCCTGGAGCCGCCTGGGTGACGGCTCGGCCTCCGGGGACAGCCCGCTTATGGGAACCTGATCTAACCCGTAGCGCTCGGTCAGATACCCGAACGCGGCGTGGCTGGTCACCATCTCCTTCCGGCGGCAGCGCTCCAGCCCCCGCTTGAACTCCCGGTCCAGCGCCTCCAATTCACCTTGGTACGCTTGGGCGTTCGCCTCGTACACCCTCCGTCCGCCTGGGTCGATCCGAACGAGCTCGTCGCGTACCTTCGTCACGATCTCCCGCATCCGCACAGGATCGAGCCAGACGTGCGGGTCCTGCGAGTGCTCCTCGCTTTCCCCCTCAGCCTCGTGCTCGTCCTCCTGTCCCTCCAGCAGTTTCATCCCGCTGGCAACGTCCAGCGTCCTCAGGTCAGGAGACTGGACCGTGTCCAGCGCGCGCTCGATGCCCGGCTGAAAGCCCGCCCCTACGTACACCACGAGGCTTGCCTCCCTCAGGCGGTCAATCTCGCTTGGCGATAGCTCCAGGTCGTGGGGCTCGGAGCCCGCCGTCACCAGGTTGGACGCCGCCACCTGGTCGCCACCTACCCGACTCACCGCCTCGTAGAGGGGATAGAAGCTGGCCAGCACTCTCACCTGGGAGGCAGCACGCTGCTCCCCCGATCCGCCCGACGTCGGCGTCAGGCGGGAGGTCGCATTGTCGGAATCCGATCCGCAAGCGGCGAACGTCGCGGCAAGAAGCACGATCAAGACTGATAGGGACAAGATGCGTCCGAGCGGAGCCAAGGCTACAGTCCCTCCCTAATGTCCCCGGCGCCTGCCGGGCGAGGGGAGGCGTCCGTAGCACATGGGGCACAGACGCCGGAAAGCTCCAGGGCGTGTGACCGGAGGGTGAACCCGGAGTCCTCGACGGCGGCCGCCAGCGCCCACTCCAGCGCTCCACTCTCCACCTCACCGATAGCTCCGCAAGAGGAGCAGACGACGTGGTGATGGTGATGTGGGTCGCAGAGCAGGTACCCCTCCTGACCGCCAGGCAGGCGAACGCGCTCCAGCGCCCCCAGCCCTATCAGCAGGTCAAGTGTGCGGAAGAGTGTCGCCCTGCCGACCTCGGGCGCCCTCTCACCGAGATCCTCCAGCAGCTCGGCCGCGGTGAACACTCCCTCTCGCCCGGCAAGCAGCGAGACTATGTGTCCCCGGGATGTTGTTGACTTGTAGCCCGCGCTGGCCAGTAGCGCCCGCAACTGATCTTCCTGCACGCCCGTCCCTCTCCAACTGATACCAATGTCATTTCAGGAATGATACCAGTATCAATCAGAGGTGTAAAGGGGGTGTGGCAACGTAGTCATACAATCTAGTGCGGCGCTCGCTCTTCCATGCGGCATTGCGGATGACAAGCACAAGGGACGGGCGCGGCTGGGATACGAACAGCGCCGTGCCGAGCTAGCTTTCCGGCTTTCCGCCCGCCCTCGTGCCGAGCGCGGCCGCTGCGGCGACCGTGCCCAGCAGCGCCGTGCGCCGCGCCTTGGGATGGGTCTCCAGCCAGTTGTACAGGCTCCTGCGGAGCGCCCAGCGGCTGAAGTCACCCTCGCTCGTGTCGTACTCCTCGATGGGTACGTACAGGTTGTCCGGCGCGTCCTCAGACTTTGGCTCCGTCGTCTTCTGCCCCCTGAAACCTACTCGCGACATCACTGCGTCCATGAACCGGGGCGACATGCGTTGCGTGGAGAGGATGCCCTTGCCGGAGCCGCCTGCGATGATATCGCGAGTAGGGTGCTCGGCGGCGTAGAGGATGACGTTGGCGACGGTGCCCGGCTGGTAGATGGGCGGCGCGCCGACGGGCTTGACGCCTATCTTCGTGCGGGCGGTGCTGAAGAGCGGCGTGTTGATCGTGGCGGGCATAACCTGGGTCACGCTGATCGGCACCCCCTCATGCCGGAGCTCCACCCGCAAGGTTTCGAGGAAGCCATCAATTCCGTGCTTCGAAGAGGCGTACGCGCTGTGGTAGGGGAAGGACCGCTTCGCCTCGACGGAAGAGATGTGGATCAGTGCACCCCGCCCCTCTCGCCTCAGGTGAGGCAGTGCAGCCATAGCCCCGTATGCCTGACCCACGAGGTTGACGTTGATAACGTGCTTGAACTCCTCAGGAGTGGTGTCCTCGAAGAGCGCGTAGAGCAGCACGGCGGCAGCGTGTACCCAGGTGTCAAGCCTCCCGTACTCCTGCACTGCGCGGTCGGCGACCGCCTTCACCTGGGCGAAGTCGGTCACATCGGCGACCACCGACACCGCCTCACCGCCGTCGCGCCGTATCTCTTCGACGAGGGTTCGCAGACCCTGCTCGCCACGAGCCGACACAACCACCTTTGCGCCTCGCTTGGCGAATCGCAGCGCGGTCTCACGCCCGATGCCGCTCGAGGCGCCGCATACGACGACTACCTGTTCCTTTATTGGCTTGAGTTTCACTTTGTCGCTCCTTCTTGTTCCCCTATCTCACGAGCGTCGGAGGCACCGAGAGTGGTGAAAGCCACTTGCCGCCCATCACTCAGACTTCGGTTTCAGCAGCCCTTGCGCCAGTACCAGATCAAGCGAGAGCGTCTTGTACCCGGCCCCCTCAAACAGCACTGTGATTCGGTCGTCCTCCAGCCGCTGCACCACGCCAGCCCCCAGTGCGTCGTGCACCACCTCGTCACCCATGGAGTAGGGCGAGTCGACCGCTACCTCTGCTTTCGCGGTGTCGTGTGGCTCGGCTCGCCTCAGCACATCGTTATCACACATGTCGCACCGTCCGGCCTCGTATTCCTGGCCGAAGTAGTTGAGGATGTACTCTCGTCGGCACCGGTCGAGTTCGGCGTAGGCGCGCATCATTTCGACCCGGCTGCGCTCGTACGCCCGCCGGTGCTCCTCCTGATCGAGCGATACCTGCTCGGGGTCAAAGTCGGGCACCAGCATGCGGATGTGCCCATCCTCCTCGCGAGCGATTCCGTCGCGCTCCAGGACCGTCAATACTCGCGCCAAATCACCCTTACTCAACCCGGTGGTCTCGTCAAGCTCCTGCAACGATATTCGTCGCTTCGCACGCAGGCTCGCGCGAGCACCCTCGATGTCTTCGCGCGTGAGCTTCCCGCTGCCCGAGAAGAACGCAGCCCTGCCGAGGTCTTTTGGCCTGTAGATAATGACGCATCGGGCGAAGTCACCGTCCCGCCCAGCCCGTCCCGCCTCCTGGTAGTAGGCCTCCAAGTTCGCCGGGATGTCATGGTGGATCACGAAGCGGACATCCGGCTTGTCCACGCCCATTCCAAAGGCGTTCGTCGCCGCTATAACGCGTAGCTCCCCGTTCATGAACGCTTCCTGCACGCGGTCGCGATCCGACTTCTTGCGCTGCCCGTGGTAGTAGTCCGCCGCGATTCCCTGCTCCTGCAGCCAGGTGGCCGTCTCCTCTGCCGCCTTGGTGGTTGCCGTGTACACGATGCCGCTACCCTGCACGGCCTGGTGCAGGCGTTTCTCCAGATCCTCGGCGTCCTCGGCGGGATCACCAAACAGCAAGTTCTCCAGAACCCGGCGCTTGTCCGTCTCCTCCTCCACGCGCCTCACCTCGAGGTAGAGGTTGGGGCGGTCGGTGCCGTGCACGAAGATAGCGGGGTCTCGCATTCCCAGCCGCTCGATCACCTCGCGCCGCACCCACGGCGTGGCGGTGGCTGTCAGGGCCAAAATGGTCGGGCTGCCGAGCCGGGCGGCGGCGCTGCCAAGCGAGAGGTACGCCGGGCGAAAATCGTGGCCCCACTCTGAGATGGAGTGAGCCTCGTCCACGACGAAGAGCGAGACCTCCAGATCCCGCATCTCGGCCATGAACTCCTCGTTGCCGAAGCGCTCGGGGGTGACGTAGAGGAGCTTCGCCTCGGCGTCTTCCACCTCTCGAAGCTCCTGTTCCGCCTGCCTCTCGGACTGGGTGCTGTTGATGAAGCCGGCCTCCACGCCCCGGCTCTCGACGGACTCCACCTGGTCCTTCATGAGCGCAATGAGCGGCGAGACCACAATTGTAACGCCAGGCAGGAGTTGCGCCACTACCTGGTAGATGAGCGACTTACCGGCGCCTGTCGGCATGACCACGAGTGCGTCGCGGCCCTCCAGCAACCCACGGACCACCCTCTCCTGGCCAGGGCGGAAAGAGTCGTGACCGAAGCGTCGAAGCTCGGCCTCGAGGTTCAGACGCGATATCGTTGTTGTCATGCGCCTCCTGGTACTGCAGCAACACGTGAGCGCCGTGTCATCAGCTATGTGAGCATGAGCAGGCGCGGCCGTTGCAGCCTGCTCCAGATCGCCTCGTCCCGAGTACTCGCGCTGACACCGATCGTCGTCGGCTCGTCAGGTTTCGCGCTCGGGCCGGAACCTAAGCAGGATCTCGTCCACTGTTTCCTCCGACGTCTGGTCGGAGTTATCGATCCACAATCCCACTCCTGCCATAGTGATCCTCAAGATATTGTCGAGATACCTAGCCCACTCCTCGCCGAGGGGACGCTTCATCCGGCCGGTATCCCTCTCAGCGACGATCTCTACACGGGGCGCGAGCACGACCAAGGAGAACGGCACGCCCTCCAACTCCGCCTGTAGCTGCTGCCACCGATCTCCCAGGATGATGTCATCAAGCACAGCGGTGAACCCAGCCTTGTAGAATGAGATCCCGAGAAGACACATGTTCCTCAGGCGCAGGCGAAGCTGCTGCGCGGCCTCGCCGGTGGGCTCGCCAGGTTCGCTGACCCACTCACCTCCCGACACAATCATCCCCTGCAGCACATCCGCCTCCACATGCGCTGCTCGCACAAACCGATGCGCGAGCAGGCGCGCAACGGTTGACTTGCCGGCCGCCTGAATGCCGGTGACAACGATGATGACTGGTCGGCTGCTCATCGACGGATTGGAGGTCAGTCTGCCACGTCCGTAGTGTGAACTTCAGGCCCTCGGGGCGACACGTCTGTCCGGCTCGGATAAAGTCTACATCTCAGCGCGCACAAGCGTCACGTTGGCCCTGCGTGTCTGCGTGTGTCCCCGCTGCAACTGGTGAGTAGAGAGCCTTATTCGACGCATCGGAGAACGGCCACCGTCGAGTGGGGAGGAGCGGCTGAGTGATGCCAAGCCCTGCGCACGGGTTTATGGCGAAACCTGCTACCAGAGTTCCGCCGATATTGATGCACTACAGCTCAAGGACTGCCGGTCGCTCGTAGGTCTGTCCATCGAGATCCACCGAGATAGCGGGCCAGTCTGGGATCCGGGTAAGCACCTCGTTCTCCTCGGGTCCGACCAGGATCGTGTCCTCCGCCTTCACCCCTGTTATCGAGGGGTTCCACGCGAATGCCTGTCCCTCGGCCACCACCTGATCGGCCTCCGGCGTGCCCAGGTACTCGCGCGGCTCGTACCCGGCGGCCCCTCCCTGGTGGTGCCGCTGCCACTCGTCCGGGAAGCCGCTCTGTGCATACGCCTCAACCGCGCGGGCGAACACACCCCTCAGGCTCACGCCCGGACGAGTCGCTTCGAGAAAGGTCGCGTCCACCTTCAGCACTGCCTCCTGCTTGCGGCGCAGCTCGTCCGGAAGGGGACCGAAATGCACGAGGCGCGTAATGGAGCACACGAGCCCGTGCCTTCTACCGCACAGGACAAGCATCGCATACCGGTCCACCTTCTTGTCCGTCGGCAAGGGATGACGGTATTGGTAGATGCGCTCGTCCGTCGCAACCAGGTCCACTATCGGCAGTACCCCTCTTGAATACGCTTCCGCTGAGAGAGCTGCGGCGATCTCATATTCCGACTGTCCGGGGCTTATCCGCCGGATCGCTGCGTTCATCGCCTCTCCGCACAACCTCCCAATCTCGCGCAAGCGGTCGCCCTCCTCGGGGGTGAGGTGTGCTCGCATCTGAGCCATGTCTTGGCTGACGTCAGTAGCACCGGGGTACGGACAGTCCGAGGCCAGCGCGAGCCCTTCAGTGAGGCTTCCCACGGCGTCACCCGACTCGTACCACCTGTCTCCCACCGGCTCCCAGCCCTGAGCTTCCAATCCCTCCTCATGTAACAGTCTTGGGGTCTCGATGTTGTTTGCGACTAGGTAGCGGCCGGAGGGAGTGTACAGGAGCGCACCCTCGCCGTAATCCGTGGCGATGTTGATGTGACTCGCCGCGCCCCCGGTGGCCCACGCGAAAGAGCTGACCCGCCGCAAGAGGAGGGCATCCAGCCCCCTCCCGGCGAGAAGCTCTCGTACTCTCTGCTCCTTCTGTCCGTGCTCGCTCATCTGCGGCACCTCACCTACGAGCCGCCGGCAGGAACACCCGCCTCGTTCTGGCGGAACTGCTCGATCTCCGCAAGTTCATCCTCGCTGAGACGGAACGTACCCGCGCCGATGATGCCCTCCACCTGGTCGGGACGGCGAGCGCCCACAATCGCCCCGGTAACGGCAGGATGTCGGAGCGCCCAGGCAATCGCCACCTCGCCCGGTGAGCGACCGTGTCGCTCACCTATCGAGCGCAGCAGCTCAGTCAACTCCAGGTTGCGGGAGAGCTGTGGCTCCTGGAAATACTCCGAGCCCTTGCGCCAGTCGTCGTCGGGCAGGCCGTCTATGCGCTCTTTCGTCATCTTGCCGGTAAGCAGGCCGGACTGCATCGGCGAGTAGACGATCACGCCGATGTTGTGCTCCTGGCAGTAGGGTAGCTGCTCCGCCTCAACCTCCGGTCTGACAAGCGAGTACGGCGGCTGGTACGTGTCTATCGGCGCTATCTTCCCTACAAGCTCCATCTGCTCAACTGAAAAGTTGGAGACGCCTATGTACCGGACCTTGCCTTCCTTCTTCAGCTCCGCCATCGCTACCCAGCCCTCCTCGATCTCCTCCTCGGGGTCGGGCCAGTGCATCTGGTAGAGATCGATCACGTCGGTCTGCAGCCGCCTCAGGCTGTTCTCACACTCCTCGCGGACGGAAGCCGTCTTGAGGCTGTTGTACAGGCTGCGGTCGGGGTTCCACCTGATAGCGCACTTGGTGAACACCAACGGCTTCTCGGACCGCCCCTTGATCGCGCGCGCCACAACTTCTTCCGACCGGCCGAGGCCGTATGCGGGCGCGGTGTCTATCCAGTTCATCCCGAGGTCGAGCGCGCTGTTGATCGCGGCAATGCTCTCCTCATCATCCTGCGGCCCCCAGCCGCCGGCCCACTCCCCACCCCCTATGGCCCATGCGCCGAAGCCGATAGGCGTTATCTGGAGGTCGGTCCTCCCAAACTGTCGCGTCTCCATGTACACATCCTCCTCAAGGTTTCCAGTAGCGGCGCATCGTTCGCACGAGCCGGGCCATCACACGGACTCACCCGCCTTCTACCAGTTGCGCAACACCACACTTACTTGCCAAGACCGCCTCGACCTGCGAAGATGCACGCGCACCACACAAAAGCACGCAGCAAGGGGGAGCCAAATGCCGCAGGTCCGGTTCGACACATACTACCGATACGACGCGCTCACCGAGATACTGCACGGGTACGCAGCCGAACGTCCCGACCTAGTGCAAGTAGAGAGCATCGGCCAAAGCCACGAGGGACGCGACATCTGGCTCGTGACCGTAACCAACTCTGATACGGGGACGCACAATGAGAAGCCGGCGCTGTGGGTGGACGGCAACATCCACGCAAGCGAGGTGTCGCCGTCGAGCGCGTGCCTGTACCTGCTCAACAGGCTTGTGACGGAGTACGGCTCGAACCCTGACATCACCCGATGTCTTGACACACGGGCATTCTACATCTGCCCGCGCATCAACCCCGACGGGGCGGAGTTGGCGCTCGCTGACGTGCCGAGGATCATCCGGTCGAGCACGCGCCCGTACCCGTACGACGAGGAGCCTTCGGGAAACCTTGTGGAGCAGGACGTGGACGTCGACGGCCGAATCCTGATGATGAGGGTGCCGGACCCAAACGGCACTTGGAAGATCAACCCCGAGGAGCCGCGCCTGCTGACGCGCCGGGATCCCACCGAAGCAGGCGGGCAGTATTACAGGGTGCTGCCGGAGGGTCTCCTTGAGGATTACGACGGCGCACTGATAAAGATCCGGCCCCGCAAGGAAGGCCTGGACCTGAACCGCAACTTCCCCGCGATGTGGCGGCAGGAGAGCGAGCAGCGCGGCGCTGGGCCGTACCCCACGTCGGAGCCCGAGGTGCGTGCGATAGTACACTTTATCGCAAACCACCCGAACATCACCGGCGAGATCACCTTCCACACCTTCTCGGGCGTGCTCCTGCGGCCATACGCGGACAAGAGCGACGAGGAGTTCCCCGCCGAGGACCTGTGGACGTACGAGAAGATTGGCGCCAAGGGCACGGAGATCACGGGCTACCCGGCGATCTCCGTGTACCACGACTTCCGCTACCACCCGAAGGAGGTGATAACGGGCGCCTTCGACGAGTGGATGTACGAGCACATGGGCGTGTTCGGGTGGACCGTGGAGATATGGAGTCCGCAGAAGCAGGCGGGAATCAAAGAGTATAAATACATTGACTGGTTCCGCGAGCACCCGGTCGAGGACGACCTGAAGCTGCTCGCATGGAGCGACAGCACGCTCAACGGTAGGGGATACGTAGACTGGTATCGCTTCGAGCATCCGCAGCTAGGTGCCGTCGAGTTGGGTGGCTGGAACCGATTGTACTCGCTCACGAACCCACCGCCCGACAAGCTGGAGAAAGAGGTCGCGCTCTTCCCCGACTGGGTCGTGTGGCACCTGCTCATCTCGCCGAAGCTGGAGGTGCTGGAGGCGAGCAGCAGGCAGCTCGGTGAGGACACATACAGGGTGCGCCTAGTCGTGCACAACACCGGCTGGCTCCCCAGCTACGTCACGAAGAAGGCGGCTGAGAAGAAGACGACGCGCGGAGTCGTCTGCAAGATCGAGCTGCCGGACGGCGCGACGCTGGAGACAGGAGAGGCCCGCATAGAGCTAGGTCAGCTTGAGGGACGCGCGTACAAGCCGTCCGCGCCTAGCATCTGGAGCGCCGACCCCACGGAGGACCGCCTGAAGGCGGAGTGGGTGGTCCGCTCGCCAGGCGGAGGTAGGGTGATGCTCTGCGCCAGGCACGAGCGCGCCGGGACCGTGCGTGCGGAGGTGGAACTTTCTCCGCAGTGACATCCATCAAGGCAGGTCACCGCAGGGGCACGCCGAGAAATGACACGCCAGCACAGCGGGACACCTTACGCCGTGCTGGACCAGGATAACCCTGTCTGGCTACAGGTCGGCGAGGGCGCGGGCGGGCTCGCGGAGCCTGCCCAGGAAGATAGGAGTGTCCTGCTTGGTGTACCGCCGCACCTCAGTTGCCCGCAGCGAGAGCATCATCGCGTTCAGCTCCGAAGGATCGTCCGATTCGTTAGCGAGGATGAACTCATAGTCGCCGAGGCCGAACGCGTCAACCGTGTTCGAGAGCACACCGCCGCCCTCCGCTGTCGAGGGCTCGGCCGCAGGCTTGACTGCGGTGACTACGCCGCCCACGCCTTCTTCCGGCGCGGCGACAGGCACGAGTCTCTCCCGCGGAACCGCGTAGCGCCTGCCGACGCGGCCGTGCTCCGCCATCAACCTGCCTCGCTCCTCGCGAGAGAGCAGATACCAGTCCGTGGTCTTGATAAACGGGTACACGCTCGCGAACTGCTTCGGGGGCGCGCCGGCCGCAAACGCGGGCTGGTGATCGGGGTCGTAGCGCGGCTTAGTGGTGACGCCGATGTAGGTGTACGCCTGATGCAGGTATCGGCCCAGCCCGCTGTGGCGCAGACCGACCGCCAGCCGCTGAATAGCGTCAAGGTCGGGACCGAGCACCCACAGCATCAGGTCCGCCTCCTCTCGCAGGCCGACGAGCGAGTACGTCCCGCGCAGGGTGACGCTCTCGTCCCGCGCCTCCAAGGCGTTGAGAAACGCCTGCTTGCCCTGCTCCTGCTGCTCGATCGGCAGGCGGGCGTACTCCGGGTCGAGTCTGTAGAGCCAGAAGGCCGCGTATATCGCGCCGCTGTTCATAGCTGCCGTCACCTCTGTTCGCTCCTAACTACCACGGGCCCGGCACCGTACGGATAACAGTTGCCCGCGGGCCGCGCCATTAATCAGTCCATCAGGATTGTAGCACCGCCGGTCCGGGTGAACCAGCCGGAGGGTTGGGCTGGTGGCCCACAGAAAACAGGCTCACCGCAGTGAGGTCGGGGACTCGCGGAACCTGCGGCGAAGCTTCTCGAGGGCTTCCTTCTCCATCTGGCGGACGCGCTCTCGAGACACCCCAAGCTCCACTCCAACCTCGTCGAGCGTCTGGGAATCATCGTCGAGACCATAGCGTAGGGAGACGACGCGTCGCTCACGCTCAGTCAGCTCGCCAAGCGCCACTCGCAGCTCCGTGCACAGCATCTCCCTGGAGACCTGCTCCTCGGGCCGCTCGGTCTCAGTGTCCTCGAGCACGTCGGAGACCGCGACCAGACCGCCCTCGCCGTACGGCTGCTCGAGCGAGACTGTCTGCTGCGATGCCTTGATGATCTCGCGCAGGCGGTCCTTCTTGATACCCACCTCTTGCGCAAGCTCCTCGTTGGAGGGCTCTCTACCAAGCTGCTGGGAGAGCTTGTCACCTGCATGGGAGATGCGCGTCATCGTCTCCGACACCTGTACCGGCAGGCGCACGACCCGACCGTGGTTGAGCAGTGCGCGCGTTACCGCCTGGCGGATCCACCAGATCGCGTACGTGCTGAAGCGGAAGCCGCGGGAGGGATCGAACTTATCCGCTGCCCTCATCAGCCCTATGTTGCCCTCCTCAATCAGGTCCCCTAAAGGCAACTCCCTGCCGGCGTAGCGGCGCGCGACAGAGACCACCAGCCGCAGGTTCGCCTCGATGAGCCTGCGCCGGGCATCCGCGCCCTGCGCTGCTTCCTCGAGAAGACTGTCCCGACGCGCAGGTTCGGAGCAACTTTCCAGCTTGCCGATCGCCTTGCGGCCACGCTGGATGCAGTCAGCAAGCTCGCGCTCTTCGGCGGGCGTGAGGAGCGGCACTGCGCCGATATCCCTGAGATAAATCGCAAGGGGATTACCCGACGCGTCGGTTTCGGTCGGGGTAATTCGCTCCGGTGATTCGGAGAGGGTAAGGCTTTCTTCCGTCCGCAGTGCGTTCATATACTGCAACCCTGGGCCGGCCAGCAATAAGTCGACGGAAACGCTCCGTCCGGTGGGGTCGATCACCCGGCGACGGTGTCGCGGGTAAACCCCGGTGCCCGGCTCTACACTTCAAGTGTATGTGGGCAACTTCTGGCTACCGTTCACCGATCATCAAGTTTTCATCAAGAAGTAGCCTGTGCGAGACGACAAACACGAACGACTCTGCAGCGGCAGGAGGGTGAGAGGAGTTAGCGGGACGAGGCGCCAACGGTCGAGGAGACGGCTACGGGCAGGGTGAAGGCGAAGGTTGAACCCTTGCCCGGCCCTTCACTCTCGGCCCAGATCCGGCCGCCCATCGCCTCGACAAGCGCACGAGCTATGGAGAGGCCAACGCCCGAGCCGCCGCCCTCGCGGGAGCGCGATTTCTCGACTCTGTAGAACCGCTCGAAGACGTGCGGCAGGTGCTCGCCGGCGATACCCTCTCCCGTATCCGTCACGGTGAACAGCACCTGCTCCCCTTGCGGTCGTCCTTGCAGCACCACGCGGCCTCCCGGCGGAGTGTAACGCAGTGCGTTGTTGAGCAGGTTCGTCAGCACCTGTACCACCCGATCACCGTCGGCCATTACATCAGGGAGGCCACCTGTCTCCTCCCACTCCAGCGCAACACCCTTCTCGGCAAAGCGAGGCCAGCAGCGCTCCGTCGTGCAGCGTAGTATCTCCGACGGGGAGACGGCGCCGGAGTTGAGCGATAGGCTGCCGGCCTCGGCACGGGAGAGCTGCTGCAGGTCGTCAACGAGGCGTCGCATCCGCTCCGCCTCCCCGTGCAGCAGCGTCCAGGTATCGCGGGAGGGTGTCACCACCCCGTCGAGGAGACCCTCTATGTACCCCTCCAGAGTCGTGAGGGGGGTGCGGAGCTCGTGCGACACGTCCATCATCAACTCCCTGCGCCGACGCTCGACCCCTTCCAGCGAGGTCGCCATCACGTTGAAGCTCTCCGAGAGGGCGCCGAGCTCGTCCGGCTCCTGGACCGGTACCCGTTCGCTGTATCGGCCTGAGGAGATGCGCCGGGTGGCGGCGAGCATGTGGAGCACGGGCCGGGTGATCCTACCCGACACAAAGAGGCTTACACCGGTTGCGGCGAGCATTCCCCCCACGCCGGCGACGAGCAACGAGAGCAGGAGCGCCCGCTCAAACGCGCTCGACACGGAGGCGCGCACCTCCTCCGCGGTCAGCGATCGTCCGAGCCCGGGCACGTCCTCAACCAGCCGTCCAAAGAGGTAGGGCGTCAGGAAGGACAGTCCGACGAGTAGGGTCAGCGTGCCGAAGAGGGCGACCAGGAAGTGCGAGAAGAAGAGCTTGGCCTTCAGGTTCTTCGGCAGGAGGCGCAGGAGAAGCGTCATTCTCTCGCGAACCTGTAGCCCACGCCCCGGACAGTCTGCACGTAGCGCGGCTGCACCGGATCCTCCTCCAGCTTCTTGCGGAGGTTTGCCACGTGGACGTCCACGGCATGGTCGCTGCCGAGATACCTGTCGTTCCACACCCGCTCCAGGAGCTGCGCGCGGTTGAAGACGACGCCAGGACGGGAGGCGAGGGCGAGGAGCAGGTCGAACTCCAAGGCCGTTAGCGAGACCTCCCTGCCGTCCATGCGCACCTCGCGCCGGGCCGAGTCTATGTTCAGTCCACCGAAGACGAGCGGAGGCTGCTCCTCGGCCCCGTCGTGGACGCCGCCCCGTGGTCGCCGCAGCATTGCGCGTATGCGGGCCACAAGCTCGCCTGGGCTGAAGGGCTTTGTGAGGTAGTCGTCGGCTCCTGCAGAGAGGCCGACTATCTTGTCCACCTCCTCGGCTCGGGCGGTGAGCATGATGACGTACGCTTCGGAGAAACGTCTTAGCTCGCGCAGCACCTCGGCGCCGTCTAGGCCGGGCAACATCCAATCGAGCACGACGACGTCAGGGTCGAGGCTGCGGGCGCGCTCCAGGGCACTTGGGCCGTCGAAGGCCTCGTGCACCTCAAAGCCTTCCCGCTCGAGGTAGCCACGTAGCAGATTGACCAGGTTCCTCTCATCATCAACGACCAACGCGCGCACGTCCATACCACCATTATATATGCGAGGTTGCCGACGCACCGTTGTGGCGTTCTAGACAGTGCGAGCCAGGTTCGTCAGGTGTTTACTTGCCATATCTCTGAGCGGCGCGCGCCTTTGCTTTAACTGCTACTTCCTCCCGATTCTTCGGCGGCGCAGTAGACTCGAGCGAGGAGAGGAACCGGCCTGAGATGGAGGCGATCTCGTTGACTGCTGAGTAGAATGCAGCCTCGTTCGCCTTGGAAGGCGTATTGAAGCCGCTGATCTTCCTCACGAACTGCAGCGACGCGGCGAGAATCTCTTCCTCGGTGGCGGGAGGGTCGAAATTAAACAAAGTCCTGATGTTCCTACACAAATGCTGTTACCTCCATGCGGATTGTTCCACCTTACCGATCCTTCTCCGCTGGGTGTCCCCACGAAAAGGGACTGAGAGCATCCCCCTCTCGCAGCATCGACTCGGCCCTTGAGTGTTCTATGTACATTCAACCACCACAATGGGCTGAATAGCATCACCACTCGGCCTGCCTCGAGTATGGGCGCGCCGAAAACCAGGAGTTTAGAATGCACATGGCTCCGTGTGTCGTCCCTGAGCTAAACTGATCCTGTTGGGGTCACCTGATGTACTCGTGACCGTAGGAGGGTGGGATAGCAACCTCCCATCCGAAAGCTGCAAGTGTCTCTTTCGCCAGACGGCGTACTTCCTTCTACTCGCTGCGAGTGCGAAGCGCCTCCTCAGTCCACAAAGGCTCGTGCTCTGGTCTGCTCATTTGCTCAAGCCGGGTCGAGAGTAGCCAGGAGCGTCTTCTGTTGGTCGGTAAGGCAGACTCGGGAATTGTCCACTACGCACAGGCGCCAGTTATCAAAATCGAGCGCAAGTTCATCGACCTTGCAGACGAAGTCGGGGAACAGGCCAAGTTGCACATCGGCAGGCACCGCTAAAGCCTGCAAGGAATGTTGCAGACGCGTCATCATTCCGACAATCATTGCATCCTCACTCATCCGACATACCCCCGCTAAGACAGGTTGCAAGGTGGAGTCCAGGAAACCAACTGGACATACAGTAAGCCGCGCACCACGCTGGCGACCTTCCGTATCACGGTCTAGCTTGGTCAAGGCCATGGCGACCCATATCAACAAAGCTGGGACTTCACGACACGATGACGAACGCTAAGCGGGATGGTACAAGTCTTGGACCGGGGAGGGCAGGAGGTGTGCCAGTAAGAGTTCAGGGTTGAG
>JADDPT010000114.1 GCA_016781735.1 Rubrobacter sp.
CATGAGGGTGACGAAGCGCTTGAGCATGAGGACGGCGAAGGCGAGTAGATGCAGTCCCGCCAACGTCTCCGGTAGCCGCTCGTAGTCGCGGGCGAGACGTCGGAAGCGCGCGAGCCAGGCAAACGAGCGCTCCACCACCCAGCGGCGTGGCAGAAGCACAAAGCCGCGCTTGGCCTCGGGCAGCTTGACCACCTCGAGTCGGATGCCCCTCTCGGCGGCATCCTCTGCCGCCTGCTCTCCCGTGTATCCCTGGTCCACGTACGCCACCTCGATCGTCTCCCCAGTCGCTTCCTGGCATCGCTTCGGCGAGGTTGGCCACCTGTGCCCGATCCTGTTCGTTGGCCGGTGTCACCAAGAGTGCCAGCAGTTGTCCTAGCGTGTCCACAACTAGGTGCACCTTCGAGCCCTTCTTTCTCTTGTGACCGTCGTACCCGGCCCTGCCTCCACTTTCCGGGCTCGATTGCAGCGTCCGGCTGTCGAGGATCGCGGCGCGAGGATTGGGAGCACGGTTCTCGATCTCCCTCAGCAGCATCCTAAGGTCCGACTCGATTGCCTCGAACACGCCAGCTCTGAGCCACCGCTGGGTCTGCTGGTAGACGGTGTGCCACGGCGGGAGATCGTGAGGCATCAGCCGCCACTCCGCGCCGGAACGCATTATCCATCGCAGCCCGTTGAACACCTCCCGCAGAGAGTGCTCCCGCTGCGGCGCGTCCTCCTTCATCAACGTCAGGTACGGCGCCACAAACGCCCACTCATCATCACTTACATCACTCGGGTATGGCTTTCGCTTCTGCATGCGCACATGCTACAGTTCCAATCCACCAAAGTGCATAACAGACTCTAGAACTCCCCACCCGGCCAGCCCGCATCTGTTTCCATAGGTCTCATATCGCTTGCTCCGCCCGCAGGCGCTCCAGTCTGGCATCATCATAACCTAGCGAGCGGAGGATCTGCTCGGTGTGCTCGCCCAGCCCGGGAACCGGATCCATGCGGGGCTCGGCTCCTGATATGGCCACCGGCGGAAGCAGCATTCTTATGGGACCTACGGGAGAACCTACCTCTCGCCAGCGGTCGCGGGCATCGAGCTGGGGATGTTCACAGAACTCCTCGACAGAGTTCATGCGGGCGTTCGCTATCGCTGCTCTGTCCAGTCGCTCCACGATTTCCCCTGCCGTCCACCCCCCGAATTCCTCGCGGATGATCTCATACAGGTCGTGCCTCTCGGCTACCCGCTTGGAATTCGTGTCGAACCTGGGGTCTGCTATGAGATCAGGCCGATCCAGAACCATCTCGCAAAATGCGGCCCACTCGTGGTCGTTCTGTACCGCGAGGTTGACCTCCTTGCCGTCCCCGGTGGGGAATGGGCCGTACGGACCAATAGAGGCATGGCTTGCGCCCGTGCGGGCAGGCTGGGCGCCGCCGTACGCTGTGAAGTACGCGGGGTAGCTCATCCACTCGCCAAGGGCATCGAACAGGGAGACCTCGAAGGCCGCTCCCTGACCAGTCTTCTCCCGCTGGTAGAGAGCAGTGAGGATCCCGGTGTAGGCGTACATACCGGCGGCGATGTCGGCCACAGAGATGCCAACCTTGCAGGGAGTTTCGGGCGTTCCGGTCACAGAGACCAGCCCGGTTTCGCACTGTGCGAGCAGGTCGTACGCTTTCTTGTCGCGGTACGGCCCGGATGAGCCGTAGCCGCTTATATCGCAGACGATCAGACGGTGATAGTGCGCGCTCAGCGACTTGGCCCCCAGGCCAAGCCGCTCGGCCGCCCCCGGCGCTAGGTTCTGGACGAAGATGTCGGCGCCGTCCAGCAGCAGGTTCATGATTCGCTTGGCTTCGTCGTGTTTCAGGTCGAGCGTAAGGCTCTCCTTCGAGCGGTTAGTCCAGACGAAGTGGCTGCACATGCCCCGTACCGTCTCATCGTAATGGCGCGCGAAATCCCCCGTCCTCGGGCGTTCAACCTTGATCACCCTGGCCCCTAGGTCCGCCAGCTGCCGCGTGGCGAAGGGCGCGGCGATCGCCTGCTCGAGCGAGACGACGGTGATGCCTTCGAGAGGCAGCACTAGAACGACCTCGGCATACCGAGCACATGCTCGCCGATGTACGAGAGGATCAGGTTGGTGGAGATCGGCGCCACCTGATAGAGACGCGTCTCGCGGAACTTGCGCTCGACGTCGTACTCCGAGTCGAAGCCGTACCCACCATACGTCTGCACGGCCACGTTGGCCGCCTCCCACGAGGCATCCGCCGCCAAAGACTTGGCCATGTTCGCTTCCGCCCCGCAAGATTCCCCGCGGTCGAACAGCTCCGCCGCCTTAAAACGCATCAGGTCGGCGGCCTCAACGTGAATGTGAGCCTGCGCGATCGGGAACTGGATACCTTGGTTCTGGCCGATGGGCCGGCCGAAGACAATACGTTCCCTCGCCCTCTCACTGGACCGCTCGACGAACCAGCGCCCATCGCCTATGCACTCGGCAGCGATCAGAATACGCTCTGCGTTCATCCCATCCATTATGTAGCGGAAGCCTTTACCCTCCTCGCCGATCAGTCTACTCGCCGGGATCTCTAGGTCCTCGAACAAGAGCTCGTTGGTGTTGTTGTTTATCATCACTCGCCGTGGCTTCACGGTGAGTCCGTCACCGATGGCCTCGCGGAGATCTACGATGAACACCGAGAGCCCTTCCGTCCGCTTCTTCACCTGGTCCAGAGGGGTCGTCCGGGCAAGCAGGAGCATCAGGTCGGAGTGCTGGACGCGCGAGATGTAGACCTTGCGGCCGTTTACGACATACCGGTCGCCCCGGCGCGCCGCGGTGGTCCGGAGCCCCGTAGTATCCGTTCCCGCCTCAGGTTCGGTCACGGCGAAGGCCTGCAGGCGCAGTTCCCCGCTCGCTATCTTCGGCAGGAACGTCCGCTTCTGGTTCTCAGAGCCGTGTCGCAGTAGCGTGCCCATCGTGTAGACCTGGGCGTGGTACGGCCCGGCGTTTCCGCCGGAACGGTTGATCTCCTCGAGGATGACCGTAGCCTCCGTGAGACTCATCCCGAGGCCCCCGTACTCCTTCGGTATGAGAGCGCCCAGGTACCCCGCGCGAGTCATCGCCCGGACGAACTCTTCGGGATATTCTTTCCGCTGGTCTAACCCGCGCCAGTAGCTGCCCGGAAAGCTCTCGCACAGTTGGCGAACCGCGCTGCGCAACTCCTCGTATAACTCCCTCCTGCCCACCCGTCGACATTCCCTTTCTACACCTTCAACTCTCGCCAAGCACCCTCTTTGATCATCGCGCTGCACGGGCAGTTCGATCGCTGGTAGCGACCCCTCCCCTGCTAACCTTGCTTCACTCCGATCACCAGGCGCCACGTTTGCCGGAACCACACCTCCCCGTCCCGGAGAAACGGCCGCATCCCCGTTCGATCACCCTCCGCAATGGACTCCGTCAACTCCGAGAGGATCTCCTGGCGCTGCTCGGTGGAGGTGCGGGCGAGATCAAACCATCGCTCGACGTTCACCTCGACGTCGCGCTTATCGCTGTGCCGGACACTCAAGCCGGCGCTCGACGCGAGAGCCTGCAGCTCCCCTGCTGATAGGGCACGGACGTGAGACCGGTCGCGACCCCGCTCGATGCGGTTTTGCGCCGCCTCCAGGGCTTTGTCCCCGGACGAGACGATGTCGGCAATCGCCACCTCACCACCAGGCCGGCATACGCGTACCATCTCTGCGAGAACGGTCCGGGGGCTCTCCATGTGGTGCAGGGATAAGCGGCTAACCACCCTGTCGAACAAGTCGCTTGCATAGGGCAGCTGCTCGGCGGCGCCTTCTTCGAACTGGATATTGGAGAGCCCTTGCAGCTGCGCCGTGAGCTCGCCTTCCCGGAGCATCTCCGGCGACAGGTCGAGGGCGACGACGCGCCGCACCCTCGGGGCCATAGCCCGTGCCAGGTGCCCTGTGCCAGCGGCAACATCCAGCACCTCGTGTGATGCCCCCAGGTCGAGGCTCTCGACCGTCCAGTCGAGAAGAGCGCGATTCGAGAGGGTGAACCCCTCCTGTCCGAAGGACGGCGCCTGCTTGGCAAACTCCTCCCTGACGAGCTGGTGCTGATCCCGCCGCGTCATGGCCCTATCGGGCGCGCCTGCGGGCGCCGAAGAAGGCCCCGGCACTGCGCAGTGCGGCATGTTTCCCACGGCACACTCTCACCCCTAAAAACCTAGGTAAGCCGACTGCACCTGCGGGTTGTTGAGGAGCTCGTGCGCAGCGCCGCTCAGGACCAGGCGACCGGTCTCCAGGACGTAGGCGCGTGACGCCAGTTCCAGGGCGTGGCGGACGTTCTGCTCCACCAGCAACACCGTTACCCCATTGCTGTTGATCTCGCGGACAATGTTGAACATCTCGGCCACCAGTATTGGTGACAGGCCGAGGCTCGGCTCGTCGAGCATCAGCAGCTTCGGCAAGCTCATCAGCCCCCGGCCTATCGCGCACATCTGCTGCTCACCACCGCTCATCGTGCCGGCGGCTTGGCCGCGCCGCTCATACAGTCGGGGGAACAGCTCATAGACTCTTTTGAGAGTCTCGTTGCGCTTCCCGCGGGCCTCCCCGGCGTAGGCGCCGAGCTCCAAATTCTCTTGCACGCTCATCTCCGGCCACAGGCGCCGGCCCTCGGGTATCTGCGCGATGCCGTAGCCGACCACCTTGTGTGCCGGCAGACGGTCAATACGTTGACCGTCGAACTCGATTGTGCCTGAGGCGGGGGTAAGGATCCCCGAGACCGTCTTGATGGTGGTGGTCTTGCCCGCACCGTTCGAGCCGATCAGCGTGACGATCTCGCCCCGCTCAACCGTGAACGAGACCCCCCACAGCGCCTGCACCTCGCCATAGAACACGTCGATCCCTCGTACCTCCAGCAACGCCATAGCTACCTCCGTCGATGGGCGCAGCACACGACTGCCTGCGCACCTTACGCGCTGATTGGGCTCTCTCCAAGGTAGGCCTCGACAACCTTCGGGTCTTGCGCGACCTCCCGCGGTGGGCCGTCGGCGATCTTCTCGCCGTGGTGCAGAACGACAATCCGGTCCGAGAGCCCCATAATGGCGCGCATTATGTGCTCGATCATGATGATGGTGATGCCCTGTGCCTTGATGGCACGTATGAGCTCCATCGTTCGCTGGGTCTCTGTCGGATTCAGCCCCGCGATCACCTCATCGAGCAGTAGCAGCCTCGGCCCGGTGGCCAGCGCACGGGCGACCTCCAGCCGCTTGCGGTCAGGCAGCGTCAAGTTGCGGGCCAGCATGCCGGCCCGGTGTCCTAGTCCCGCGAATTCCAGCACCTCCATCGCCCGCTGTCGGTGGTCCCCAGAGCCCCGGTTGTTGCCATACAGCACGCCTACCTGCACGTTCTCGAGCACGGTTAGGTCCGAGAACGGACGAACGACCTGGTGCGTGCTGGTGATACCCTTATGACATACGCGGTTCGGGCGTAACCGGCCGACGCTCTCGCCCGAGAAGATGACGCTCCCGGTGGACGGAGGGTACACGCCGGCGAGCACTCGAAAAAAGGTGGTCTTGCCGGCCCCGTTCGGGCCGATCAGCCCTACCAGCTCCCCCTCCTCTACCGACATGCTCACATTGTTGACAGCCCGCAGGCCGCCGAAGTAGCGGCTCACGTTCCGGGCCTCGAGCAACGGCATCACTCCACCTCACTTTGCTGATTCAGCACAGCACTCTGAGCCGTTGCGTCGCCCCCCGCCCCCCGGCCGCGGCGGAAGCGCCTGCCCATGCGGCGGAAGAGGCCGACAAGACCGGCCGGCTCGAACAGGATGATCAGCGCGAGCAGCAGACCGTAGAGCCCGAGCTGGACATCCCGAAACTGGAGCGTTCGAGCGCCGATGGTGAGCTGCGCGGCGCCGAGGTAGTCCTGGATGACCACGTAGATGAGGGCGCCGAGGATAGGCCCGAGGAGGGTCCCGATCCCTCCGATCACAACCATCAGCACCATCGCGATCGAGACCGGGAAAGCGAACACGGACTCGGGGCTGATGTACAGATACGCTCGCGCGTATATCCCGCCGGTAAGTCCGACGATGAAAGCGCTGATCGCCAGGGCGGCAGCCTTGAGGCGAGTAGTATCGACCCCGAGCGTCTCAGCGGCCTCCGAGTCCATGTTGAGCGCGAAGAGCCCCAGCCCCAGCTTGGAGTTGCGTACCCAGTAGGAGATGAGGAAGGCCCCGATGGCGAGCCCAAGCCCTGTCAAATACTGCTCCAGCTTGCCCGAGCCGGCAGCTGCATCGATGGTGAACCCTGAAGCACCACCCGTCAGATTGCGCAGAGGGTTGAGCACGATTAACCGGGTGACCTCCCCGATGCCGATCGTGGCTATGGCGAAGTAGAAGCCCCGCAAGCGGAAGAGCGGGTAGCCCCAGAGCTGCGAGAAGAGCGCGGCAAGTACACCACCTACAAGCAGCGCGATCACGGGCGGGAAGCCGGCGTTCTGCTGCAGGAGTGCCGTCGCGTACGCCCCGATACCGAAGAAGGTTGCGTGGCCGAAGCTCGTCTGACCACCATATCCACCTATGAGATTCCAGGCAAGGGCCTGCGCGGTGAACAGGAAGACCAGGAAGCCTAGTGTAAAGACTATATAGTTGGTGGGCGGCAGCACCAGGCCGATGATCGCCAAAACCAGACCGACGAGCAGCGCGCCGCCTATCGACATGAGAGCCTCGCGGCCGAGTTTGAAGCGGCTACGAGTTGCGGCTCTGCCCGCAGGAGGGGTGACAACTGTCATTTCGGACCTCCACCTGTTGGACTCGCGGACCCGACGGGGGAAACCGAGCGCGTCGGCTTGTTCCGCCAGGAGGGCATGCGCCCGATCAGCGCAGGCAGGCCGTTCGGCAGCAGGATCAGCACCAGCACCAGCGCGCTGAAGGACACCAGGTCCTTGAGCGACGTCTGCAGGCCCAGCACGCCGACAGACCATTCCTCAGCAAGCGCCAGCAGGAGCGCACCGGCGGCGATACCTACGAAGCTCGTCAGCCCACCGATCACGATGATCGCGAAGCTCTTGAGCATCAGTACCCTTCCGAAGTCCGGGTTGAAGGGCAGGATCATCGCGAACAGCGACCCGGCGAGCGCCGAGAGCGCGATTCCTATCCCGAACGCGATCATGGAGATCTGCTCAACGTCCACGCCCACCAGCCGGGCCGAGTCGCGGTCCTGTGTGGTGGCGCGGATGGCCTTGCCGAGGTACGTGCGGCTGAGAAAGAACTGCAGTGCGATGAGCGTCAACAAGCCGGCGACAAACACCCCGAGCCGGAGCCACCCTATTGTAAGGTCGAGCGCTTCGATCTGGATGCTTCTCGTCGTGTAGGGCCGGAGGATGGACTGGGTGTTGCCAGTCCAGATCACATACGCCAAGTTCTGCATGATTAGCCAGATCGCGAAGAGCAGCAATAGCGAGACGATCGGCGCTGCCCCCGCGATCCGGCGCACGATCAGCCGCTGCATCCCCATCCCTAGGAGGAAATACAGCGGTACCACGATCAGCGGGGCGAGGTATGGCTCCAGTTTGAAGGATGTGTAGAGCCAGAGGGTTGTATAAGCCGCGAGCATGATCACGCCCGCGTGGGCAAGGTTGACGATTCGCATAACGCCGTATATGAGGGCCAAGCCGTAGGACATCGTGGCGTAGAGGCCAGCGAGCAGAATCGCACCAATGGTCACAGGCAGGATGCTGGAGAAGTCCATGTCTACCTCCTGAGGTCTAGGGGCCGGACCTTGCCCGGCCCCTAGAGAATGGGGCGCTTCTACTTCGGCATGGGGATCATGGGCTCGGCACTAGCGATGTCCTTCGGCCAGACAAGAACGGACTCACCCTTCGTCGTATTCTGCACAACGACAAAGGGGTTGTTGATCTGACCGGTCTCGGTGAAGTACGTCTTGTTGCCCGGCAGCAGCGAGGGCTCGTTGTACTTAGCGAGCGTATCGCGGACCTTCTCCTTGTCGCAGGAGCCCGCCTTTTGTATAGAGTTGAACAGCGTATTCGCCGCCTCAAAGCTCAGCGCTTGGTACCAGGCTGGCATTTCGCCGTTGTGATTCTTGCTGTAGTACTCTACGAACTCCTTCGCCTGCGGATAGGGCAGCTCGGGGCTCCACCAGGTCGCCGAAAGGACGCCGGCTACGGCCTTATTCCCTAGCTGCTCCTTGGCATCCTTCTCCGAGCCACGGGCGCCATAAGTCACTACCTGGTGATTCAGCCCCTGCTCCGTGTACTGTCGATGCATCAGGATGAAGTCTTCCAGGTGCGCGTCGGCCAGGAAGAGGTCCGCTTTGGACCCCTTCACCTTACGCAACAACGAGCTGTAGTCCTGCCCTCCGAGCTCGAAGGTCTCGTCAATCACGACCTTGAAGCGGTCCGGGTGCTTCTTGGCGTACGCCTGCACCCCCTGCTGGAAGTCCTTGCCGTGGTCGGTGTTCTCCCAAATGAGGGCGATGTTGGCGGGCTTCTTCAGCTTGCCGGCATCCTGCTGCGCCTTGAGCAGGTCCATCTCTGTGGTCGCAAGGTTCACCACGGAGGACAACACACCGAAGAGGTACTTGTTCCCCCTGCTGTAGATCGCGCTCGCCGCGCCTCCGGCGTTGACGTACGGAATCTTGTAGCGCTGGGCGACGACGTTATCGGCGGAGACCAGCAGCGTGCTGTACGAGCCGAGGAGGAAGTCCACCTTGTCCTGGGTGACAAGCCGCTCGTACTGGCTGACCGAGGTGGTCGGATTCGTCGTGTTATCGAGCACGTTGAGCTTAATCTGCTTCTTCTGCCCGTTGACAGTTATGCCGCCCTTCTCGTTCCAGAACTTAACGGCAGTTTCGTAGCCGTCCCTGTAGAAGCCGCCAACACGTGCTTCCTTACCCGTCAGCGGCAAGGAAGCACCGATCACGATCTGATCCCCGGCACAGCCGCTGCCGGTCGCCGCGCCCTGGTTGTTACCAGCACCCGCAGGCGTCCCCGACGCTACACCCTGGCTAGCGCCGGTGCCTGCCCCCGCGCCGCCGGTCTGGTTGCCCTGGTTGCCGCCCACGCCCCCGCTGGCCCCCCCGCCGCAAGCCGCCAACAACAGAACAAACACCAGTATCAGTACCGATGCAGAATGAGACGCGCGTTTCGGATTCATAACTACTCCTCCGGATGTACTTGACCATGATTAACCGAGTCTATACAGGAAGCAGCCGCCGAATCCCCCCTTCCAAATGGCCTTGCCCTTCACGAGAGCTTCGCGGCCTTCATAGGCAGAAGACCTATGTTAAGTGGCGGGAGTATAACAAGTAACACGGGTAGCGTCAATTCCCGCTAGCGCGTCGTTCGTGCCACGCCGGCAGCACCCAGGTGTCCGGGATGGACACCGCCGGTGGCGCGACGGACACCTGGGGACGTCTACCTGTGATGAGGGAGGTAAAAGCCACGCCGATTGGATTCGCGCCCTCAGCAAAGACACTGCAGGCAAGGAGGAGGCGTCGCCCCCCCAATACGACCTGGGGGCCGACGGTCAGCCCTGGATAGGCCGGCTCGAAGCGGACATGATGCAGCTTCGTGACCCACTCTATCCCCTCCCCCAAGTCGCGCGCCAGGTGGAGAAGATGCTCGCAGGTACCGTCTCCCGGGATGCCTTGCCCGCCAAGGCGCCTCCGTGCGTGCATCGTGAGAGCCGTGGATACGAGAAGGCGCCACGCTTCGAGGTCCAGTTCCTCATTCATCCGTCATGCCGCTCCGGGGATATACACGCAGGCCGGTCAGTGACCGGCGACGCGACAGCCGCGTCTTGCGTCGCAGTTGCCATGCCCGCGTGCGCTCGGGGTTGCAAGCTAAGTCAGGACCCTGATCCAAGCAGGAGATACGCGTTTACGACCCGCGCCCTCGACCAGACTCACCGGGGCCGGAGGACAGCTTCGTCCTCCCACTAACCTTATAATAGGCGCACTCGCATGCATAGAGGAAGGTGCAGCATTGATCGAAGCTCGGAGCCTGACCCGGAAGCTGATAGAGAGCCACCTGGTGCGGGGAAGGTTGGCGCCCGGTGAGGAGATCACGCTTTCTGTCGATCAGATACTGATCGAGGACGCGACTGGCACGATGACGTGCATGCAATTCGAGGCACTTGGGAAAGACAGGATTGATGTGCCCCTGGCCGTGCTGTACGTCGATCACAACGTACTGCAGATCGACGACAGGAACATGCAGGACCATCACTACCTGCAGTCCTTCTCCGCCCGTTACGGCGTCCACTACTCGCGACCCGGCAACGGGATCTCGCACTACGTCCACCTGGAGAGGTTCGCGGGGCCAGGACAGGTGTTGGTCGGCGCGGATTCGCACTCAACGATGGCCGGCGCGGTGGGAATGCTCGCCATCGGGGCGGGAGGGCTCGAGGTAGCCGTTGCTATGGCAGGCTATGGCTTCTCGACGGAATGTCCAGAAGTCGTGGGGGTCGAGCTACGTGGGGAACTCTCTCTCTGGGTGGAGGCGAAGGACATCATCCTGGAACTGCTGCGACGTTATGGTGTTCGGGGCGGTCGTGGGAAGGTTTTCGAGTTCTTCGGTGAAGGCGTCAGCACACTTTCCGCAACCGAACGGGGTACCATCTGCAACATGGTGGTCGAGACCGGCGCTACCACCGCAGTTTTCCCCGGTGACGAGCAGGTACGCGAGTGGCTTGCCGTTCAGCAGCGCGAGGCTGCTTTTACGCCGATTTCGGCCGACCCCGAGGCTGCGTATGACGAAGTGCAAGTAATCGAGCTCTCGGCGCTTGAGCCGCTGATCGCGAAACCTCACTCGCCCGGCAACGTCGTGTCGGTGCGGGAGGTAGCCGGGACCAGAGCCGCGCAGGTGTGCGTTGGCTCCTCCGTCAACTCTTCCTACGAGGACCTGGCCGTAGTCGGGGCGGTGCTCCGGGATACAATCGTCGACCCGCGCCTGGCGCTGACGGTCACGCCCGGCTCCCGGCAGATCCTGGATACCATCTCCAGAAGCGGCGTGTACCAGGATCTCGTTGCTGCGGGCGCCCGCATGCTCGAGCCTGTCTGCGGCCCCTGCATCGGCGCTGGTCAGGCCCCGGCCAGAGGAGAACCTTCTGTTCGGACGTTCAACCGTAATTTCCCCGGCCGAAGCGGCACGGTTGAGGATGAAGTATACCTATGCTCGCCTACGACGGCGGCCGCAACGGCTCTTAGGGGAGAGGTCACCGACCCGCGGGATCTGGGCGAGCTCCCGAGCATCACCCCACCGTCCTACAGCCCTGCCATCGACGACCGGCAGATCCTCGCCCCACTCCCGACGAAGGAGGCACGAGACGTCGAGGTCGTGCGAGGGCCGAACATCATCCCTCCGCCCGAGGCCCAACCAGTGCCTGAGCGCCTCGAAGGCAGAGTCGTCACCGTGATCGGAGACGACATCTCGACGGGCGACATGGCTCCCGACGGTACGCTGGGGATGAGCATCTGGTCGAACATACCGGAATGCGCCAGGCACATGTTCCGCCGGCAGGATCCTGGGTTCCACGACCGCGCGCTCGAGTGGGGCAACGGGCTTATCGTGGGTGGCCACAACTACGGTCAGGGGTCGTCGCGAGAGCAGGCCGCAATGGTACCCGTCTACCTCGGGATCCGCGCCATACTTGCCAAGAGCTTCGCCCGCATCCATCGGCGTAACTTGATAGGACAGGGGGTCCTGCCGCTCGTCTTCGCCAACGAGACCGACTATGATCGGATACGGCAGAGAGATGGATTCAGTTTCGAAGGTGCCCGGCAGGCGATCGGAGACGGGGCGACGCAACTGATCGGCAAGGCCGATGATGGTAGCGAGATCCGATTCGAAATTCAGCTGAACCCGAGTGAGCGCAAAATTCTGCTGGCCGGGGGGTTACTCAAACACCTGCGGGCGGGAGGGCAGGAACCCCTCGGCGTTGTGCGAGGCGACAACGCACTAGCCGAGTCCGGGGGGTTGGAGTCGGGTTACCCACTCGAATGGGACGACCGAACGTAGGGGCGGCGTATCATGCCAGAACCTTGTAGTTGCGACAGTTAACTGAAGGAGACCCGCCGTATGGCCGAACTGATCAGCTAACTGACATCGGAGAGCTCTTGCGACAGGAACGACCGCTCGAGGGGATCCGTGTTCTGGAGATCGGCACGCTGATTGCCGAGCCGTTTGCGGTTCGCCTCATGGCGGACTCCGGGGCAGAGGTCGTCAAGGTCGAGACGCCGGTGATGGAGATCCGATCCGGACGTGGCGCTACGTTGATCCACGGACGGACACATCGCTCTGGTGATCCCCTCAGTCGCGCAACAAGTAGCTCGTCACGCTGAACCTGATGAAACACCGCGGTGGCCGGGATCTAGCTAGTTTCTGGTGCGGAATGCCTCTGGGAGTTAGGG
>JADDPT010000132.1 GCA_016781735.1 Rubrobacter sp.
CCTCTCAGCAAGAATCGGAGCATGCTTTCCGCTAACCGCTGTAGGACCTCGAAGGTATGTCCAGGCTTCGTGTCTTCGCCAAAGGGATTCATCTCGTACTCCGGATCTTCATGGTTTGTTGATACCGCCTGCCTTGCCAGATGGTACTCAGGATCCTAGAATACGAATCCTGAGGGGTGAGGAGGTTCCCTCGCTTCCACGGTCAGGAACCTCCCCATTCGTTGGGACTGCTACCGCTTTCCAGACTTATGCCTGGTTCGGTCGACCAGTCGGTACGTCCGACCGGGCTTCTGAGTGGGCGGTAGCGGCTTACCCTTCACCGCCGTTATCTCGGTGCCGGTACCGCTTTCGCGATACTGGCCCGAGGTCGGTGCGGGCTGTCCCGGCTTTAGCGCTGGCGCTCCCATGGCCTCCTCCTTTCTACCCCTACATATAGGGCATCACCATCGTAGAGGGCTCTATATATGGTGTCAAGAGTTGTCCGTAAACAACAGATAAACAACGAGACCCCAGTCTGCAGTCCTTTCATGATGCTGCCCGGACGTTTCCGAGCTGCCTGTGGGAAGGGGATTACCATGGCTGGGACGTGGTGTGAGTATTGTTACGCAGGGACGATGTAACAGATGACTGGAACTACCCCGCTTCGCGGAGTCTCCTGCGCCCAACCAGCAACGCCACCGACAAGAGCGCGAGCAGGGCGGACGCTGTTTCCACCGAGTCCCGCGCGCCAAGCCACTCTGCTACACTGGCGGTGTCCAGTGCGCCCAGGCTGAACCTGTCAATGACGGTGTCCTGGAAGGCGGTTGCATAACCCTTCGATGACAGTGTGAGGAGCCCGGTGTTACAGCTGCTCCTCGTCGCACGTCGCTCACGTCTACCATAACGTCCGCACTGGCTCTGATCGCCCAAATTGTCGCCCGATCGCCTCATCCTATCCTGGCATAGCGCGTGCGTCCCCTGCCCTCCGGTCACCAGTGATGCCTTTTGTCTGTCGCGCTGGCTCTTGATTGACACGCACCATCGCGGCAGGCGCAGGATCGGACCGCCGGATGGTGTGCAGGGACGAGTGGAGGACTATACCTACGCATGATCAACCAAACAAAACGCGCCTTACGGGAGTTCACGCGCAGCCAACCAGGACACCGGTTCCAGCAGCGCTACAAACGTCGCCAACAGACCACCAGCGGCCTGTTCGATCCCAAGAACCTGTTGTACCTTGGTGGGGGCATCGCCATCATCATCATTGGGGTGTTGATAGCGCCTGTTCCCGGTCCTGGCGGCGTGATTGCAGTTGTTGGACTGGCGATGCTTGGCAGCCTATTTCGCCCGGTCGCACGTGCGCTCGACTGGGGCGAGCTGTGGGTGCGGAGGATCGCATACTGGGTCACAGACCTGTGGCAGGTGTTGCCGCTGGGTATGAAAGTGCTGGTGGGACTGCTGGCAGTGATTGTCGCCATCACGGTGGCATATACCGCGTACCAGGTGATGGCGGGCGGGTAGGCAGTGCGGCGATACGGTGAACGAGGACTGAGGCGATAAGGGGCTTCATCACGCTCGGAGAACCCACCCGTGAGATGAAGTAAGAGGCAGTAGTCCCCGCCTACTATCACTTGCCCGGGTGTAATCAGGACTATCCTGCCTCGCGGAGCGACCTGCCCCCAACCAGCAACGCCACCGACAAGAGAGCGAGCAGCGCCGCCCCAATTCCCACTGAGTTCCGCGCGCCAAGCCACTCCGCTACGCTTGCGGTGCAGAGCGCGCCGAGGCTGGGGATGCCGATGATAGTGATGGTAGGGATTGCTTCGCATAATTGGCGTCGGGAATGATGAGCGCAGTGGTGATATTCCCCGCCCCGTCCACTGCCACCCTGGACACCATATGGCGGACGTACTCACTCGGCGGTGTCTCCGCTAACTCACCGAGGTACCTGATGGTGGCAGCCCAGGCGGACTCGACCAGCCGGTCTATGTCTAGAGTCGCCTCCTTCATCGCCAGGTGGCGATGCAGCTCGTCTAGCAGGGGCCCCATCTGCTTGTTGACGTCGGTAACCTTGCGGTCGTATGCGGCCTCGGTGATCTTCCCCTTGCCGTACAGGGTTAGATAGCGGCCCTTCTCCTCGTCCAAGTCATATAGTCGGCGCCGGACCCTCTCTATGTCTTCCTGGGCGTTCCTGGCCTCAGCAGTGACCTTGCCGTACTGCTCGCGCAGCTTCTGCTCCAGGAAGGCGCCGTCAGACAGAGCCACGCCCACGTCCGCGAGTACGGCGTCTTCCACGCGCTCGGCCCTGAGCATCCCCTCGCGGCACTGGTGCAGGTGCGGGTACCGGATCATCCCGCCGCACTTGTAGTATCTGTATACCCTGGCACCCGCGCCCTTCGGTCGGATTGTCCTGACCATAAAGCGAGTCCCACACTCGCCGCACCACAGGATGCCATTCAATAGATACTCGGCGCTGGCGCGGTTGTGGCTCGCCTGTGCCTTGTTGCGTCGGCGCTGCGCCTGGGCGGCCTCCCAGGTCTCGCGCGAGATGATAGGCGGGTACGCCACGGGCACCCACTCCTCACGGGGTCTCTGCATCACCTTGCCTGGTCTTCCTGCCTGCTTGTCGCCCTTGACGAACGTGTAGCGGTTCGCCCAGCCCTCTCCATAGTATGCTGTCTGCGTGATGAGCTCCGACAGGTTCCCCGCGTCCCAGCCGTAGCGGCTGTGGGTCTTGGTCGGCACGCCATCGGCGTTTAACTGGTTGGCGATATGGCGGGGCTTCACGCCCGATATGTACGACTGGAACACGCTTCGAATGACGGCCGCCTGCTCCTCGTTGACAACGTAGGCGTCGGCATCGGGGTCGTAGTCATACCCGTACAGAGGCTTGGGGTGGGCGTTCACCTTGCCCTCCTTAGCCTTCTGGACCCGCGAGGCGTGGACCCGGATGCCGATCATCTTGCGCTCCATCCCGGCCATCACCTGGCGTATCTGGAGCATCGCCTGGCTCATCGGGTCGTCACGGTAGGTCTCCTCGACGAACTCGATCCCACAGCCAGCCGCCTGGAGCATCGTCTGGATCGGTATGAACACTTCCACGCCTCGGGCCAGCCGGTCGGGGTTCTTCGAGACCACGACGTCGAACCTGCCGCGCTCGGCGTCCAGGAGCATCTGTTCCAACTGCGGGCGATCGACCGTCCCGCCGCTGTACCCGACGTCGACGTATTCCCCGAGTACCGAGTAGCCTTGGCGCACGGCGTACTCCTTTGACAGGGCCAGCTGTCCCGCGATGCTATACCCCTCGCCCTGCTCCTGCGTGCTAACCCGCGCATAGATGGCCGCCCTCATTGACCGACCTCCTCCGGAACGTACTTGAATAGGTCGCCTGGCTGGACCTTCAGGAACCTGCACACCCGGTCTAGCACTGTCAGGTCCAACTGCGTGCCCGTCGCGTGGTACAGGCCGTTGGCAGCGGTGCGGGAGATCTCCGCCCCCCGTACCAGGTCGGCTATCTTCAGCCGCCTCGCGCCCATCAGCTCACTGGTCTTGTTCACTATCATCAGTCGTCCCCCTTGCCTCTACTGTACCAAGTAATATATCGAATTGATAACAGAATATACCGGACAAGAGACAACAGCGCTGCCCGAGATATACCTCGTCGGACACAAACCCGGTCGGACAGGAGATGGCAAGGTGCAGCAGGCTATCAGGACGGCGACCAGCAGCAACGCGGTGGCGAAGGCGCGTAAGGTACAGCCGGTGGTGCTCGACTTGGGTGATGGTTGGCACAGCGTTGCCAGCCTGAGTCAGCCAGGGACAGGTCACCTGGTTCGCGTGGCTGCCACCGGGTGCAGCGAGTGCGGGTGCAAGGGCCACCAGCAGGCGGGCTACTGCTACCACAGGGCGGCGGTAGGTCTCAGGCTCGGCACCATCCCCGCCAGCTTCCTGGCCGAGGAGCAGAGGGCCGAGCGCCCCGCGCACGAGACGGCGATCCTGGTCAACAGTACCCCGAAGGGCCACAAGGCGCTGTTCGGGTAGGAGCCAGCAGACGGGGCCGGGGCGCGATCCTCGATCCCACCAGGCAGGAGGAACACCGATGGCACGACTGACCACCGACGAGAAGCGCGAGGTCCTGGAGGATGTCCTGTACAAGATGGACGAGATTGCCGAGGCGCTGCGCCAGATTGATGATCCGCAGCTCAACGCCTACGTCCTGGCCGAGTTCGAGGGCGGCTCCTACTCAGGCGGACTTTGGCTCGGCGAGCACAGCAGGGACAAGATGCAGCGGGCTCTGGAGGGTCTGGACCAGGACTGAGCCCTAGTACTGATCGGCGTAGTTTAGCAGGCTCGGCTGTCTTCGACTCTGCTGGACGTGCTTCAGATACCACTCCATTATGTCGTTGCCCGCCTTGTGATCGCTGGCGAAGATCAGAAAGTACAGCGGGTGGCCGTCTGAGCGGAAGATCAGACGAGGCGCTGGGACCCACTTGTAGCCGAGGGACCGCAAGCCGGCGACGTACTCATCCAGCATCGCCCGCCGTATCTCCTGGGGCTTGTATCCCCCGGCGGCACGCCGATCATACAAGCGCCTCCACCCCTCGGGATCCGGCATTACCCGGTCGAGGACCGCCTGATACCTCATCTTCCAGGACGCACGCGGCATCAGCCGCAGGTAGGCCGTATCCACTGCGAACAGGATGAATAGTTCGATCTTAGGGAACCCGTGCGCCTTATGCCGGGCCAATTTGACGACCGTCTGCCAGTCCAGTTCTGAGGCGTACGGGTCCAGGAAGGCGAACGTGGGTGCCTTGCGGGGAAGGGTCCTGAGAACGTCGTCCACCCGCTCGTTGGCGTTCCCCAATAGTATGGTGATCCCGCGGTCAGGATACTCGCGCTGGTGCGCCTCAAGGGACGCGGCACTGCGGCGCTTGGCCTCCACCCAGTACAGATGGCTGAACCTGGGCGGGCCTGCCTTCAGGGCGATGAGGGGGGATCCGTCGACAATCTGGTCCGTGCCTTTCACCTGGTTCTGGCCCGGCCCGGCGAACAGGTCAATGTAGTAGCGGGCAGGCGCTTGCCTGGTCGCCTTCAGGAAACCACCCTGCCCGTGCTGGGTGCCGATGTAGCAACTCAGTAACGCCAGCTTCTCGTCGACCGACCACGGATTGACGCTCGCGACGTGCTTGTTCCCTGCCCCTACCCTCTCCACGCTCAAGTCGACGCTCCAATCAACTCCCTGGATGGCTGAGGAAACTCATCCCACGTCCGACCGTCCAGTTCGCGGCCGTTAGCCTTCGGAGTCCGCCCGCCCCACTGCTTGTGGAAGAAGGCGACCCCCTGCTGCTGGCAGCGATCCCGCAAGTCGCGCACCCAATCAGGGTCGATCGGTCTGTGACCGTTGCCGCTCTCACCGCCAGTGATCACCCAGTCGACGCCGGACAGATCGACCCTAGCCAGGGTTCCGAGGAGAGGTTCGGCACTGATGAAGCGGACAGCAGCCGGGACCTGCCTTAGATGGTCGGCGCGCCACCGGTATCGCTCAGTCTCGATCGACACCCCGACCCAGACGTTCGACGGCCACGGCAGGCTCGGGCCTAGCTTCGCGAGGCGTGAGCTACGTTTGGTTAGAACCTGGAAAATATGGTGATCCGCCCGGACCATCACGTCGAACACCGCCGCCACGTAGTCGTCCGGGACATCCCGGTGAAACAGATCGGACATCGAGTTGACGAAGATGCGCCGGGGACGCTTCCAGCGCAACGGTAGCTCTAGACGCTGCGGCCACAGCTTTAGGTCGAAGCCTTGCTCGTAAGGGTGCCCAGGGACACCTCGAAAGCGCTCAGCGAACGTCAGCGCGTAGCAATGGTCGCACCCCGGCGACACCTGGGTGCAACCAGTGACAGGGTTCCACGTAGCATCGGTCCACTCGATGTCCGACTTGTCAGCCATATCACACCAGTCTAGTAGCTTGCCGCTGTCCTGCGCATTCTAACAAGCAGACGGTTCGGGCGCATTGTCGTCACAGGCGAACGGCACACTCCCGATGCTTTCGATATGCGGCCACAACTTCCGGCACCAGCGCCGGGACACAGCTTGTACGACGCTCGGGGTGCCTTCGTCGGGAAACTTTAGGGTAGACTCCGTCTCAGGTGCAGTGTTGTTTCGTCTGTCGGCATTAGGAGGTGATTCGTGGCGGGCGGTGACTGGAGAGAGGAAGTAGTACGCGGACCACTAGCGTATAACAACTGGCGCACAGGTATAGAGCTGAATGTCCCTGCCGAGAGGGCGTGGGAATACCCGTTGTTTACTGATGCCTTCCTCTACACCGTCGCCTCGCTACATCCCTGGTATCAGCCTATCCTGACGCGGCGGTACGGTCCTTACGAAATAGTAAGCACCCAGCAAAGATCGCTAGCCGGCGGCTGGCGCCCCTCGCTCATCCTCAGAATCGAGGAGCACGGCTACTACACCGCGCCGTATCAGGACGAGAAAACCGACGCGGTGGCTTACCACGGCGGCCGCGAGCAGGACGAGGTCGCGGCGCTGCTTGCGCTGCTGCTCGGCGTCCGGCTCAAGGCAGGCTGGCCGACTAGGCGGTTCCAGATGGGCACCGACCCGCGCGGCTTGCCCATCACCCCGGGGGTACCCGATCCCACCGTACCGGAGACATCACCGCTCGGTCCGATCCTGCCTCGCCTGCTCGGCCAGCACGCCTTCGAGGATACCCCGCTGCTACTGAAACTGCCAGACCTGTCACCTGAGGATGCGGTGGCGCTCGTCCGTGCCGCACGGCTATACCAGGAGGCTGTCTGGGTCGCCGAGATTACCCCCGAGCTGTCGTGGCTGATGCTTGTTTCTGCGGTCGAGACAGCAGCGCATCGCTGGCGGTCCGAGCAGGCGCCGATAGAGAAGCTGCGGGACTTCGACGCGAAGCTGTTCGATGCCCTTACCCAGCGGTGCGGGGAGGATCTAGTCCTCAGGCTAGCCAAGAAGATTGCGGGGTCCTTCGGTGCCACGAGGGAGTTTCGGGAGTTCATCCTCAACTTCCTCCCCGGACCGCCACCGGAGCACCGGGCCACTTCACACCGGCATCCGTGGACGGACGAGTCGATGCGAAAGCATATGTCGAAGATATACCACTATCGATCTCAGACGCTGCACGGAGGCACACCGTTCCCCGCACCGTTATGCCAACCACCTACTGTGGGCCAGGACGAGACCATAACAGAGGTGCCAGACGAGGAAGGCAGGCGTGTGTTAGGCGCGGTGTGGAGCGCCGATGACGCGCCGATGCTGCTGCAGACTTTCGAGTACATCGTCCGTGGGGCATTGACGAAGTGGTGGGCGTCGCTCTAGCGCTGAAGATCCATCGCTGCCCGGTATGCGACAAGGGCCCCGTGGAAGTCGAGGACGTGCCATACCCTCAGTACTGCCCACACTGTGATGAGGAGGTATATCCATCGGACTGTCTGCGAATCTGGGAGGAAGTAGCAGACCATCAGTCCAACGTGCAGGCCATCTCTAGATTTATGCTTGCAGTCGAACACCTGATACCAATTCACTACATCCGATACCTGGCTGGCGAATCCCTACCGCTGCTGGGATCGGTGTCGGTGTTCGTTGATGGTCCCTTGGCTGTGTTTGGCAACCCGGCTTGGCTGCACGGTTCAATTCAGAGGTACTTATTTGAGATCAATACACAGTTGTCGTCCATCGCACAGCCACCTCTGGTGATAATTGGACTACAGAAGACTGGGCAAGTAGTAGATCACGTCAACCTTGTCGAGCGCTTCTTGCCCAAGAATCGCATCTTCGCCATTACTGACGAGTATAGATATCAGTACATCCTTCCTAGTCGAGATCCAGCCCAGAATGGCTTTGGTTATGAGACATACTACGGACAAGACTTCATTTACAAGACCAGTACGGGGCGGGTGTTCGTCTTTGCTTTGCCGTATCCCTTCGGCACCAAAGACGAGACGA
Source organism: Rubrobacter sp. (assembly GCA_016781735.1). Lineage (GTDB taxonomy): Bacteria > Chloroflexota > Chloroflexia > Thermobaculales > Thermobaculaceae > LC3-1. The sequence goes on from JADDPT010000132.1 coordinate 7,966, forward strand.
TAGTCGACTTCCAGAAGGCTAAGACCGAACTCGGAAGATATCCACAACTGGCTCGCGCCTTGGCCCTGGTAACCGAGTTCGAGTCCGACCTCTATGAGAATGCTGTCGTGCCGATCGCGCTGGCACATCGCTACACGGCAATCAGCCTCTCGCCTGGCGGTCGGGTGCTGGATATACTGACAGCTCACGGGCTGCAATCTCAGTCTTGACTCTTCACTAGCGGATCGAGTGCGAATTCTGATAGGCCTCTGTCCCGCCCAACTTGGCACCATCTTGAGTTGCTGGTGCCAGTGTGCGATCGTAAGCCAGCGTGAGGACAAGGTTATGCCTACATACGTATCAGTTCACAGGCTGAGGCGGAACTCGCAATGACGACATCAGATGGGAAGGCATTAAGGCGGCGGGACCTGAGAGGTCACTGGGCCGACTGACAGTGAACGTGAGCGGGCGATCTTCGAGGTCACACAATACCTAGCATATTGCTCCAACTCACCCGTTCCTGGTGTTCGTTGAGTCGCCCTACCTCCTTCACTGCTAAGCATGTGACCATTAGTTTGGCACGCTTTTCATGGTAGAACCGTATGAATGGCGTGACCTTCGGTCTATCAGAACGATGCCTTTCTTATGAACAAGTGCTTAGATCAACAAGCCCGGTTGGGCCAGTATAGTTAGTCGGATTACAGCCAGCGTAGTGATACCTGTTGGGCTCGAACACACTGCTCCCGAGCGGGTCTACCTGCGTGAACCTGCCGATGGAGGGCTTGTAGTAGCGAGCTCCCATCTGGTACATGCTCACCGAGGTGTCCCTGTACGTGCCCGCGTACCTGAACTCGTTGTAGCGCGTGCCCGTAGCTCCCACGCTGTTGCCCCACGGATCGTAGCGGTAGGAGTCGGAGAGTGACTGGCCGGCGTCCGTCATTGCCGTGATGCTTCCTTGCCTGTCAAGCCCGTAGTTGGTCAGCACCCCGTACCAGCGAGAGAGCAGCCGCCCGTCCGGGTCCTTCAGGTACGTGGCGCTGTTGGCACCCGTCTCCTGCGCCAGCCCAGTCCGGTCGTACCAGTAGTCGGTGCGGGCGCCGGCTATCGTCGCGCTCACTCTTCGGCCTTGCCCGTCGTAGCTGAAGCTCACCCCCTTGCCGTTTACTGTGCCGCTGGTCCACTTGTTGGCAGCGTCGTACTCCATGGTGTTGGAGCCGTAGCCGGTGAGGTTGCCGTTGCGGTCGTAGTTGTAGCTCACGCCGTCGAATGACGTCATCTGGTTGGCGGCGTCGTACGTTGCGCTCCTGGTCACGCCGCCGCTGGTTATGCTCAGCCGGTTGTTGTTCCTGTCGTAGGTGTAGCTCTCGGTGAACTTGCTCGTGCCCGTACGGCTGGCGGACACCAGCCGATTCAGGTCGTTGTAGCCGTGGCTCGTCACCGAGCTGGACGGCTCGGTGATCTGCTTGACGTTGCCGCTGTGGGCGCCGTTCGCAGCGTAGTCGTGGTCGAAGCTTTGCAGCACCGTGCCCGCGCCGTTCTTCAGCGTCAGCAGGTCCATCCTGCCTGCCGGATCGAAGCTCGCCTCCTGCACGACCCCACTCGGGAAGCTGATGCTCTCCCTGCGGGAGCGCTCATCGTAGCCGTAGCGCACCCTCTTGTCCGCCGCCGGGTCGTTGGGGTCAGTCTGAGACGCCAGCCTGAGCGCCCCGTCACCGATCTCGATGGCAGTCTCCGCCTTGCCGCAGGGGTCCGAGCATGATCTAGAAAGCCCCATGGACTTCCTGCCGCCAAGCGCCCCGATCCAGAAGCGGACTCGCTCTATCTCTTCATCTCTTCTTCTCCATCACGAAGTCGAGCACGGCGGTCCGGTGATCATCACCACCGGGTATCAGCACCCGCTTCGTCACGGGGGCGTGCCCAGGGGCCGTGGCCGTGACCTCCCACCAGCCCGGCCCCTCGATGTTCGGCTCTATGTACCGCCCGTTCTCACCGGTGCGGTACTCAATCCGGCGGCTGACGAACGGTAGCCCTGTCCTTATATCGATGGCGCGCGGAATGTTCGTCTCCAGGTCCCTCACGGTAGTGGTCGCGCCCGCGATCCCCTTGCCGCTCGCGTCGGTGATGCACCCCATAAGGTATATGTCCTCCATCGGGGGCGTGTAGGTGGCATCACTCGGGAGCATCCAGCTGCCCCGCGTCTCGTACTGGCAGGGGAACTCCCACACGACCAGAGGCGCAGGCGTGGGGACGATGGCGAGCGCGGTGGCGGTTGCGGCCGGCACGGGCTTGAGCACGAAGTCGAGCACGGCTGTCTGCCCGCGCCTTACCTCCACCCGTTTAGTAGCAGTCTCATAGCGATCGTGGTGCACCGAGAAAGTGTACCAGCCAGGCTCGGCGAGTCTTCCGTCATGGTAGCGACCATCCTCGCCTGTGAAATTCCCCTCCAACGTCAGGCGCACTCCGGGCGGCGCGCTGTCCGGCCCCGGCCGTGCGTAGCCTATGGGGCGACCCTGTGGATCCGTCACGCACCCCATCACGCCCTCCTCACCGGGCACGTAAGCGGCGCCATCGCCCGGCTTGTAGCCGGGCTGCAACTCCCGCTGGCAGGGGATAGGCATCGGCGTCACTACCGGCAAGTTCTTGGGGGCGGATACTGGGACTACGTCCGGGTCCAAACCGCACGCGACGAGCAGCAAGCACCCTACCAGAAAAATGGCCTGGGCCCTCACGAGGACTGGCTCCAAGCGCGTGCGAACACGACTGCCACCTGCGCATTGGATGCCTGCTTCACGTGCTCCTCCTGCCTGTGAAATGTCACAGCCATGTTGTGCTTCCGCTTGCTACTTCCCCAGCACGAAGTCCAAGACCGCAGTCTCGTTGTTTCTTACCTGCACTCGCTTTGTAGCTGCCCTGTACCCGGGGGCGCTGGCGGTTATCTCCCACCAGCCCAGGGCGGTGACGTTAGGCTCCCAGTACCTGCCGTCCTTGCCGGTGTGGTGCCGGTGGTTGCTGGTGGGCAGACGCGGATCGAGAGGCGTGGCGCTCGTCGTGGCTCCCGCTATGCCCTCGCCGCTCGGATCGGTGATGCAACCCATCACTTCTGTAATCTGGCCATATACGACCTCCGCACTCGAAGTGTAAGTAGCATCACTGCCTGGTTCCCTCGGTCCTCGCGTCTCCGACTGGCAGCGGAAGGGGTAAGGGGTGGGGGCCGGGACCGTGGGGAGAACGGCAATGGCAGTTGCGGTGGCAGCCGGCAGGCGATCGAGCACGAAATCGAGAGCGGCTGTCTGCCCCTTTCTGACCTCCACCCACTTCTTAGCCGGTCTGTAGCCATCCGCGTACACACCCAGCTCGTATCTGCCCGGCTCCCCAATTGTATTGTTCCAGTAGCGACCGTCCTCACCTGCGCGGTGGCCGATGTCCAGGATGCCAACCCCGGGAGGCGCAGATGCCACGACTATGCCGGCATTGGCCACTGGACGGCCCTGCTCGTCGGTCACGCAGCCCGCCACGCCGCTTAGCACCGGGCGGTAAGGCAGCTCATCCCCCGGCTCAGGTTGCAGATCGGACTGGCAGGGGATCGGGATCGGCGTCAACTCGGGGATGTTCTGAACGGCTACGACAGCCGTGGCGGCGTCATTCCTGTTGAGCAGGTCGCGTGGACTGCACGCAATAAGCAGCAGGCATGAGCAGGTCACTATCAGGTAGATTCGGCTCATTTGGGAGCATTGCTCCAATTCACTATCGCGTCATAGATATGCTGATGGATTTAGATCTGAAATCAGTTATCCGGCCGAAGTCATTGTAGATGTACATGGAACTGTAGGACGCAGTACTGTCGTCTAAGCGCACGAGAGAAAATAAGTCATTGGAATCAGGCGGCGTGCTGCAGTGTTGATCGGTGGCTGATGTCAGCGAAGTAGCGCCGAGCGTGAGCGACCAGCTCCTCGATACTACCCGCCAGACGATTAGCCGCTACGTCGTCTTTCATCCTGCCCCATACCCGCTCGACAGGGTTATGCTTGTGCGCGGAGTACTTCGGAAGCCACAGCACCACCACCCGCGGATTGGCCTCAAGCCACTTGTAGACAACCTTGGCGATGTGGGCAGGTGCACCGTCGAACACCAGGTACAGTACGCCAGTGG
>JADDPT010000097.1 GCA_016781735.1 Rubrobacter sp.
CATTACGATGCTTCTTCCATCCAGCGAATCGTCGTGGACGGCGTAATCCCTTTCATCACCGCGGGCTTGATGTTTACAGCGATGACCTTCGCCATAACCTATATCGACTGGCACCTGGCGCTGGTTGCCCTGACGATTGCAGCCGTCCTCTTCCTGATCGCTCGCTTCTATCACAGACTCCTGCGCAGGCGCCATGGCACGGTCAAAGCTCGCGAAACGACTTACCTCTCCGTGGTCCAGGAGATATTGGCAGCCGCACGGTATGTGACAGTTTTTGGACAGGAGGAGCACGATCAGGACCATTTCATCCGTCGCGCAAGCACAGACACGCATGAACCTATGCGCCTCGCAGTGTTCCAGGGTGTCTTTCAAGTCTTCGCTACTCTAACCATTGCCGCCGGCACGGCAACAATTATCTTCCTCGGCGTACGCCGTATCGGGATGGGGGTCGTTACGCTGGGGGAACTACTTGTCGTAGCAATCTACCTGGCACAACTGTACGTACCGTTGCGAACAATTAGCGCCAAAGCTGGGGATATAAAGGCCTCCCTTGCGCGTGCCAAACGAGCGTTCTCTCTCTTTGACGAGGCACCGGATGTCACCGAACAGCCAAACGCCGCAGATCTTCGCCGTGCCCAAGGCGCCGTGACCTTCCGCCACGTCTCCTTCGCCTGCGGCAACCAGCGTCCGCTCCTGCAGGATATTTCGTTCGATATCCGTCCGGGAACACGCGTGAGCATTGACGGCTTGACGAGCACAAGCAAGACCACGCTTGCGAACCTGTTGACCCGCTTCTCTGACCCGAGCTGCGGCCAGATCCTGCTCGACGGCGTCGACCTGCGCGACTACAAGCTGGCCGGCCTGCGCAACCAGCTTGCCATCGTCTCCCAGGAGCCTGTGCTCTTCTCGACCAGCATCGGGGAGAACATCGTGTACGCTCGCCCTAACGCCAGCCAGGAGGAGATTGTCGCGGCGGCAAAGGCGGCGAATGCACACGAGTTCATCGCCAACCTGCCCGAAGGCTACCAGACCCGGGTCGGCGAGGAGGGCATGTGTCTCTCGGGTGACGAGCGCCTGCGCATCGCGCTTGCCCGTGCCTATCTGCAGGACGCCCCGGTCCTGATCCTCCACGAATCCGCCAGATCTGCCAGCGTGGAGACTGAAGCTGGGCTCACGGAAACAATCGAACAGCTGATGCGCGACCGCACCACCTTTATCATTGGCCATCGACCGGGCAGGCTGGACAACTGCGACGCATGGCTGCGGTTCAACCGTGGACGCCTCGTCGATGCCCAGTTTCCCGCACCGGACGTTGCCCGGAATGGACACGCGTCCGGCGGTGACGAGACCACGCGACCTGGCATTGAAGCGCAGAGCTCCGGCATACAGGCCATCCGGTCCAGTTCGTGGCCGCGGTACCGACGACTGCTCCGCTACATGGCCCCCTACTGGAAGGGGCGCGCACTCATGGTCCTCATGACACTGCTGAGCATCGCCTTCAGCCTCCTGCAACCCTGGCCGATGAAGATCCTCGTGGATCACGTATTCGGCAACACGCCGATGCCAGGAACACTCGCGCAGATGCTCGCGCTGTTGCCCGGAGCAGGTACATCGGAGGGATTGCTTGCCTGGACCGTGCTGGCTGGGCTGGCCATCTTCGCCGCCAACAGCGCGATGGACGTGGTCCTCACCGTCTCCTGGCTTCGAGTGTCGCAGCCGATGGTCTACGACCTGGCACGCGACCTTTTCGCGCATATGCAGCGCCGATCGCTGCTTTTTCACAGCCGAAACAGTGTTGGTGACTTGCTCAGCCGCGTCACCGGCGATAGCTGGTGTATCCAGGGGGTGGTGAACGGGCTTATTTTCACACCCGCGTATGCGCTCATTACGATCGTGTCGATGGTGGTGTTAATGACGCATCTCCATGCGGGGTTTACGCTTCTCGCCTTGGCAATTGCGCCGTTGCTAGCACTGTCATCTTTGCTGTCGGGCCAGCGGATACGCGCGAAGGCACAGGAGGGGCGCAAGATCCAGAGCCGCATCCATTCCCACATCCATCAGACCCTCAGCGGCATCCCCGTCGTACAGGGGTTCACGCGGGAGGATTGGGAGCAGCGTCGCTTCCGAGATTTCAAAGGCGAAGCGATCCGCAACGCGCGACGAAGCGCAATGACCGGGAGCCTCTCCCGGCTAGCGTCCGGCCTCAGCGTCACGCTTGGTCAGGCCACTATTCTCGGACTTGGGGCTCACCAGGTCCTGAACGGTAGCCTGAGTATCGGAGGCCTGCTCGTGTTCCTGTCCTACCTGAAAACGCTGCAGGGGAAGATGAAGGAGCTGGTAGGCGCCTACAGCGGGTTGCAGGAATCTAGCGCGAGCGTCGAGCGGGTCATGGACGTGTTGGAGACGGAGCCGGAGGTCAGGGATCGGCCGGGAGCACGCCCCCTGCCCGCGTCACGCGGCCACGTCTCCTTCGAACACGTCACCTTCGGCTACGAGCCCGACCGCCCCGTCCTCCACGACGTCTCGCTGGAAGCACTTCCCGGCCAGGTTGTCGCCCTCGTCGGTCCCACCGGCGCCGGCAAGAGTACTCTCGTCAGCCTGATTTCACGCTTCTTCGACCCCTGGCATGGACGCGTGACGGTCGACGGCCACGACCTGCGCGACGTGCAGCTCAAGAGCCTGCGCGAGCAGGTCGCGCTGGTGCTGCAGGAGCCGTTCCTCTTTCCGCTCACGATTGCCGAGAACATCGCCTATGGACGCCCCGACGCCTCGCGTGAGGCGATCGAGGCAGCGGCACGGGCGGCAAACGCGCACGCCTTCATCGAGCGCTTGCCGCAGGGGTACGACACCGTTGTGGGCGAGCGGGGGGCGACGCTGTCGGGGGGGGAGCGACAGCGGCTGTCGATCGCGCGCGCACTGTTGAAGGACGCGCCGATCCTGATATTGGATGAGCCGACGAGTGCACTCGACGCAGAGACGGAGGGGTTGTTGTTAGAGGCGTTGGAGCGACTGATGGAAGGGCGGACGACGTTGATCATCGCGCACCGCTTGTCGACGATCCGCAAGGCCGACCGGATCGTGGTGCTGGAGGCGGGGCGGGTGGTGGACGCCGGAACGCATACTGAGCTCCTCGCTCAGGACAACCTCTATGCCCGCTTCCACAGTTTGCAATTCACAGCAGGCCGCCAAGCTATTGAGGTAGGGGCGTGAAAGCGACGGTGAGTAGCGTGCCGACGAATGACACCAGCGTGACCCGGCTTTGCCTTCGGCTTGCGCACTACGCGTTTCCGCGATGGCCGGGGCTGCTCGCTGTGTTAACGACCATGGTGCTGAACATTGGTCTGGACTTGCTCAAGCCGTGGCCTATGAAAATGATCGTAGACCATGCGCTGCATGGAAGACCGCTTCCGGCGAGGTTGGTTCGAGCCGTCGAATGGCTGCCTGGCCCGGCGAGCCCTGAGAACCTAATTGCATGGAGTGTGGGTGCAACGGTCGTCCTCTTTCTGCTGGGTTGGGCCCTTGGTCTGGCACGCTCCTATGCGGATATCGGATTCGGCAGGCAAATGGTCTATGACCTTGCAGAGGATATATTCGCCCGGCTACAGCGGCTCTCGCTACGCTACCACAGTCGCAAACCCGTTGGCGACTCAATCCGCCGGGTGACTGCCGACTGTAACTGCGTAGCGACCATCGTCGGAGCCCTCATCCCGATGGTCGCCTCTGTCGTGAGTCTCGTCGCCATGTTTACGGTTATCTGGCAGATGGACAGGACGCTGACACTTCTGTCACTTGGGGTGGTGCCGTACATGGTGTGGGTGCTGCGACGGTACACGCAGCCGATGGTGCAGCGTGGCCATGCACAACAGGAGGTCGAGGGGCAGCTGTACAACGTCGTAGAGCAAACGCTCTCGGCAATGCCTGTCGTCCAGGCGTTCGGTCGGGAGGAGCACAACGAGCGCCGGTTTTACGCCAGCACCCGCTCTGCGCTCGACGCGGCTCTGTCCACTACAAGCGTTCAGTTGCAGTTCCGGATTCTGATGGCGCTTGCCACGGCCGTGGGCACGGCAGCCATCCTGTGGGTTGGAGGACAGCAGGTTCTGAACGGCAGCCTGAGCATCGGCAGCCTGCTCGTGTTCCTGTCCTACCTCAGCTCGCTCTATGGCCCGGTGGAATCGCTGCTGTATACACCCGGTACGGTCCAGGGCGTAGCGGGCAGCGCGCGGCGGGTGATGGAGATACTGGAGATGGAGCCGGAGGTCGCGGACCGGCCGGGAGCACGCCCCCTGCCCGCGTCACGCGGCCACGTCTCCTTCGAACACGTCACCTTCGGCTACGAGCCCGACCGCCCCGTCCTCCACGACGTCTCGCTGGAAGCACTTCCCGGCCAGGTTGTCGCCCTCGTCGGTCCCACCGGCGCCGGCAAGAGTACTCTCGTCAGCCTGATTTCACGCTTCTTCGACCCCTGGCATGGACGCGTGACGGTCGACGGCCACGACCTGCGCGACGTGCAGCTCAAGAGCCTGCGCGAGCAGGTCGCGCTGGTGCTGCAGGAGCCGTTCCTCTTTCCGCTCACGATTGCCGAGAACATCGCCTATGGACGCCCCGACGCCTCGCGTGAGGCGATCGAGGCAGCGGCACGGGCGGCAAACGCGCACGCCTTCATCGAGCGCTTGCCGCAGGGGTACGACACCGTTGTGGGCGAGCGGGGGGCGACGCTGTCGGGGGGGGAGCGACAGCGGCTGTCGATCGCGCGCGCACTGTTGAAGGACGCGCCGATCCTGATATTGGATGAGCCGACGAGTGCACTCGACGCAGAGACGGAGGGGTTGTTGTTAGAGGCGTTGGAGCGACTGATGGAAGGGCGGACGACGTTGATCATCGCGCACCGCTTGTCGACGATCCGCAAGGCCGACCGGATCGTGGTGCTGGAGGCGGGGCGGGTGGTGGACGCCGGAACGCATACTGAGCTCCTCGCTCAGGACAACCTCTATGCCCGCTTCCACCGTATGCAGCTCGGCGCCCCTGTAGCAGTTATTGAAGAGAATAATCGATGATCGACCAAGAGCATTCCAATCGGCAATTGCTAGAACCGGGTTACTGGACAGATGGCGAGTTCCCGGCGAACGTTCTGCTCGGTCCAAATACCCAGCTCAAAGGGCCGCACATATTCCGGCAGTTCCGTAGCCTTGTGTCCCCGGCGCTTACCATCGGCGTCCACTGCACGATGGATGGCGTCCACTTCGCCCTGGGCAAGGAGGCGCGAGTTGATATTGGCGACTACTGCTATTTCACGAACGCCATGCTGCTCTGCGAGCTCGAACTACATATCGGCAGCTATGTGGTTCTTGGCTGGAATGCGACGATCGCCGACACAGACTTTCATCCGATCGCGCCTGCCGAGCGTATCGCCGACGCAATTGCGTGCTCGCCGCTCGGGGAGGGCCGGCCACGGCCGGAAATTGTGCGGCGACCCGTGGTTATCGAGGACGATGTCTGGATCGGCCCAAACGCCACGATCCTAAAGGGGGTTCGCATCGGAGCCGGTGCGTTCATTGAAGCCGGCGCGCTGGTCACGCGTGATGTGCCGCCGCGGGCGCGCGTCCTCGGCAATCCTGCACGGGTGATCGGGGAGGTGTGACGGCGATGGCCACTGCACGAACGATCCCCGACGATTGGTATCCCGGGGCGATACCCCGGAATGCGGTGCTGGACGAAACCGCTCTGATCGAGACAAGCTACAGCTTCGTCCCGTACCGCAGCGAGGCCCCCGTCGGGCTGCAAATGGGCCGGGGTTCCGGCATTTATACCGGCACGTCGCTGCACATAGGCCGGCGGGGACGAGTCATTGTAGGCAACTACGCGCTTGTGACGGCAGTCCAGATCATCTGCGACAGTGAAATCGAGATCGGCGATTACGCCCTGATCTCGTGGAATGTCATCCTCATGGATACCTACCGGTTTGCATTCGACCCGGCGGTCCGCCGGCGCGAGCTGGAGCGCGTCCCGTTACGCGAACCGCGCTCCATCACGTCCGACGTACCCGCGCTCCCGATCCGCATCGGCAGCAACGTCTGGATCGGTTTCGACGCCTGCGTGTTACCGGGTGTCACGATCGGCGAAGGAGCGATCGTGGGCGCGCGGTCTATTGTAGTAGAGGATGTCGAGCCCTACACAATTGTTGCCGGAAATCCGGCGCGTGTCATCCGCCGGTTGAACATGGAGAAGAGTCATCGTGGTTAATAGACGGCCGACCAAAGGGAAAATCGTTGTCTGGGGGATCATGGCCTGGTACCCGCTGGCCGGCGTTGTCTACCAGTGTCTGCACTACCTAACGGGCCTGCGTCGCCTTGGCTATGACCCCTATTACATTGAAGACTCCATGCGGGACGTCTACGATCCCCGCATCAACGACTATACCCCTGACGCTCGGAACAACCTCGAGATGATTGTCCCAATTCTCGAAGCGCACGGCTTCGGAGATCGCTGGGCGTTTCGCGGTCTGTACCCCGAGGGCGAGTGCTTTGGCATGACGCACGACCAGTTGCTCCAGCTGTACCGGGAGGGGGCCGCCTGTCTGAACGTCACCGGTGGGCAGGAGATTCGCGAGGAGCACCTTGCCTGCCCGCGCCGCATCTATATCGAGTCGGACCCATTCGCCAGGCAGGTGAAGGTGGTGCAGGGCGACGAGGGGACGATTGCAAAGCTGGCGGGGCACGATATGCACTTTAGTTTCGGTGAGAATCTGGGCGCGCCTGACTGCGACGTTCCGGTGGAGCGCTTCCGCTGGCTCCCGACGCGCCAGCCGGTAGACATGGACCTCTGGGCTAATCCGGATGGGGTTGGCGGGGAAGTCTACACCACCATCACCACCTGGCACAACCAAGGAAACGGTATCACCTTCGGCGGCGACACATATTACTGGACAAAGGACCGCGAGTTCAAGAAGTTCCTGGACCTTCCGCATCGCCGCGCCGTGTCGTTTGAGCTCGCGGCCGGGGTCGGAGCGGACGTGCAAGGCTTGCTTCGCGAACACGGATGGCGCCAGGTCGATTCGGTACACATCTCGGAGGATATCGGCCGCTACCGGAGCTACATCCAGCGGTCTCGCGGAGAATTCACGGTCGCTCGCGATCAGTATGTACGCCCGCGCACCGGCTGGTTCAGCGACCGCAGCGCCTGCTACCTCGCGGCAGGACGACCCGTGATCACGCAAGAAACGGGTTTCAGCAAGTTTCTCCCGACCGGCAAGGGACTCTTCGGCTTCAGCACAATGGAGGATATCCTCACGGCAGTGGACGTGATCGAAAGCGATTACGAAGGCAATTGCCGCGCGGCGCGCGAGATCGCGGCGGAGTACTTCGCGGCGGAGAAAGTGGTGGGCAGTCTCATGGAGCGGGCAGGTTTGTAGGATGGCCAGAATCGTCGTCTGCGGCTATATGATCCGGTACCCTGTCGCCGGAAACCTGCTGGCCTATTTCCACTACGTACTGGGGCTACATCGACTGGGACACGAAGTCCTTTACCTCGAGGAGAGCGGCTGGCCGGACGCCTGCTATGACCCGGTGACCCACGACTACGGGGACGATCTGCACGCGGGGCTTCAAATTGTTCGGACGTTGCTCGCTGAACATGCCGTCAAGCTCCCGGTATGCTATGTCAATCGTGACTCCGGCAGCGTCGAGGGCGCGAACTGGGATGAGGTAAAGCGGATGCTGGAAGCCGCCGACTTGCTCCTCAATATTGGCGGCGTCTGTTGGCTGCCCGAGTTCCGTCTCTGCCGCCGCCGAGCCTTCATCGATATGGATCCGCTCTTCACTCAGGTGGGCAAGTTTGGGTCTTACCTCATCGACGACCACCACGTGCACTTCAGCTACGGGGCCAACATCGGGCGCCGGGGTTGCACGATTCCGACCGGCGGCATTGACTGGATTCCTACAGTACCGCCGGTCGTTCCAGATATATGGCAGAGCCGGCATCCGGCTCTGCCACAGCGACAAGATGGTAACTCGCCGGTGGCTGCGGCGTTCACCACTGTGGCGAACTGGAGCGGGTATGGCGCCGTCACCTACCGGGGCGAACATTACGGTCAGAAGAACGAGGAGTTCCTTCGCCTGCTGGACCTCCCTGGCCACGTTCCGCAGAGGTTGGAGCTGGCGCTCTCGGGTGGCGGCGATGGAGCGATGGAGCGGCTGCGGGCAGCGGGTTGGTCCGTCCGAAACGCGGGTGAGGTGAGTAGTGACATAGCAACCTACCAGGCTTACATCACTGACTCGCGAGGGGAAATCAGCGCCGCCAAGCATGCCTATGTTAAGACGCATAGTGGTTGGTTCAGCGATCGCAGTGTTTGCTACCTCGCCGCCGGCCGCCCCACCATCCTTCAGGATACCGGATTCAGCGACTGGTTACCCACTGGTCGAGGAGTACTGGCGTTCTCGTCAGTCGAGGAGGCCGCGGACTGCATTGAGAAAGTCAACGCTGAGTATGCGGCAAATTGCCGTGCGGCAAGCGAGATTGCCAACCGAATGTTTAGCCATCACGTCGTGCTGCCCCGCCTCCTGGATGCTGCGCTTGATAGAAACGTCTCGTATCGGCCAGTCGTTGAGCTAGGAGAAATATAGTGATCATCATCCTGGCCGGCAGTATTGGCCGATTCCCGATAGGGGGCAACGCGTGGTGCGAGATGCAGTACCTCTTGGGCCTGAGTGCACTCGGACACGACGTTTTCTACCTGGAGGAGTGCGGCGAGGAGGCATGGATCTACAACTGGGAGACTGAAGAGCTCACCACAGAGCTGGAATACCCAACGACATATATCCGAGACTGCCTGGGGCCGATCGGGTTTGGTGCTCGGTGGATCTACCGTGCCGGAGGCCGCTCTGTAGGGATGGAACACGATACATTCCTGGACATCTGCGCCCAGGCGGATCTCCTGATTGTGCGCGGCGGACCGATCGTTTTATGGAGATCTGAGTACGGATGGCCGAAGCGCCGCATCTTCATCGATTCGGACCCGGCCTTCATCCAGATCGGCTTGGCTAATGGCAATCCGGAGCTCGTAGGTACGATCGAGCGCTGTGAGCGTCTCTTCACTATTGGGCAGCGAATCGGTTCATCCGACTGCTCGATCCCGACAGCTGGCCGGCGTTGGCTGAAGACAATGTTTCCGATCTCGTTACCACACTGGCCTCTGGTTGAGGATGCCCTCGCTACATACTTCACTTCCGTTATGCAGTGGCGCAGTTATCCAGAGGTCGTCTACAAGGGGATCAGCTACGGCAACAAGGACAAAGAGTTCCCGAAGTTCATGGATCTACCGACCCGCACAGCGCAACCGTTTCAAATCGCCCTAACGGGAGCCCCTCCAGAGTACCTGTCTAAACACGGCTGGGAGGTGGTTCCAGGCTGGATGGCGTCGCGGACGCCGTGGTCATACCGGACGTTTATACAGGAATCTCGTGCGGAGTTCGGTGTCGCGAAACACGGCTACGTGCTGACGCGCAGCGGCTGGTTCAGCGATCGAACAATTTGCTATCTCGCTTCTGGGAGGCCGGCCCTCGTCCAGGACACCGGTCTTCACAATTGGCTTCCAACAGGCAAGGGGCTCTTGACGTTTAGTGATGTTCACGAGGCGGTGCGTGGGATAGATGCCATCAACGCCGACTACGCAGGCCACCAACGTGCCGCACGCGCGTTGGCAGAGCAATACTTTGCTGCGGAGCGGGTGCTTCCGCCGCTGCTCGAAGCGGCAATGAATTGAGGTTGGAAATTGGGTCTACGTATCGCACAGGTTTCGACGCTCGCCACCCGGGTTCGCCAAACGGGCAGTGGGAGCGTCGAAGGACTGGTCTGGATCCTCAGCCGAGAGCTCACCTCGCTAGGGCATGAGGTTACGGTCTTTGCCGCAGCAGGCTCCGAGACACCTGGCGAACTCGTCGCGGCGCTTCCAGGACCCTATGCAACGCCCGGCTCTCCGCATGATTGGCAGCTCTGTGAGTGGATCAATCTTTGCCGCGCGGTCGAAGAGTCCGGACGTTTCGATGTGGTGCATAGCCACGCCTACCTCTGGGGACTGCCGCTGCACAGACTGGCGCACGCGCCAATTGTGCATACCATGCATATAACGCCTGAACAGGATATGGCGCGCCTATGGTCAATGACGCCTGATGCCTGTGTCACCGCTATATCGAACTATCAGTGGAGCGCTTTTCCGGAGCTTCAGCCATCGGCCGTGATTTACCACGGTGTGGACACCTCCCAATTCACGCTCCAGTCGCAACCAGATGACTACGTCTGTTTTCTGGGACGATTTACCCCTGGCAAGGGTTCGCTTCACGCCATTGCGGCCGCTCGATCGCTGGGCTTGCGTCTGCTGCTCGCAGGTCCACGAAACGCTTATTACCGCAAGCATGTAGAGCCCCTGGTGGATGGGCGACAGGTTGAATACGTGGGTTATGTGAGTGGTTCTGAGAGAGATCAATTGCTGGGCCATGCGCGGGCGCTCGTGTACCCGGTCCAGGCTCCTGAGCCATTCGGGCTCGTCGTGGTGGAGGCGATGATGTGTGGCACTCCCGTCGCCGCAACGCGTCTTGGTGCTGTTGCTGAGATCGTCGACGAGGGCGTGACCGGTTACTGCGCGGAGTCAGTCGACGACCTGGCACGACAGATAGGCCGGTGTCTCTCATTGGACCGCGGCCGCGTTAGGGCGAGGGCCGAAGCCCGTTTCTCGGCTGAGCGCATGGCACGAGAGTACGCGGGGGTTTACCAGCGCCTGTGCCAGACGTCGAGGCATGTGGGCGCTCAGGACTTTCGCTGAAAGGGATTTTGATAAAGATGGGCGACTCCGCAATCATCTGTATATTGGGAATGCATCGAAGTGGAACCTCTCTCACGTCCAGGATATTGAACTTGTTGGGAGTCTATCTAGGCCCTGACGAACGCTTGGTCAGAGCTGCGGCTGATAACCCTAAGGGGTTTTGGGAGTATCAGCCGATCGTCAATTTGAACAAGAGCATCCTGTCTCGGCTTGGTGGGAAATGCTTCGACCCGCCACCTCTTCATTCAGGATGGGAACATGCTCCACATCTCGAGGATTTGAGACGGCGAGCGCGAACCTTGGTGGAGCAGGATTTCGGCTCTGCGGATGTGTGGGGGTGGAAAGACCCGCGAACTTGTCTTACTTTGCCGTTCTGGCAACAAATTCTCCCATCAATGCGGTATGTAATTTGCCTGAGAAATCCGGTCGACGTAGCCCGCTCCCTGGAACGACGCGACGGGCTATCCGTAGAACAAGCTATCAACCTCTGGCTCGTGTACATGAAGTTCGCTCTCCAACATACCGATGGCCAGGAGCGGATCTTCGTTGCCTACGAGGACCTTATGGATAATCACCGGCACGAGCTGCAGCGCCTGGCCCGATTTGTCGGGAAACCGGAGCGGGCAGAGCAGGCTGACGTGCAGAATGCGGTGCACCGCTTCATCGACCCGAAGCTGCAGCATCATCGCACGCCGACGATGGAAGCGACGGCTGATGCCCAACCGACTGCCGGCGCCTTAGCACTCTCTCTGGCTCACCAGGTCTATACAAGGCTCAGACAGGACGAGCAGGTGCGGCAGAGCGAAATAGCGCAGTCGCTCGCGAAGGCCATGGACACGCTTAGCCCGGAGATCAGGAAGCAGAAACAACAGGCGTATGACAGCTGGCTCGAGGAGTTACACCTGACGAAACAGCAACTGACACGCGTGATCTCACCGGGCGATACAGTGATCCTGGTGAATGAGGATCAGTGGCAGTCCAATGCGACCATCGTGGGGTGCCATAGCCTTCCCTTCCTTGAACGGGATGGACACTATTGGGGACCACCTCCGGACGATGACACGGCGATTCTGGAGCTCGAGCGTTTGCGGCAGGCAGGAGCGAGCTTCATGGTCTTCGCGTGGCCTGCACTTCCGTGGCTCGCTTACTACCCGGGGCTGCATCACCACCTGCGCTCGACGTATCGCTGTGTCCTGGAGGACGACCGCGTCATCGCCTTCGACCTGCGCTCCTAAAGCAGGATCTTGTGACGATGAGACGGGACCTGTTCATACTCTTCAACACCCGATACGAAGATTT
>JADDPT010000074.1 GCA_016781735.1 Rubrobacter sp.
TCTCAACTTTGAAACCGGCCTGTCACACGGCCCCGCTGAAACCGAAGGAGTCGCGTTCTCTTTGGTCTACCTGCTCGTGTTTGCCTGTACCGCGGCCGTCTCCCTTTTGGTTACACGTGCACTACTACCGCTCGCGCATAGGCACGGATGGCTCGACCAGCCCTCACCACGCCGCATCCACCTCCAGCCGACCCCCCGCCTAGGTGGCCTAGCAATGTACGCAGCCTTGGCCCTCTCGCTCGGCGTCCTCGCGCTCGTACGTCTACTGCCCGCGTACACCGCGGCGGCGATCGTCATCTGCGGCGGCGTGCTCATGCTGGTGGGGTTGGTGGACGACCTGTGGGGTCTGCCGGCTAGCGCGAAGCTGCTCTTCCAGGTGCTCGTTGCAGTGGCGACGGTAGTCGGCTTTCAGATCTCGATCAGGGCGATTACGCTTCCCTGGCTGGGCTCCTTCTATTTGCAGAGCTCCGCGGTGGGCTACGCGCTAACCGTGTTCTGGTTGCTCGGGATGATCAACACCGTCAATCTATCGGACGGTATAGACGGCCTCGCCGCCGGGCTTGCTTCGGTGTTTGCTCTCGTGCTCTTCGTGGTCGGTCTGCGGATTGGGCAGGAGAACCTGCCCCTCTACGCATGCGCGCTCGGGGGAGCTGCTGTAGGGTTCCTTCGCTACAACTTCCCGCCGGCACGGGTGTTCATGGGCGACTCCGGCTCTATGTTTCTCGGATACACCATCGGAGCTCTGTCGGTGCTCGGAACGGCGAAGCTCGCGACGGGCCTTCTGGTTATGGGACTACCGGTTGCCGACGTGGCTTACAGCATCGTGCGCAGGCACAGGACCGGCGCTCCTGTACAGTTGCCCGATAAGGAGCACCTGCACCACAGATTCATCTCTATGGGCATGTCGCAGCGCCAGACGGCCCTGCTCTTTTACGCCCTAGCGCTCGCCTTCGGCAGTGGAGCTCTGGTGCAGCAGCGCGAGGGCCGTCTGGCGGTATTGGTGCTGCTCGGATGTGTGTCGCTGCTGATTATCTGGTATGTCAACGGGAGGCTGACTGACGCGCGGCGGTCCCGCGGCAAAGTTTAGCGAGCGGCCGAAGCAGAGGCTGCGAGCAAAGGTTCCCGCTCTAGGATGGGTCGTAGGAAGCGGGCAGTGTGCGAGCGATCGCTGCGAGCAACCTCCTCCGGCGTGCCTTCGACTATTACCCGTCCCCCTCCGTCGCCACCCTCTGGGCCGAGGTCGATCAGCCAATCGGCGCTTTTGATAACGTCGAGGTTGTGCTCGATCACGAGCACGGTGTTGCCCGTATTCGTGAGCCGCTGCAACACATGCAGCAAGCGTTCTATGTCCGCGAAGTGGAGGCCGGTTGTCGGCTCGTCAAGGATGTACATCGTCCGGCCCGTAGCCCGACGGGAGAGCTCCGTGGCCAGCTTCACGCGTTGCGCCTCGCCGCCGGAGAGCGTTGTGGCAGGCTGGCCCAGCCTCACGTAGCCCAGGCCCACCGCGTGCAGCGTCTCAAGCTTGTTGCGGATAGCGGGCACGTTCTCAAAGAAGTGCAACCCCTGCTCCACGGTCATGTCGAGCACGTCAGCGATAGAGGCGCCCTTGTACTTTATATCCAGCGCCTCACGGTTGTATCGCTTGCCGCCACACACCTCGCAGGGAACGTACACATCCGGAAGAAACTGCATCTCTATCTGGATGATACCCTCGCCGCGACACGCCTCGCAGCGCCCGCCCTTGACGTTGAACGAGAACCGGCCCGGCATGTAGCCCCTGGCTCGCGCTTCCGGCACCTTAGCGAAGAGGTCTCGGATGGCGGTGAACGCTCCCGTGTACGTTGCGGGGTTCGACCGGGGGGTCCGGCCAATAGGCGACTGGTCTATGTCTATCACCTTGTCGAGGTTCTGGACACCCTCGACGGAGGCATGAGCGCCGGGCCTTTCTCGTGCACCGTTCAGCTCATACGCAAGCCTGCGGTGCAGGATGTCGTTCACCAGGGTGCTCTTGCCCGAGCCGGAAACCCCCGTTACGCAGATGAACCTGCCGAGTGGGAACTCCACGGTCACGTCCTTGAGGTTGTTCTCGCTCGCGCCAGACACCTTCACCGTCTTGCCGTTGCCGACCCTGCGCTCTGCAGGTATGCGTATCGCTCGCCTGCCCGAGAGGTATTGCCCTGTGATCGAGGCTTCGGCATGCTGGATATCCAGCATGCTGCCCTCTGCGACGACGGTGCCGCCATGCTCACCCGCGCCGGGGCCAATGTCGACTATCCAGTCGGCCGCGCGCATAGTGTCTTCGTCATGCTCCACAACCAAGACGGTATTTCCAAGATCGCGAAGCCG
The DNA here is from genome assembly GCA_016781735.1 of Rubrobacter sp. Taxonomy (GTDB): domain Bacteria; phylum Chloroflexota; class Chloroflexia; order Thermobaculales; family Thermobaculaceae; genus LC3-1. Next base: position 2,347 of record JADDPT010000074.1, read on the forward strand.
GGTGAGCGTCTTTATCAGACGTTCGTTGTCCCTTTGGTGCAAGCCTATGCTGGGCTCGTCCAGAATGTATATAACGCCCATCAGGCTGGAGCCGATCTGCGTAGCCAGGCGGATGCGTTGCGCCTCGCCTCCAGCCAGCGTGTTCGCCGACCGCTCCAGAGTCAGGTAGTCGAGCCCGACGTCCACGAGGAACCCTAGGCGCTCGCGGATCTCCTTGAGGATCGGCGATGCGATGATCAACTCGCGGTGCGTGAGTACGTACGATGAAAGACTGTCAGCGAACCGGAGGGCGGCTCGGATGCTCATGTGGGTGACCTGATTGATGTTTTTACCGGTCACGGTTACCGCCAGGCTCTCGGGCCTGAGCCGCGCGCCCTTGCAGACAGGGCACGGCTGCTCGGACATGTAGCGCTCGAGCTCTCCACGCATGTAATCGGAGCTGGTTTCCTTGTAGCGACGCTTGAGGGTGGGAATCACACCTTCATAGGTCGCCTCGTAGGTACGGCTCCGCTGCCGGAGGCGCACGAGCTGGTCACCCGAGCCGTACAGAACGACGTTTAGCTGCTCCACCGAGAGGGAGGCAACCGGTTGGGACATGCTGAAGCCGTACTTATCTCCAACCCCGCGGAGGAGCGCCTTGTAGTATGCCGCTGTGTTTTGCCCTGTCCGCGTCCACGGCTCGATCGCCCCCTCGTTGATGCTCAATTGAGGGTTCCTTATGATAAGCTCGGGATCGAAGACCTGGGTCAGTCCCAGGCCGGTACACTCCGGACAAGCTCCGTGAGGGCTGTTGAACGAGAAGGACCGGGGCTCTATCTCGCCAACCGAGATGCCGCAAACAGGGCACGCATTCTGCTCGGAGAATGTAAGTTCCTCACCGCCGATGACGCTGGCAACGACGAGGCCCTCGCTCAGCCGCGCAGCGGTCTCGACCGAATCAGCCAGCCGCTGTCGCTCAGTGGCGTCTGCTGCCGAACCGCGTACCACTACCCGGTCGACGACGACCTCGATCGTATGCTGCTTGTACCGCTCCAGGGGGATAGGCTCATCCAGGCTGTGGATCTCGCCATCGACCCGCACCCGCACGAAGCCCTTCTTGGACAGGTCCTCCAGTAGCGTCGAGTACTCCCCCTTGCGGTCTCGCACCACTGGCGCCAGTATCATAAGCCTGGTGCCCTCAGGCAGGCGCGATATTGTGTCGGTGATCTCTTCGACACTCTGCTCGGATATCTCGCGTCCGCAGCGCGGACAGTGCGGGCGACCGATACGAGCGAATAGGAGGCGTAGGTAGTCATAGATCTCGGTCACCGTGCCCACTGTGGAGCGAGGGTTACGCGTGGTGCCCTTCTGGTCGATCGAGATTGCCGGCGAAAGCCCCTCAATGAGGTCCACGTCCGGCTTCTCCATCTGCCCAAGGAACTGCCGTGCGTACGCGGAGAGGCTCTCGACGTATCGTCGCTGCCCCTCGGCGTAGATAGTGTCAAACGCTAGGCTGCTCTTTCCCGAGCCGGAGAGCCCTGTCAAGACGACGAGCCTGTCGCGTGGCAGCTCAACGGAGATGTTCTTCAGGTTGTGCTCGCGGGCACCGCGAACGCTTATCTTCTCAAGGGGCATGCGGAAATCTCCGGCACTACGATGGAGGGAGTTTCATTCTACTCACCGGCCGGTGTCACCGTCAACGCACTCGGACGGTGTTATGAGACGGGGGTGTCAGGAAGCGCTCGAAAGGACTCCTGGTCCATGTTCACCACAAGCTCGTCCAGCGCAACATCTCCAAGCTTGTTCGCCGGGATAAGCTTGCCGGAGCCGAACAACTCGTCCGGTCGTACTACCAGTCCGCTAAGACGGTCTCCCTCGAACACGAGATGCGATACGGTACCGAGAAGGTTGCCGTCGGGGTCCATCGCCTGCTGATCGACGGAAAACGCTACCGACCCCTCGAAGACGTTGCCAACGACCTCTTCGAGCATCGGCGGTCCTCCAACCGTCCAAGGGTTCTCCGGGTTCCCGGTCATCAGAGTAGGGGCTGAGCCCCGTACCACGCCAGGAGGATCGACGGTCTGTGGGGGCTCCATGCCCAACTCCGGGGATATCAATCGGCGCAAGCGAAAGTCGTCGCAGCCCTCAAGCTCCTCGGCGGACATAGTGAGCGCCACGATCCCTTCGTTCGTAGAGGCGACGTAGTCGGAGGGGACAAGGATGTCGCGCGCTGCGAAGGCGCCGCGCCGGACTACCAATCCCGATAGCCGGCCCGAGCCTTCCTCGAACAGCGCGCCGACAATTATCCCGGCGTCTCCCTCATCAGTAGTTGACACCTGTTGGCCGAAGTCAAGCAAAATATCACCTCCGAATCCGGCGTCACCGCGCCGCTAGTGTCTCCGAATGTAGGCGGTCAGATACCGACCGCACTCAGCCCTGCCTGCGCTTTCCGCAGTACACGATACGTCCGTTCCGGTCCGCATGATACTCGTACTCGCGTGAAACCGAATCGAGGATTATGAGGTAACCGGGCACTGGTCGCGGCGGGTACGTTGCGGCGGGCTCAGGGCATCCGAGTCCCTCGTCGGGCCACTCGGCATCCTTCGCCTCGACAACTATAACGTCGTGTTCCTGTACTGCGGAGCGGTACGCAAGATCGGTGCGCGCCGCCGCTATCGCGTGTTTGAGTTCCGCCGATGCCAATCAGTGCCCTCCGTCGAGCGAATGGACTCCCGGCATTACAAGCCCGAGACCGAAAGTTCTTCCCGGACATCCGTCACGCCGGGCACCCTCCCCGCAACCGATTCGGCGGCCTCGGCGTCTTCCAGCGTACCTACCTGGCCGCGCAATATTACCACGCCGTTAACTGCAAGCACCTCTATGTCGAGGTCGAGAGTGAGAGCATCCCTGCCCAACTCCTCATATACCGCCTGCACGAGTTCGTCATCGGTGATGGCCACTCGCTCGTCCTCTCCCTCGGCACTCAGCATGATCGTGTCGTCTGCGGCCTCTTCCAGGCCGCCAACTACGCGTGCGCCTCCAAGATCATTGGCCTCCGGCACGATGACGGGGTCGGTCGGTGGAAAGTACGTCTCGCCTCCCTCCGTCGCCAGCATACTGTTGTTAGTGCCGCCCTCGTCGTTCAGGTCGGGCTCCAGCTCATCCAGACTAAGCACCTCCGTCTGGGCAAACACATCTTCGTCCTCGGAATAGACCATTTGATCTGCCGCGGCATCCTCACGGGACGCGGCATTCAGTCTGTCGTCCTCATTACTCAAGGCAAGTACTCCTTCGAATCAGTCGGGGCACAGCCCACGGTGATCTCCTATACAAGTCGGATCGGAGGTGCAAGACAAGTGCCAGCAGCCCGTTTGACACCTGCCTCGCGGCTTCCTAAGATGGCCGCATGGCTAGTTATTTCTCGGCGGAGGTGTGAGATAGCCCTCGCCGACCTACTACTGAACAACCGCTACGAGCTACTCCGTCCGCTTGGACAGGGTGGAATGGCACGGGTGTATCTGGCGCGCGACAAGTTCCTCGCACGCCAGGTAGCGATCAAGGTGCTGCACCCGTCCCTGAGTGACGACAGGCGGTTCCTTTCCCGTTTCCGTCGGGAGGCGGAAGCAGCCGCCGCGCTGAACCATCCTCATATAATTAGCGTGTACGACGTAGGCAATGATGGCGACCTGCACTACATCGTGATGGAGTACGTGCAAGGCCTGGACCTGAAGGAATTGCTGCTTCAAAGCGGGGCACTACCGCCGCGTCGAGCCTCGGACCTGGGGGCTCAGGTGGCCTCTGCGCTGCACTACGCACACCAGCGCGGCCTCGTCCACCGCGACGTGAAGCCACACAACATCATGGTAATGCCCTCGGGACTGGTCAAGGTGGCCGACTTCGGCATCGCTAAGCTCCTCAGCGAGGTCTCCATCAGCGACGACTCGAGCTTGCTTGGCACCGCGCAGTACATCTCGCCGGAGCAGGCGCAGAACGGCAGCGTCACCCCGCAGAGCGACATCTACTCGCTCGGTGCAGTGCTCTACGAGGCGGTCACCGGGTTCCTGCCGTTTCCCGGCGAGAACGCAGTCGCGGTGGCGCTCGCGCACGTGCGCGAGCAGCCGGTCAGACCTAGCACGCTCCACACGGATGTACCGTCCGAGTTGGAAGCGATCATCCTGCGCGCGATGTCGAAGAACCCGCGTGATCGCTTCTCCTCGGCTGAGGAGATGGCGAGCGCTCTCCAGGACTGGGAGCGGGCAACGTACAGCTATGCTACCGTCCCCGCCGGCGCCACGGAACCGGTGCAAGCCGGGGAGCGAAGTGTACAACCGACGCGTACACACCGATCTTCCGGACGCTTAAGCGGCTGTGTCACGCGGTTCATCGGGCTGCTCACGCTGCTGGGCGTCCTCGGCTTCGTGCCGTTGGGCATCTGGCTATTGAACTACGCCGAAGACGCCCCGAACGCGGCGCCACCAGCCGCGACACCAACCTTCATCATCGAGGAGGCATCTCCGACGGCCGTTCCCGCCACTCCGACCCACACACCCACACCGCTGCCGACCGCCGGCCCCACCAACACGGCGACTTCCACCGCGACTCCTCCACCGAAGCCGACGTTCGGCAAGACTCCCACGCCGACGCCCTCCCCAACACCAACTGTAACGCCTACTCCCACCCCTTCACCGACGAGCGCGCCGCGGCCGACCGCCACGCCCTCTGCTACGCCGACGCCTCGACCGTAGCGGCGGCTATGGCCGGGCTAACCCTCAGACGGGGCCGGACGCGGACCTGTTCCTCACGACCTCGCTGGAGCGTTCCGCAACCACCCGGGCACCGAGCCAACTCTCTACCTGTTCCGGCAGCATGTCCGCGGGACCTTTTCGCAGGGTGCACGGCGGGAGCGAGCGGAGGAACCGGTTGCCGTATCTCTTCGTCAGTAAGCGCCGGTCGAGCGCGACGACGACCCCACGATCCGTTGAGCTGCGGATGAGTCTGCCAAAACCCTGCTTCAGCCGGAGTATAGCTTGGGGGACGGAGAAGTCGTTGAAAGGATCATCAAAGCTCTCGCCGCGTGCCACGAAGACGGGATCTGTAGGCACATCAAAAGGCAGCTTGGCGATAACGAGTAACGAGAGCGCCTCGCCCACTACGTCTACGCCCTCCCAGAAGGAGCGAGTGCCTAGCAGCACCGTGCGCGGGTTGGACTTGAACTGTTGTAGCAGCCGGTGGCGGGGACCGTCTCCGTGGGCGAGGACCAGGATGTCCTGCTGCGCGAGCTGACGGTGTATACCCTTGAGCGTCAACTGTACTGCGCTGTGGGATGTGAACAGCACGAGGCACCTCCCGCCGGCGGCGAGCACCAGGTCTACCAGAGCTGCCTCCAGCGCTCTTTGGTAGCCGGGGCTACCAGGCTCTGGTACATCGTCGGCTATAAGAAGCAGAGTGGACGATCGGTAGTCGAACGGCGAGCCCACCACGAGTCGGTGTGGCTCTTCCAGACCCAGCCGGTCCTCAATGTATGCGAAGGACCGGTCCGTCGTCAGCGTCGCGGAAGTAAGGATGACGCTCTTCTTCTGAGAGTACAAGTGCTCTTGCAGCAGCGCACCAACGTGCAACGGCGCCTGGTGCAGCGAAAGTGCTCCCGTACGGCCCGACAACGAGATCCAGTACACGTCCTCGGCGCGCGGATGGGCGAGGATCGCATCCGTGTGGTCGAGCATCTCGCGGTTGGTCTGCTCGATTGCTTGCAGCTCCGCCAGGACCTCGTCGTACTGCAGTACATTCAGCCCCTCCATCTCCTCGAATAGCGACCGCGCTTGCTGTATGCCTGCCTGCAGGTCCGTTAATGTAAGCTTGAGGTTGTCCCAGGCGACCAGCGTGTGCGTCCAGTTTTCAGTCATGCGCACTTCCGGGGTCAGGCGCACGCGAGCATCATAGCCGTTGGCCTGTTCGCTCCCCGCAGTCGCCCTCGCAAGAGTAGCGAAAAATTCTTGCGTCCTCGCGCGCACGCTCGCGGTCCAGTCAGCCAACTGTCCTGAAAGCCGAAGGACCTGGTTTGCGGCATCCGTGGAGACGCGACTTCCCCTCAGGTGCACCGGCAAGCTACTCGCCAGACCTTCGTGCCGGTCGGGCGGCACGGGCTTACTGATGCGGTCCAAGTGATCGTTCAATGCGCGTGCGTCCAGAGAGAAGCCGAGTTGATCGGTAGCCTCCGATTCAAGGGTATGGGCCTCGTCAACCACAAGGTAGCTGTAGGAAGGGAGCACCTTACTGTTCGCCGCAATATCCGAGAGCATCAACGAGTGATTCACAACGATCAGGTGTGAACCCTCGGCCGCCTGGCGCGCGCGATACAGGAAGCAGTGCTTTCCGTCCGCGAACTGACAGTACCTGCCAGTGCACGTTCCTCTGGTCGCGCATACCTTGAGCCAGTGGATTCGCTCTTCTTGCGAGAGCGGTAGCTCGGCCACATCACCTGTCAAAGTATTCGGCAGCCAGAACAGCACCTTAGCGACGAACCGAACCTCATCGGGTGTGAAGTTACCGCTTCGCCGGTAAGCCTCCCACCGCTTGAGGCACAGGTAGTTACTCCGGCCCTTAACCGGCGTTGCTCGCAGCCCCCTGCCGTCAGTGCCAAGCGCGCGCCGGATGTCCGGAATGTCCTTGTTATACAACTGGTCCTGAAGGTTGATCGTATCAGTGGAAATCACGACGCGCTCACCGTTGCGGAGCGCCCAAAGGACGGCAGGGTACAGATAGGCGAGCGACTTGCCCGTGCCTGTGCCAGCCTCAACTACTAGTGGGTGTTCATCGTTGAACGCCTCAGCGACGGCGCGCATCATCTCTACCTGTTGCGGCCGCTGCTCGTAACCAGGGAACGAAGACGCGAGCGCCCCGCCAGGAGCGAAGGCACTGCTCAGGTCGCCGGGGTCAAGTGGCGCGGGTTCCGCCGCAGGCTCCAATGCAGGCACTCGCTCCCGTGGCGCGAGAAGAGAGCGAGTCAGGTCCTCCTCGCTCAGCCCCTTCGCCAGTAGCTGTGCAGCGATACTGCCGGACACAGTGCTGGCAGGAGTCCGGACAGTCAGATCATCCCGAACTAACGAGAAAAGGGAGTGAAGAGGCCAACCCGATCCCTGAGCCAGCCCGGCAACCTCGTTCAGGAGCTCTGGATGCAGCTTGCGAAGCTTGGCAAGCAAAGATAGAAACACCCGGCGCGAGAGTTCCGCGTCCGCCATCGCGTCGTGCTCGCTCCCCGATGGCGCAACGCCGAGGGCTTCCGCCACACCGTGCAGGCTATACGTGGAGAGCGACGGAATAAGCAGGGTAGCAAGCTCCCATGTGTCGTACTCCGGATTGCTGACCGGCATACCCTTAGCCATCAAAAACCTGCAGTCGTGACCCACGCTATGACCGACGACCGGGTAGCCCCCCAGGAAGTCCGCCAGTTCCGACCGTACGTTCTCGAACAGGGGAGCGGTCTGCAGGTCTCGCGGGCGAATTCCGGTCAATCTGGTTATCTTGTATGGCACCGAGCGGGGCGGCCTGACCAGTGACTGCCAGCGTCCAAGTACCCGACGCTCGTCAAACTTAATAGCGCCGATCTGGATGATCTCATCGCGTACATAGTCCTGCCCCGTCATCTCCAGGTCAAGCGCGACGTATACCTGTGCCACCCATACTCCTTCCGCCCGATGCCGGGCGCGCAGCACCATTTAACCCGGAGGCTGCGGACCCGTCAACAGCACCGCGGACTAAACCGATTGACACGAACATGTGTTCGCAACTATAATCACAAAAAAGATCTGATCTACGAATGGGAGCTTTCCTTGAAAACCACGCTGAGTGCCCGACAGGCAACGATACTGAAGTATATCCGCGAGTTCACGCTGGAGAACAGCCGACCGCCGACAGTCCGCGAGATCCAGAACGCGCTGCAGATATCTTCCACCTCGGTTGTGGATTACAATTTGAACCAACTGGTCGAGAAGGGCGAGTTGCGTCGTAGCAGGAACATAAGCCGCGGGATCGAGCTGACGGAGATGCCGGCGCCTAAGGATGACCGACTTTCAATACCGATCGTTGGCACCATCGCCGCAGGTGCTCCGATAGAAGTCCCCGATGACCTGAGTGATCCCCGATCCTGGGGAGACACAGTGGAGGTTAGTCCGTCGCTCATGAACCTTCGCGGCGAGGGGTTGTTTGCCCTGCGCGTGAAGGGGTACTCGATGGTGGACGCACTTATCGCCGACGGGGACGTAGTCCTCATGCGTTCCCAGAAGACTGCCGAGAACGGCGAGACCGTCGCCGTCTGGATCGAAGGCGAAAAGACGACCACTCTGAAGAAGTTCTACCGGGAAGGCACACGCGTTCGCCTCCAGCCAGCGAACGTGACCATGGCGCCCATCTACGTGGATTCCGACGCTGTCCAGGTCCAGGGCAAGCTGATGGGGGTCATTCGACAGGTCGCTCACTAGGGCTCTGGCAACTCGACCTGATCCGACGAACGCGGCTCCGTCCGGGGACGTGAACTTATATCGGCCCGCAGGAGCAGAATCCGCTAGCCCTTGACGCATCCTGCGGCTTCAAGGATCGTCCGTCATTATCTTTGAGACAGTCAGAACCGGCTATCCGCGCCCAGTCCCCACAGAAACCATAATGTATACTAGCCCTAAGACGACGAGGTCCTCGTGGGTTCGGGAGGCAGGTGCTAAATGGAAGGCTTACTCGGTCTGCTGACCAGTCTAACCGTGTCCGCCCCCGCCGGCTTCAACGCCTATCTCGCCCTCCTCCTGGTTGGTTTCGGTGACCGGGTCGGCTGGATAACACTCGCGGCGCCGTATGACGCGCTTTCCTCTACTCCCGCACTCGTCATCCTCGTCGTCATGCTCACGGTGGAGATAGTGGCTGACAAGGTTCCTGCTGTAGACAGCGTGAACGACCTGATCGGCACCATCGTGCGTCCAGCGTCCGGAGCCGCCATCTTCGCCGGCACGAATCAGTCACTAACCGAGACGGCACCGGTGGCGGTGCTGCTGCTGGGAGCACTTGGCGCTGGCGGGCTGCATGCATTCAAGGCGGGCACCCGGCCCATCTGGACTGCCAGCACCGGCGGGCTCGCGAACCCGGTGGTAAGTGTCTTCGAGGATCTGTTCGTCGGCGCCACCGTCGTCCTCGGCATGCTCGCTGCACCCATCGGCATAGCTGTGCTCCTGATCACGCTCATACTGCTCGTTTACGGAGTGATCAGGCTCCGCCGGGGCGTACGGCGCCGGCTTGGATCTGCCTGACATGCTCGCCCCATTTCATCGGTGCATGACCCTGGTTCAGCAGGTGCTCGTTGAGCTGTTCATGATCGTCACGGACACCTTCTACCGCACCAAGTACCGGGCCGCAAGCCAGCAGCTCGGCCTGAGTGAAAGGGCCGGCAGCGGACGACGGGGCTTCGTCGTAATCCAGATAGACTCCCTCGCTCACGAGCACCTGCTACACGCTATGGAGCATGGTTACGCCCCGTACCTGAAAAAGATGCTCGATCGCGAGCACGTGCTCCAGCCGTACACCTGCGGACTACCGTCCTCCACCCCGGCGGCGCAGAGCGCGATCATGTACGGCAACTCCTATGGGGTGCCTGCCTTCCGTTGGTACGACAAGGAGCGCGGACGAACGGTAAGCTGCAAGCTGCCCGCCAATCTTAAAGAATTGGAGGAGAACGTAGGTCAGGGAAGGCGTGGGATCCTAGAGGGCGGCTCGTCATACTCCAACCTCATAAGCGGTGGCGCGGCGCGCTCCCTGTTCACCCTCAGCACCTTCGGGCAGGGCTCGCTCCTCGACGGCATCAAGGGGATAGGCTTCTTCGTACTCTTCGCCCTAAGCCCCGTGCGCACGTTGCGCGTCCTGATAATGTCCGTCGTTGAGGCGCTGTATGCCTTTGCCGAGCGCACCGCCTCGTACTGGAAGGACAAGCACAGGGTGAGGTGGGAGGGTGCGTTCCCCCTCGTGCGCGTGCTCGCACACGTACTGATAAAGGAGATGCAGACCTTCGCGGTCATGGTAGACATGTACCGCGGCATCCCGAACATCTACACGACGTACAATCTGTACGATAACATGGCGCACCACTTTGGCCCGCTGAGCCGGCCCGCGCTCCGGGCGGTACGGGCGGTCGACCGACAGGTCCGGCAGATCGACCGGATGCGCCGGCTCTCCGCTGCCCGATACGACCTGTACGTGCTCTCCGATCACGGACAGACACCGGCCATTCCCTTTCGAGCGTTGCATGGAGAGTCCTTCGGCCAGTACGTAGCACACCTGGTGAGCGAGCCGGTTCTTACCGAGCTGCTGGAGGAGGAGGTCGAGGCGCGCTCCCATATCGCCTTCCTGGCGGACGAGCTACGTTCGGCACAGGATTCGCTCCCGCCGACCACAGCACGAGCGGTGCGCCGAATACGCGAGTACGTGGAGCGCAGGCACCTTGGGGATGACGCTGACGAGCTGGTAGCAGCGTCGGACGTGGTGGCCGTAGGATGTAGCGGCATGGCGGGACTGTACTTCAACCAAGCCCCCGGCCACCTCGATCTCACTCGTATCCAGCGCGGATATCCCGGCTTGATAGACCGATTGGTCGATCACCCGTCGGTGGGACTCGTTATCGGCCGGGAAGGTCACCGAGTCGTCATTTTGGGCAAGGATGGTCGCCTCCTGTGGGACGGGGAGCCGAGGGTCGTTGGCGTCGACCCGCTTCGATCTCTCGACCCGGCGGGCTGGACACTAGCTGAGGTGCTGCGAATAGCCGCCTATCCGAAGAGCGCCGACCTGATAATATTCGGCAGCGTGCTTCAGGGCGTCGGAGTGGCTTTCGAGGAGCAGATGGGAGTTCACGGTGCGTTCGGGGGACCTCAGGCATACCCGTTCATCATCACCCCAAAGAGAACGGCGTCGACCTTCGCAGGTATCGCCACATCGCACGACCTTTACACGAGGTTCAGCGCCTACCTGCCCAGAGAGCTCCAAAAATCCGCTCCCCCGAAGCGGCCGAGCGATGCGCGGGCGTTGACAGGGCCGCATCGAGGGCCGTAGCATGAACGACCAGGCATTCCCAGCCATCCCATACACCTAACGTCTCAGAGAGCGACACGTGGAATACAAGGACTACTACAAAGCCCTTGGCCTCAAGAAGGGCGCCAGCGAGCAAGAAGTGCGCGCCGCATATCGGAAGCTCGCCCGTCAGCACCACCCTGATGTGAATCCGGGCGATGAGGGTGCGGAGAGACGCTTCAAGGAGATCAACGAGGCGTACCAGGTCCTCAGTGACCCGGAGAAGCGAGCCAAGTACGATCGCTACGGCGCCGACTGGGAGTGGTTTCAGCAGACTGCCGGTACTCGGCAGCAGACAGACTTCTCCCGCTGGTATACCGGTGGCACCGAGGGCGTGCAGTACGAACAAGTCGACGATGCCGGCAGCTTCTCAGACTTCTTCCGCACACTCTTCGGCAATACGGGGACCCGGCGTGCCTCAGGCACAACGACCCGGACCAGGCTGCAGCGTGGCGCAGATATCGAGCAGGAAGTCGAGCTAACGCTGGAGGAAGCCATTCAGGGTACGGAGCGCACCCTGCAGCTCCAGACCGAGTCCGTCTGCCCCGAGTGCGGCGGTGTTGGTATCAAGCAAACTCAGCTCTGCAACACCTGCAGGGGCAGGGGCACGGTAGGCGACAGTCGGCGACTGCAGGTGAAGATCCCGGCCGGCGTGTACGAGGGAGCGCGCGTTCGCATTGCCGGCAAGGGCGAGCGTGGACTAGGTGGAGCGCCTTCAGGGGACCTTTACCTCCGCATCAGTCTGCGACCCCATGACGAGTTCGTAGTTGACGGAGCTGATCTCCGTGTGGACGTGCCCGTAGACCTTTACACCTGTATGCTGGGTGGCGAGGTAGAGGTTCCGACTCCCAGTGGACGCAAGCTGGTGCTGACGATCCCCAAGGGGACCAATAATGGCAGATCCTTTCGACTTAGAGGGCAGGGCATGCCAGTGCTCGGTAATCCTTCCAAACGGGGTGACCTATACGCGACTGTAACGGTGCAGCTGCCGGAGAAGCTGACCGCGGAGCAGCGTGACCTGTTTCGCCGGCTGAGGGAGCTGGGGAGCGATGACGCTGCCACGGCGGCAAGCGCATGAGCGATATAGGACCGGAGCTCCAACCGCGCTACATCATAAGCGCAGCCGCCAACCTCGCCAACTGCCATCCGCAGACCCTGCGACACTACGAGCGGCTAGGGTTGATAGCCCCGCTACGTACTCGCGGAAACGTCAGGCTGTACACCGAGCGCGACATAGAGCTCGTGCTGCGGATACAGCGACTGATGAACGAGCTGGGAGTGAACCTCGCGGCCGTTGAAGTCATCCTGCACATGCGAGAGCAGATCCTATCGCTTCGCGCAGAGATCGAGCGGCTCAGGGCCAATGCCGGTCCCGTAGATCAATATGGTGAGCGGAGCATGCATGGCTACAACGAGGGCGCTACGACCCTGTAGCTACTCCGCCCGGGCGGCTCCGCCACGTCATCCTTCCATATCGCTTCGGCAACGACCCACTGCTCCGGATATGAAGCGATGTGACGCTCGAATATGTCCGCAAGCTGCTGCGTGATCGCAGCCACGTCAGCGTCGAAGTAGTTGGTCCTGGAGTAAGAGATCGGCTCCATCACCCACATATGCACGCCATTTCCCTTAGTACGTCTGTGGAGTGCCGGCACGATGCGAGCGCCCGTACGTAAAGCCAGCACAGCCGGAGCGGCAGGCAGCACTGCCGTGGAGCCGAACAACATTACAGGCACACCGGTCCCTGTAGCGGTGCGGTCGCCTGCGATTACGAGCACGTCTCTTTGGCGCAGCGCCCGAAGTAGGGTTCGCGTGTTTCTGCTACTGGCTGGTATTAGCCGCAGACCCAGGGAGGAGCGAAGGTCGTCCACCAGACGGCGCAACCGCAGGGGCTGTAAGGGCTCGGCCACAGCAGCGGCGGGGAAGCCGTTCCCGACGGCGGCTTGTACAGCCAGGTTGAACCCCGCCATGTGGAACGGCACCGCAACCACGCCATACCCATCCCGCCGTGCCTGCCATATATGATCTAAGCCATGCACGGTAACCGCGCTGAGAGCGTCCGCGCCCGGCGCGCAGGCGGGCAGTAACAGGTCGTAGTAGTCCTTCGTCTGGTGCACGAACGTCCGGCGAGACAGGTGAGCGATCTTTCGCACTGGGACCTCCGTCCCTACTACGCGCCTTAGCCTGTACTCGATCGTTCGTCGTGCGCGCCGGTTGAACAACCAGAAGAGCGGCCCTAACAGCTCACAAGCTCGGTATGCGGTCGGCCTGGAGACTCGACGAGCCAGCAGGAGAGCGATACGGATCGCATAGTACATGAGCATCGCTCAGGCAAGCTGTCTCGACGGCCATCGGAGCCCAGCGACATCGGGGCAATGCAAGCTCGCGCTATTAGGTCGCCGGATACCGCTCAAGCGGTTGGGGTCGGCTGACTTCGGGCGGGCGTTCGTCGCCGCACCTCCAGCACGTCCTTGAGCCGCTCGAGCTTCTGAAGCAGCCGGCTCACATCCGCTACCTGCGTAACATCCGCCGCAAACTGAATCGTCACGGTATGGTCACGATGATCAAAGGTCTGCACGTCCCGCATGTTGACTCTCTCCGCCGAGACGACCGTGCTGACATCTCGCAGCACGCCTACGCGGTTGAGTGCGACCACCTGCAGGACGACGGAGTAAACCTGCTGCTCCGCGCCGTTCCAGCTAACGGGTATCAGTCGCTCACCATCGGCGTTCCGCACGTTCGGGCAGTCAACACGGTGTATCGTCACACCTCGACCCCGCGTGATGAACCCAGTTATATCGTCGCCGAGCATCGGAGTGCAGCAGCGCGCGAGCGTCGTCAGCAGATCGTCAACGCCCATGACCTGCACGTCGCCGACCGCAGCGACGCGCCGGACTGGCTGGGGCTGCGAGAGGATGTCCTTCTCCTCCTGCACAACCAACTTGCCCGCTATCTGCGCGGTAGTGACGGCGCCATAACCCACGGCCGCCAGGAAGTCATCGAGCCCTTGGTATATCGGAAAGTGTGCGGCCACGTCCTCGAGCTTGACGTGCTCGAGGCCGAGCCGTTTGAGCTCGCGCTCCAGCATCTCACGTCCCTGGGCTGTGTTCTCCCCGCGCTCTTGTCGACGGAACCACTGGCGTATCTTCTCGCGCGCCGACGCTGTGGCGACGTACCCCAGAGAAGGATTGAGCCAGTCACGGCTCGGTCCCTGCTTCGCCTTGCTGGTTCGAATCTTCACCACGTCACCGCTCGCCAGCGCGTGGTCGAGTGGCACCATGCGGTCGTTCACGAGCGCTCCCACGCAGTGGTTACCGACCTCGGTGTGTATCCGGTACGCGAAGTCGATGGGGGTGGCGCCGCGAGGTAGCTCTATGACGTCTCCGGTAGGCGTGAAAACGTAAATGTGTTCCTGCAACACGTCATTCTTGACCGACTCCACGAACTCGTGGGCGTCCGCGAGGTCGTCTCGCCACTCGAGCAGCCTGCGTAGCCAGGCCACGCGATACTCGCTGGCGGAGTCGCTCTTGCGGCCCTCCTTGTAGCGCCAGTGGGCTGCGATACCGTGCTCGGCGATCTCGTGCATCTCTCTGGTGCGGATCTGGATCTCAAGCGGACGTCCATCGAGGGCCAGCACGGCGGTGTGCAGGGAGCGATACATGCTCTGCTTGGGTATGGCGATATAGTCATCCAGTTCCCCGGGGATGGGGCGCCATAGGTTGTGGATAACGCCGAGCGCCGCGTAGCACTGCATCACCTCATCTGTGATCACTCGCAGACCGACTACGTCCCATATCTGCTCGAAGGGTTGCTTCTTGCGCTCCATCTTGCGGTAGATGCTGTAGAGGTGCTTTTGGCGTCCGGTGATCTCCGCCTCAATTCCCTCTTCCGCCAGCGCCTGTCGCAAGGTACGGATAACTCGGTCCATGTACTTTCGACGGCTGCCACCGGTCTTGGTGAGGCTGGCGGCGAGCTCTCTCGCCTTTTCGGGCTGAAGCGCCCTGAACGCGAGGTCTTCCAGCTCGCTCTTCATCTCGCTGATGCCAAGCCTGCTTGCCAGGGGGGCGTATATCTCGAGCGTCTCTCGCGCCTTCTCTACCTGCTTCTCTCGGGGGAGGGCGCCAATCGTGCGCATGTTGTGCAGCCGGTCGGCGAGCTTTATAAGCACGACACGCGGATCCTCGACCATCGCGAGGAACATCTTGCGTAGGTTCTCCGACTGGGCTTCCTGCAACTTACGGTGCCGGTCGTCCTCTGCCGACAGACGGATCTTGCCCAGCTTGGTCAGCCCGTCCACAAGGCGCGACACCTCGGGTCCGAATGATTCCTCAATGTCCTGCAGCGAGAGCTCGGTGTCTTCCACCGTGTCGTGAAGGAGCGCGGCAGTGAGCGCCTGGGCGTCCAGTCGGAGGTGCGCAAGTATGGAGGCCACGTGAAGCGGGTGGGCGACGAAGGGCTCGCCCGACTGGCGAGTCATCCCTCGATGAGCCTGCTCTGCAACCTCGTACGCGCGCTCGACCACTCGCACCTCCTCCTCGGAAAGGTAGGCGGATACAGTATCGAGTAGTTGCTGCAGTTCCACGGAGTTTCTTTCCTGCCGACGTACCGCTGGTGACAGCGGACGCGCTCTTGTGGTTGGTATTATTCGGCACTTGTTCACATCCTGTCAACTCGCGTTGAGGCTTCGTGGGAGCTCGTATGTTTGACAGTGTCTCCGCGTGGCCCCTATAATTCGCCGTTATCGTTATGGCCACCACGAATCGAGGACTCGACAGAGATGACTAAGCGTACGTACCAGCCCAAGAAGCGGCCTCGGCTGCGAAAGCACGGCTTTTTGGCCAGGATGAAGACCGCAGCCGGCCGGGCGGTGATCTCGGCTCGCCGGCGACGGGGTCGCAAGCGCCTCTCGGTCAGCGACTCCTAGAGAGCCACTGTGCTCAGACGACCGCAGCGGATACGGGCGTCCTCCGAATGGCGTACCGTTCGCCGTCGCGGCAGGTGCGTCTCTGATGCCTACAGCACCTTATGTGTCCTCCGCGAGGGCGAGACAACGCGTTTCGGGTTCACCACCGCGAAAGGGTTCGGAGGCGCTGTTCCCAGGAATAAGGCACGTCGACGCCTACGCGAAGCGCTGCGCATCGTGTACAGCGGTGAAGACGGCGCCTTCCTCCTGATCGGTATAGCGAAGAAGGAACAGCTAACCGTGGATTTTGCGGCCCTATGCCGTTCTGTCGCGGAGCAGCTGCAGAAGCTCGGACTACACGCCAAGGCACTCAGTGACGGAGGCGAGCAATGCGTCGGATAGCCCTCTTACTCATCCGAGCATACCAGATCGTACTTTCTCCACTTCTGCCACCGTCCTGCCGCTTCTACCCAAGCTGCTCGCAGTACGGTTATGAGGCGTTCGAGAAGTATGGTATCTTCAAGGGAGCGTGGCTCACCGCCTGGAGGATACTGCGTTGTAACCCGTGGACAAAAGGCGGTCTCGATCCCGTCCCATAAGTCCGCCGCTTAGGAGTCAAACTTGCCACTCTGGAACCTTCTCGTCAATTTCATCGTCGAGTCCGTCCGCTACCTTAACGAGCTAACCGGCAATACCGGTCTCGCGATTATTCTACTGACAATAATCGTCAAGACGCTCGTGCTTCCGTTGACCCTGCCGGCTCTCCGCAACTCGCGGCGCCAGCAGGAGCTCGCGCCAATGGTGCGCGAGATACAAAAGAAACATCCTAAGGACCGCGCCGCAGCTAGCGCCGAGCAGATGGCCCTTTACCGCCAGTACGGTTTCAACCCGCTGGCAGGCTGCCTCCCGACGCTTGTACAGCTACCGATCTGGCTTGCGTTATACAGCGCACTTCAGCGGCTGCCCAGGGTCGTGGGACCGAACGAACTGACCGGATTTCTTTGGCTAGAGAGCATCGCACGCCCGGACCCGCTTCACCTGATTCCAGTACTTGCAGCGCTAGCGCAGTTCGTGCAAACGCGCATGAGCATGCAGACCCCCGCGCAATACCTCGATCCTCAGCAGAAGCAGATGAACACTATGCTGCAGTTCATGCCGCTTCTCGTGATCGTCTTCGGTTGGGGACTTGCCTCGGGCCTCGTTTTGTACTGGTTCATATCCGCGCTATACAGCGCCGTGCTGCAGTTCTTCGTCACCGGCTGGGGCTCGCTCTCCGACCTCCTACCGTTCCTGCCGAAGCGGCAACCGAAAAGCTACCTGCCCCAGCGACTACCGGATGGGCACCACGGCAAGCCAGGTTTTATGCAGCGGCTCAACGAGCGAATGCTCGAGGCGCAGAGGCAGCAGCAGGAGCTACAGGCTCAGAAGCAAGGCGGCGCACAGAACGTGGTGCCACGTAGCACTGCGGGCGAAGAGAGAGGCAGTGCCGACCAGTCCGGCCCGGAGTTGGTGCCCACCGAAGGCGTACGGTTCACGGACGACCCGTGGCGCCTGCCAGGGGCGCCGGGCAGCAACGGCCGGGCTGTGTACGCTACAAGCAGCCCGGCAACAGAGGACAGGGCTACCCAGATCGGTCCAACGCGCACCCGTCAGAACAACCGCCGACGCAAGCGAAAGTAGCCTCCTGACGAAAGGGAACTAAGACTGTGAGCATGGCCGAGAGCGTGGAGATCTCTGCTACCTCCGTGGATGACGCTATAGAGTTGGCGCTCGCCCAGCTCGGGAGGGAACGAGCAGAGGTAGAGGTGCAGGTCCTGCGGAATCCGGGGGAACCGGACGAGCACGGCTACGCAAGCGACGAGGCTCTCGTTCTCGTAACTGCTCTTGACGCCACGGCCATGGAGAGCGGAACTTCTCAAGCGCGTGCGCCACGGGCACGCAGGAGGCAGCAACTCTCCCCCGGCGACCGGATGCGTGTGGCCGAGAGCGCCCAGGAGATGCTCAGTGATCTACTGCACCACCTCGGGATCGTTGCGAGCTGCCACGTTTCTCCGCAAAGCATGAACACAAGCGACCCGGAGGCCCCAGTCATCGCTGAGGTCGAGGGTGAGGACCTGGGAGTGCTGATCGGCCGGCGTGGCGACAATCTCGCTGCCCTACAGTATATCCTCGGTCTAATGGTTCAGAAACAAGTCGGGTTGTGGCCGAATCTTCAGGTCGACGTGGCGGGATACCGCAGGCGGCGCGAGGAAACCCTGGAAGGTCTGGCCCGCAGGATGGCCCGACGAGTGCTGGAGACTCAGCAACCTTTCACATTCGAACCTATGCCGGCCCGGGAGCGCCGCATCCTGCACGTCACCATTCAGGACGACCGACGGGTGGAGACAGAAAGCATCGGCGAAGGCGATGATCGCAGGGTGGTGATCTACCCTGCGGAGTAGTCCCGTCTCCTCCCATCACGGAGAACCCGACTTCCTGGCTATAGGACACGTCTCCAAGGACCTGACACCCGACGGCTTCAGAGTTGGTGGAACCGTCACGTACGCAAGCGCCCTGGCCGTCAGGCTGGGACTGCACGCAGCCGTCGTAACTAGCTGTGGCGAGGATATGCCCGTCGCGCGAGCGCTGGAAGGGGCGAGCGTGAGCGTCCGGCCCAGCCCTCACACGACCACATTCCGCAACACGTACTATGGCTTTGCGCGTCAGCAAGTCATTTCCGAACATGCATCCATGATTGGACTCAGTGATGTGCCGCCAGAGTGGAGATCCGCCCCTGTGGTATTGCTTGGTCCTGTCGCCGGTGAGCTCCGCCAGGACCTCTTCCAATCGTTCCAGAACTCGCTCTTAGGTGTGACTCCCCAAGGAATGATGCGCGCATGGGCCGGCGAAGGGCTAGTGCATGCCATCCGCTGGACGGAGGCAGAACAGCTGCTGACCGGCGTGGACGTCCTGGTAGTGAGCGAGGAGGACCTACCCGACCAAAGGGAGCTGGCGAGATATGTCCAATTAGTGGAGATAGTAGCTCTGACCCACAGCGAGCGCGGGGCTACAGTCTATGAGAGGGGCGTGGCCCGCAAGTTTCCGGCGTATCCGTGCAGTCCGACAGACCCTACCGGGGCGGGGGATGTTTTCGCAGCGGCGTTCTTGCTTGAACTGCACGGCTCCGGCAGCATCGAGCTAGCGGCTCGGTTCGCCAACAGCGCCGCATCGCACGTCATCGAGGTGGAGGGGCCGGGTGCCCCAACTCGGGAGCAAATAGAAGCTCGCATAGCCGCAGCCGAGTCACGGTGAATCATGCTGAAGCTCAAATGGATCACACGCAAGTGGTCAGACGATTGACTGGCGGCATACTGCTGCGGGTATGGGTGCAGCCGGGCGCTGGACGGACCGAACTCGCAGGGCTCCGAGGCTCCGAGCTCCGAGTTCGGATCGCACAGAGGGCCGTGAAGGGAGCCGCCAACACTGCTTTGGTAGCTTACCTGGCGGAAGCGCTGAGTGTAGCCAGGGGAGACGTAGAGATAGTTTCCGGACACACGTCGCGTAGCAAGCGGGTACGGATCTACACGCAGGAACCACTCACACTGGCATCCAGACTCACCAACCTCGGACGGGTTCCGGTGAGGTAGGAACTGGATACGGTCCGCGAACTCGGCGGAACCTAGAGCCGCTCAGAGCAGAGAGCTATGGCTCGGTCATGCCCGTAGGCGTGGCGCCGACATCAAGGCTGCCACGAACGAATATCGTCGGCAGCGGATCGTACCGAGAGAAGAAAGGATCCTCCGACTCGTTCTCTCCATCCCGAATTCGGCGGACCACGGTAACGTCTCCACCCGACGCGGCGCGTGCGTACAGAGTCGGCTCGGAAGTCGGAGCCGCCGAATCTTCCCAGTAGACGTCGCCCTCCGGCTGAATCGTGTTTGCGATCTCTGGGCCTATTATCTCCACGGAGTACGCTGGTCTGCGGCCATATAGCTCTACGCGCATGTCCCGCTCGCCAACGAGCACCTGGATCAGGATTGCATCGCGCGTGTTGTTATCAAAGCGAAGGTCCTGCCCTGGGAGTGTGACTATGGCCTCGGTGCCGAGTTTCTGCCCCTCGAGCTCGAAGTACGGCACTCGATGTGGAGCGGGGTGCCGCTCGAGTATGGGCAGGCCGGCCTGCAGGGCGGCTCGGAATACCGTCGTGCTGACCTGGCTAATTCCAGCCCACGGTCCGTCAAACCCTCGCTCACCGTTCCCTATCAGTTCCGGCTGGAATCCCCTATCCTCGCTGACCCTGCCCAATGCTTCGGTGAAGGAGAACTCCTCCCCTGGCTGCACCACGTAGCCGGTGATGGCGTCGGAGGCACTGCGTATGTTCGCGAGACGCTCCGGAGGAGAGTCGGCGAAGCCCGAGACGCCCCCCTCGGCAATGAGCTCTTCTACGCCCAGAGTGCTGAGGGAAGCCTCGTCAATTTCGGGTGTGACGCGTCTGGTGGGGAGCGCCACAAGCCTGTCTTTGCCCGCGGCTGCGTCCTGCACCACCTGCACCGCACGTGGCACGTCCAGCGCTTCTCCGGCCGCGCTCGGTCTCGCTACCTGTAGCTCACCGTCTACGAACTGGAGTCGGGCGTTCACCGGAGGTTGGTTGATCTGACTGGCAAGTCGCTCCAGATACGTCTGCAGCGCCACAGGGTCAAGGAATACCTCCACCCAGTTGGTACCCTCTCTGTCCTTGCGCACCTCGCTTCGCAGCCAGTCACCTAACTGCTTCCTAGATAGCTCCCATCTCTGCCCCCTGGACTCCAGCGCCAGCGGACCCGATAGGATCCGCCTTGCCGTTTCCTCGGAGCGTGCCACCTCCTCGGACGAGACCGGGCCCGCGGAGCTTAGTATCTGAACTTCCACGGGCGCGCGGGAGAAAGCACTCAGAGTACGCACGACGCGCGTCTGGGTCTCCGGCTTGAGAAATGTGTAACCGCTACCTCCGCCCTCGACGCTCACATCGTTGCCGGTAACACGTACCTGCGGCCCGGCGGGATCCTGGTTTACTTGGCCCCCGATATCCGAGAGATACAGGTCCAACTGGTCGTTATCCAGGCTGGCCACGTATGGGACGGTGACGGGTCGCTCTCTGCCAAGCAGCATCCCTATGAGCACCGGTACCGTGCCTCGGTCGCGACCAGCCTTTAGGGCGCGCTCGACTGTCTCTTCCACGTCAACCGTGAGACCTATTTCCTCCGCCGAGGGTTGCCATGACTTTTCCCCAAGTCGAAGTGTAACCGGCGCCTCTAGATACGGCTCTAGTTGCTGCTCAATCTTCTGAGAAGCCTGCACAGGGGTGAGGGAGCCGACAGGCACGTTGCCGGCTACCACTTGAGGCAGTATCCGACCTTCATAGGCATTGTTGAGCAGCCAGCCGGAGCCGATAAAGGCCACTGCGAGAAGCCCTAGTAGTAGCGTCGCTGCTCGGAGCAGTTTCCCACCCGCGCCGCTCCGCTTTGGCGCCTGTCCACGTCTGTAACGGGTGGCAGTGCGCCATGAGTCTATATCCTTGGCGACGACGTGCTCCCGGGCCGAACGCCGAGTTTGCTCCGATGCAGGGTGCCTGCTGTGTGGGCTGGTAGGAAATCTCCAGTCATCGGGGTTGCGCATATTGGATCCTAGCGGGACAGCCGCAGTTGGACACTGCCCAGTTGCAGCATGTCACCGACACGCACTGGTGACGGAGCTACGACGTCCTGACCGTTGACCAGCGTGCCGTTAGTGCTGCCGGCGTCTCGAACGTACCAGACACCGTCACGCAGGTATACGATGGCGTGCTCTCCGGACACCGTACTGTCGTCGAGCACAACCCCGTTGGTCAGCTTACGTCCGAGCGCGGTCGTAGGCTCGAGCGGGAGCGCGGTGCCGGGCATTATTCCAGTCGTCCCCGGCTGAACCATCACCAGCTTACCGTACGGTGAGTTGGTGGGAGCCTCGGTCGCGGCAGTACGCAGCTCGCGCAGAACGACTCTCATCACCTCGAACAAGAACAGATAGAGGAGCGCTACAAAACCGATCTGAAGTCCGAGAAGTAGTAGCTCGAACGGTAATACCATTGGACGGGGGAGACTCCTGCCACTGCCTACGGGCGCTACCTGCGGGAGTGGAAGACGAGCTCCACGCCTCCGAGCGAGACGCGATCCCCGCTCTCGAGCGCGCGTTCCCGAATGCCGTACCCGTTCACATACGTTCCATTTGTGCTGCCTAAGTCTCGCAGATACCACTCGCTGCCGCGCAGGAAGATCTCCGCGTGTTGCCGAGAGACCCGCGAGTCGTCAAGCACCACCTGATTCTCCGTACCCCTCCCCAAGCGAACGCGACCGGGAGGCAACTGGTAGCGCTCTCCGTTCTGACGCCCCGCCACGACTGTGAGCGATGCTGATTGTATATCGCGGGGCTTCGCGCGTTGGCGGAGTATCTCTATTGGCTGCGTGAACTCTACCTGGTTTTCGCTCTCGACGGACTCGAGATCCTGCAGCCACGACTGCACCTGGACCGAGCCAGGTCGGACGTTTGGCGACGCTACCAGCTTTACCTTGGGTCGAGTTATAAGGGTCAGGCCTAGCTCGCGGGCCCGCTCGTTGAGATAGGAAGAAAGCTCGCGCTCCAGGGAGACCAGGTAGCGCTCGAATGCCTCGTGGTCCCGCGGGTTGAGGGCAGCCTCATAGGTGTTCGGCGCAAAGACCTTGCCCACACCTATGGTCTTGTTGCCCTCCATGGATCTTTCAAGCTTGGTGGCTATCTCGGCCGGCTGGACGCGCGCTCGGAACACCCGATTGAAACCGCCCTCGAAGGTCCGCTCGACCAGATCCTCCAGGTTCCTAAGCAACCTCATCTGCCCGCTCTCGCCTGCCTGTGCCGCACCTAGGCGCTCTCCTCGAGTTGCTTGCCATCCTCGTCCCACGTCACCAGATGCGGCTTGGACCGTTCCCGGATCACATCTCCGTCAACGATACACTTGCGCACGCCGCTCACCGACGGAATGTCGTACATCGTCTCCAGGAGCACATCTTCGATGGTAGACCGCAGCCCTCGAGCCCCTGTCTTGCGAGCGATAGCTTCCTCGGCAGTGGCCTCCAGCGCATCCATTGTGAACTGGAGCTCCACGTTGTCGAGCGAGAAGAACTTCTGGTACTGCTTTGTTATAGCGTTCTTGGGCTCAGTAAGTATGTGAACCAGGTCCGTTTGGGACAGGGGATCCAGCGTAACGGCGACCGGGAGGCGACCAATGAATTCCGGAATCAGGCCGTAGCCAAGAAGGTCATCGGACGTAAGCTGCTGCAGTAACTGGGCGCTCTCCCGCTTGGCCTCCTCCGAGTCCGGACGCGCAGTGCCGAACCCGAGTGACCGCTTAGCTCCGACCCGCCTTGCGATAATGTCCTCCAGACCCTCGAACGCCCCTCCGCAGATGAACAGGATGTTCGTGGTGTCTATCTGGATGAACTCCTGGTGAGGATGCTTGCGGCCGCTCTGCGGCGGGACATTGGCCGTTGTTCCTTCAATGATCTTCAAGAGGGCTTGCTGCACGCCTTCGCCGGAGACATCCCTCGTGATGGAAGGGTTATCGCTCTTGCGCGCGATCTTGTCGATCTCGTCTATGTAGACGATGCCGCGCTCCGCCCTATGAACATCGAGGTCGGCCGCCTGGATCAGGCGCAGCAGTATATTCTCGACGTCTTCGCCAACGTAGCCCGCCTCCGTAAGCGCTGTAGCGTCCGCAATGCAGAAGGGAACGTCAAGTATCTTGGCGAGCGTCTGCGCGAGGAGCGTCTTGCCGCAGCCGGTCGGACCAACGAGCAGGATATTGCTCTTCTGCAGCTCAACGTCATCAATCTGCATCTCGGCAGCAACGCGCTTGTAGTGGTTGTACACGGCAACCGAGAGTGTTTTCTTCGCCCGGTCCTGACCCACAACATAGCTGTCGAGAAGTTCGAAGATGCGCTTAGGCGGCGGGATGTGTGTTCCGGACTCAGCGCGCCGGAGACGCGCCGAATCCTCCTCGTCGATTATCTCCCGGCAGAGATCTACGCACTCATTGCAGATGTAGACGGCACCTGGGCCCGCGATCAACCTGCGAACGTCTTCCTGACGCTTGCCACAGAAGGAGCACTTGTAGCCGGACCTTGCAGTTCGCGTGTTTGACATGCGCTCCCTCCGTGCCGTGCGAGTCTATACTTAGGTGGCCGATGCCGCCACAAGCTCTGGTAATTCCTTGGCGCTTGTGAGCACCTCGTCAATGATACCGTACTCCTTGGCCTCATCCGCCGTCATGAACCGCTCGCGATCGAAGTCCTGCGCGATGCGCTCGATCGGCTGACCGGTGTGGCGCGCGAGAATCTCTCTGGTGCGCCGCTGCTGGGCGATGTACCAACGAGCCGTCGTTTCGACGTCGGAGGCCAGGCCTTGCGCCCCTCCGCTAGCCGGGTGCATGTGCACCGTGGAGTTCGGCAGGCAGAGACGCTTACCCTTTGTCCCGCCGGCGAGTAGAGGGGTTGCCATGCTCGCCGCCATCCCGACGCAGATCGTCACGATGTCAGACTTTACGAACTGCATTGTGTCGTAGATCGCCAGCCCGGCCGGTACCGAACCGCCAGGACTGTTGATGTAAATATTTATGTCGCGCTCCGAGTCTTCGCTGTCAAGTAGGAGGAGCTGTGCCACGATCAGGTTTGCGATCTGGTCGTCTATCCCTGTCCCGAGGAAGATGATGCGGTCGCGCAGCAGCCTCGAGTAGATGTCGAAGGAGCGCTCCCCTCTGTTGGTGCTCTCGATCACCATCGGTATAAGCTGGTTGATGTCCACGTTTGCCTCCCTTGTGTCGCCCGTGCTCGGACTAACGCCCTGTTGCCTACACCTGCGCGCCGGCGTTCACCGGCTGTATCTCTTCTACCACGGATTCCGCCTCGACCATGGCAACCGCGTCCTCGGTCTCTGCCTCGGCCTCGGTCGCTGGTGCGTCCTCCCTCGGAGTGTCGAGTGGATCGCCTGTGGCTATCTCGACCACACGATTTATCAGTTTGCGGTCGTATAGCTGCGACCGCATCGAGGACCGCCACTCGTCGCCCTCTAGTATCTGCTGGGCCTGTGGTTTCTCCTCATCCGCAATCCGTCCGAGGATACGCGCGACCTCGCTATCAATTTCCGAGTCGGCTACCTCGATACCTTCAGCCTTTGCCACCTCGCTCAGCACCAGACCGCGTGTCACACGCTCCCGCGCCGAGTCGCGCATCTCGCCGCGCATCTCCTGCTCGGTTTGATTCGTGTACTGAAGGAACTGACTCAGCGAGACACCCTGCGTTCGAAGACGCTCGGAAAAGTGTTCCACCTGGTGTTCCACCTCGCGCTCGACGAGCACTTCAGGGACGTCAACCTCTGAGCTGTCAACGATCTTCGCAATGACGTCTGCAACGAGCCGGTCACGCTCGCCACTCTCAGCACGTTCCTGCAGGTTCTGACGGATCTTCTCGCGAAGCTCGGCGGCGGTCGACACTCCTTCTCCCACCCGGGCGGCGAACTCGTCGTTCACCTCAGGCAACAGTGGTTGCTTGATGCTCTTGACGAAAACCTTGAAGCGCCCTTGCTTACCCGCTACATCCGCCTCCCGGTGATCCTCAGGCAACTGAGCACCGAACTCGTACTGCTGTCCTTCCTGTACGCCGACCAACTGTCGGTCCAGGCTCTCCATGAGGGGGCCACGACCGAGCACCACGACTACGTCTTCCTGCTTCTCGCCCGTGGGCTCGCCCTCGACGAAGTCCTCGATGTCCAGCACAAGCTGATCACCGTCCTCGGCCGGCCTGAGTGGCTCGGGAGTCTCCCACGTCAGCTCCCGTTCTCGTAGCTGCTCGATGACCTCCTCCACCTGTTCGTCGGTCACTTCCGCGGGCTGCCGCTCGGCCGTCACGGACTTGTAGTCGCCGAGAGTAACAGTCGGGGCCAGAGGCACGTTGACCTCGAACTTTATCGCTTCCGATTCGAGCATGTTGAAGTCTTCAGGCTCGCCTATCACGTCGAGTTGTTCCTGGGCGACCGCGTCAGAGATGGCGGTCGGGATTAGTTCCCGCGTGGCCTCCTGCAGCACGGCTCCCTCGCCGAGGCTGCGCTCGACAAGCACCCTGGGCGCCTTTCCCCGCCGGAAGCCGGGCACCTGCACCCGGTTCGCAAGACGCTTGTACGCGCGCTCCATCTCGCGGTTTACCTGCTCCGGCTCGATCTCGATCTCGAGGCGCGCAAGGCTACCTGGCAGTCTTTCAGTAGTGACTTTCAATACATTTCTCCGTGATGTGTTCGTGCGAAATTATATCACGGAGCCCGGCGGCGCGAAAGCGAGACGGCGCGACTTGCTACTGCTACTCGGTGGGGCGGCTATAGAGCGCGCGTCGGCGCGGTATCAGCCTGATGGGTTATTAAGTATCCGATGCGCCCGTTACGCCGCCATGTTCTGCCATCGGCGTCGCAGTAGGCGCCGGAGCCGGACGCCGAAGATGATGATTCGGAAGCGCAGGCTGGGGCTCAGCATGGTCGTGCCACACGTGTCGCACTGGTACCACCGTCCAAGCTCATTCCGTCGCCACCACTCGCTGACTTTGTGTGATGAGTCGCTACCGCAAACAGGCATATGGAGCCTCCCTCTCGGAGTGTAGTTGTCTATCGAGAAGCAGGTTACACGTAGCGAGTGAACACCGGCTAAAACCAGACCTTACCGGTATAAACTCCCCGTGAAGAACGACAGATCCGCCACTCGCGTGCGACCGGAGAGATCCTGCAACGGCTTGACCGACCAACCTCGAAGCACTGTGCGTACGATCTCTGTCACCGCTTCATACTGTCGGGGATCAATCTCCAGCAGACAGGCGGCAGGTTGCTTTACATGAGAGGGAAGCTGGGTTATGAGCTGCCGAACGAGGTCGAGTCCATCCGGTCCGCCGTCCAGAGCCGGCCGTGGCTCCCAGCTACTGACCTCTAGCTCCAACTCAGCCAGCTCCTGGGTAGGCACGTAGGGCAAGTTCGCAATGATCACATCCGCTCTCTCGGGAAGAGGGTCGAGCAGGCTACCCTCCAGGAAGCGTATTCTCCCTTCGGCCCCGAGCTCTGCCGCGTTCAAGCGGGCCACGGCAAGTGCCTCCGGCGATCGATCGGTCGCATAGACAACTAGGTCGGGCCGGTCGAGCGCTACGCTAATGGCTATGCAGCCGCTCCCGGTTCCGATATCCGCCACGATGCCTCCCGGTGGCGCTATCTTCAACGCCCTCTCCACCAAGAGCTCGGTTTCCGGCCTTGGCACGAGCACGCTGGGGTCGACGAGAAAGGGGCGTCCCCAGAACTCGCGCCGACCGACGATGTAAGAAACCGGCTCGCGTGCCAGACGGCGAAGGAGGAGTGACTCGAAATCCTCTGCCGTCTCACGGAGTACGTATTCACCCAAGTTCGCCAGAAGTTGAGAGCGCGCCTCACGACGAGCGTGGGCCAGCAGAAGCTCGGTATCCAGGGTAGCGGTCTCTACCCCTGCCCGGAGCAGCCTATCCCGGCCATCCCTGATGAGTTCGCGGACGGTGGGCCGAACATATTGTGGCATTCTTCACAAACTTGACTGCACAGGCGATTAGTGTATGATTTCCACATTCTACACCTCGGTCTGTGGCAAGTCGTTGTAGCGACTGGGCCGTGCGCTGTAGAATCGGGACCCGCGTCCATCGTAACCACTCGTTGGTTGGAAAGGACATAAAACAATGGGCAAGCTGAGGATACTCTCCAAGCTCGGTGACACAACCGTACAATGGGACGAGAAGGCAGCCTCTACCGGCGACCCCGGTGCCGAGGCGGCCGTGCGGGAAGCGGAGCGCATCTTCCGGCAGGAACGCGCCTCCGGCTCCACCGCATTTGTGGTTTCCCCGGACGCACCTGCGCGCCGCACCGAGGCCTTCGACCCACAGGCGGAACAGATAGTCATCGTGCCGCGCATAGCCGGAGGCTAAGGGCGTGGGAGACCTCCTCCCGTACCTGCCGAGCGCCGCTCTCGCACTAATGGTCGTCGGCACCCTGTGCTGGTATCTCGGGCATCCTGCGCGCGCCCACGACGTACGTCCGTACCAGCCACATTCCGAATGGCTGGCTGCAAAGAGCCGCGCGGAACAACTGCTCGCCGAGACGCTCGCTCCGGAAGAGTACGTGCAGCTAAGCCGCCTCGGGTATATCGACGTTCCAAGCCCGAACGTGCCCGGGCGCGTCTACCGCGTGCCCAAGTACAGAGGACGTGTGCGCGTTTACGAGGACGGAAGACCGGTGATGAGCCTCTGCGTGCAGCCAGTCGAACTCATCCCGGACGCAGACGTGGTGCTCATCCACAAGCTCATGATCGAAGGTAACGAGCAGGAGTATCTGCGCTTGGCGAACCGTTTTGAGATTACGCCGTATCGCCAGTACCTATAGCACTCTACACGGCTTTGGGGGAGCGCTGTTGGCTTTCCTGCGCATCGTTGTGTCTACAGCGTCGAGAGAAGGACTTTCGAATCTTAGGCGCCTCGGGACATTGTAGGCGGCACGCGTGATGGAGCGGCGGAGAGGGCGGGATTCGAACCCGCGAGACGGTATAACCGCCTACGCGATTTCCAGTCGCGCGCACTAGGCCAAACTATGCGACCTCTCCAAACAGACAACGTGCAGTAGCGGCGGAGGGGGTGGGATTCGAACCCACGAGGCTCAACACCTGGTCGCTTTCGAGGCGACTGCACTAGTCCACTATGCGACCCCTCCACGAGCCCGGAGAGCCGGACCAGCCCCCCGCACAGAGCCGCACCATGTCACCCCTTACGAGGCTATGACGCGTCTCCTGTCGCCAGACAGTAGTATAACAAACAGTGCTCCTTCACGGCAGAGGACGAACCTGCACCTGTTTCCAGCGGACAGCGTGTACAGGCAGCAGCGAGCAAAGCGGGGGCTGAGAGTTCCCGAGGCTAGCGGCGATCTTCGCTGTTAGTCCAGTCCCCTATAACGGGACAGGTCGGCTAGGCACCGCCGCCGACGCTCTGCATCAGCCCACCGTCCACGAAGTACGAACTGCCCGTCACGTAGCTGCCGTCATCGGATGCGAGGAGGAGCGCAACATTGGCGATCTCCTGTGGCTTCCCCGGCCGTCCCATCGGGATCCGGCTTGTACTCTGCTGGGCTTGCTCGGGATCCTCTAGCTTCTCAGCCGTCATCGGGGTGGCGATCATCCCAGGGGCGATGTTGTTGACCCGAACGCCTTTCGGGGCGAGCTCCAACGCCATCGTGCGGGTTACGTTTCGGAGGCCACCCTTCGCCGCGTCGTAAGCGACACCACCGGGCGATGGTATCTCCTCGTGCACGCTCGTGATGTTGATGATCGAACCGGAACCCCGCTCGGACATGTGCTTTCCCGCGGCCTGCACGAGCGCCCAGGGGCTAACGAGGTCTATGTTGAGGACCCGAACGAAGTCGTCAAGTGGAGTGCTGAGCGAGTCCTCGACAGCCGCGCCGGTGCCCGCGCAGTTTACGAGAATATCTAGGCTTCCCAGCCTTTCGAGCGCCTCAATGAACAGCATCCTTGCGTTGTTCGGATCGGCGAGGTCGGCCTGCGCCGTGTCGGCCGACGCACCGTTACTGCGTATCTGCTCCGCGGTACTACGCGCGCCCTCGGCGTCGCTGCCGTAGTGCACCAGCACGTCGGCGCCTTCCCGTCCGAACGTTATCGCGATCGCCTGTCCGATACCACTGTCTGCGCCGGTAACCAGCGCCTTCTTCCCTTCGAGCTTGCCCATCTGCGCCTCCCACTCTATGTTGTTTCGGCCCTACGGACGCAAGCGATGTGCCAGTCAGCCTTCGCGCGGGTAGCGGGTGTGCGTCAAACATCTCCCTGCCCGCACGCGCAGGCCCTCGGCTGCCCATATGGGCGGTGTGCTACCGGGCGCTCAGTCGTATGCTTGTGCCAGTCGATTTACAACAGGGAATCATATGCGGAGGACTCACTATGACGCAGGAAATGACGGAAGGCAAGACAGGCACGCTGGCGGAGGTTTCAGCGGAGCTTGCGAGTGCGGTTGAGAGGGCCGGCGCAAGTGTCGTCCGAGTTGAAGCTCGCAGGGGAAATGCAGCAAGCGGCATTGTGTGGTCGGCCGGTGGGCAAATACTCGCCGCGGACCACACGCTCGAGCGCGATGAGGACATTACTGTAGGGTTTGGCGACGGCCGATCGCTGCCCGCTGCCGTTGTGGCCCGCGACCCCGGCACGGACCTGGCGCTGCTCAAGGTGGAGGCGTCCGACCTCTCCCCGGCCATCCACGCGGAGGACGGTAGCGCGAAGATCGGGCACCTAGTCTTGGCGATAGGCCGCCCCGGTCCGACCGGTCTGATGGCCTCCTTTGGAATCGTCAGCGCGCTCGGCGGCCCTTGGCGCGCCGCCCGCGGAGCACAGGTGGACGGCTTCGTGCGCACCGACGCTATGCTATACCCCGGATTCTCAGGCGGGCCACTCGTGAACACCTCGGGGGAGGTTGTAGCCCTCAACAGCTGGACGCTGAGCCAGGGGGCCGGGCTGGCACTTCCGATCAGCATTGTGGTTTCAGTGGCCAGCGCACTGGCGCGGGGCGGAGTCAAGCGGCCCTACCTCGGGATCGGGACTCAGACGGTTCGCTTGCCGGCATCCGTGCGGGGCAGGCTGGCATCTCGGCAGGAGAGCGGACTCATGCTGCTGACGGTTGAGCAGGGTGGCCCCGCGGAGAAGAGCGGCCTGATGATAGGCGATATCCTGCTGGAGGTAGATGGGAACCTCCTGCACGATACCGATGATCTGCTGGCACAGCTCGCCGGGCGGAAGGCGGGCGCTCAGTTGGCGACAAGGGTGGTGCGTGGTGGAGAAGCCAGAGAGATCAGCGTAGTCCTGGGCGAGAGACCATAAGGGAGCCAGTGATGATTGCACCCATAGAACAAGCTACCCGCGCGCACGGCGTGTCGCGGGAAACCGCCGAGGTTGCCGAGAGGTTACTCCGCAGTGTAGTCGTCGTGAGGTCGCGGAATGGAGGTGGCTCCGGCGTCATATGGGAGGCGGACGGCCTCATTGTGACGAACAACCATGTGGTGAGGGAGGACACCGCCACGGTGGTGCTCGGCGACACAAGGAAACTGAAGGCGAGGGTGGTGATGAGGAGCCCTGAGCTCGACCTCGCAGCGCTGCGGGTCGAAGCCGTCGGGCTGACCGCCGCCATCGTCGGTGACTCCTCGCGTGTGCGGGTGGGACAGGTAGTCCTCGCGGCTGGCAACCCGCTGGGGCTGCAAGGTGTAGTCACGGCCGGCATCATCACCGGCGCCGGACAGGTATCGGATGGCGAGAGGACTCGACTCGATGACCTCACCCAGGCTGACGTTTCCCTGGCCCCTGGGAACTCGGGCGGTCCTCTGGCCGACGTGGACGGCAAGGTGCTGGGAATCAACTCCATGATCTCGTCCGCGGGCGTAGCTCTCGCAATCCCTTCTCAGGCGGTACTCAATTGGATAACGCCGGAGGTGTACGGTCAGGCGTACGTCGGCCTAAGGCTCGTCGCCGTACCGACGCCTGGCACGCGTCAGAAGAGAGCCCTGCTGGTACTCGAGGTTGAGGAGGGAAGCCCGGCGGACCGCGCCGGCCTTATGCAGGGCGACCTACTCACCGGCCTGGGGGATCACTCGGACGGCACGCCGGAAGAGCTGCAGAGGGTGCTCGGCGCTCTGCACCGCGGCAGCGCTGTGACGGTACACGTTCTTCGCGGCGGCGAACATAGAGAGTTCGCCGTGGTTCCTGCGTTACGCGCGGTGGCGTAAGTGATCCGGGTGCTCGTAATCTCCCCCTTTCCGGCGGTGCGCGCCGGCCTGCGCGCCTTACTCGAGCCTAGCGGAGAGGTAGAGGTCGTCGAGGCAAGAGAGCCGGGCGACGGGCGGTATCTCCGAGGACAGGCTCCAGACGTGGTTCTTCTCGACGACATCGCTAATGCGAACGCCCTGGATACGCTGCGGAAGGATGCCCCGGACGTGGGGATTGTGCTTTTAGGCGGAAGTCCGGCGGCGGTTGGGGCGGGAGCCGGTAGAGGGGCGACGGGCTACCTAACACGCGATGCGTCGGCGGAAGAGATACTGGCGGCTATCCGAGGTGTCGCGCGCGGGCTGACGGTGGTCGACCCTGCGCGCATGTCGGAAGTCTCCCAGGCCGCTATCCGCCCACACGCGGAGCCGGCCTCTCCCACCGACGAGAAGTTGACGCAGCGTGAGTTGGAGGTGCTTCAGCTCATGGCCGCGGGCCTCCCGAACAAGACGATCGCGCTCCAGCTTGGGATCAGCGACCACACAGCAAAGTTTCACGTCAGCGCCGTGCTTGCCAAGCTCGGAGCCGCAAGCCGGACTGAAGCGGTCACGACTGCGGCGCGCCGGGGCCTGTTACTGCTATAGCCGGTCGAGGGTGATTTCTGCGTACCACAGCGCGCGTTGCCAGATATGGAGAGCTTCTACCGAGCGACGTCGAGGAGCCAGACTAATGGACGGCCTCACTTCTGGGTAGGACTACTACGAAGGATAAGCGGGCGGCCCGTCAGCGTCTGCGGAAGCGGCCACCTAAGGTAGGCGGCTCGTGCGGCGCAGATCGGTAGAGAATGACAAGCAAGGCAAGAACGAAAACGGACACGCTCGACCATAGTGCTGCCTCGTCCCGGATGCCAAGTACGTCAACGACAAACCAGAATACTGCGGCCAGCAGGAAGGCACCAAGGAGCGCCCTGACAAAAAGCTGATCGCCTTCCGGGTCCGGGGCTCTAAACGTGCGCCCGTCTGGCTCCAGGTCCATTTCGCCGAGATTGTCGCATGACGACTTCGAAGCGTCAAGCACTTGCCGGAGCCTACCCAGGGCGGTTTCAAAGTCGGTGTCGGTGGGAAGTGGACCTCCTGCA